>LXQK01000054.1 GCA_001683905.1 Marivirga sp. ANT-B6
AGATGCTGTTCACGGTTCTGATTCTGATGAAAATGCTGCACAGGAAGGCAGTTTCTTTTTCTCAGCATTTGAAAGAGTTTAAGTAGCTACTATTAGGTTTACCCTGACAGATGAACCCGGTATGTCTAACGCTAAGTTGGCTGTACCGGGTTTTTTTTACGTGAGGGATTGTAGTGGAAAGCCCGCAGCGGGGAGGGTGTGCAGCTGCCGGACTTGGAATGTAAAGCCCGACCCGCAGGGGCACGCCCAGATTAAGCCTGTGAGATATCGGACGCTTTTGGTTTTTTCTTGAAAAATACTCGCTTAATCCATCTGGGAAGGAATATCGCTCCTAATATCAGGTACGGGTAATAGGACATCATGCGCCAGAAAATGTTGGTAACGAAGGTGTAGTCGCCTAGAAAACTATTGAAAAATTGGGTAAAGAAGAACTCGGCGGTACCACTGCTGCCGGGCGTAGGTGAGGCGAGCATCAATATCCACATCACGATTTGGCGGGAAAATATGAGCATATGTTCGCCCAGGTTGACATCGGTAAAGGCAGAAATCAGGCAGTTGAGCATGATATAACGCGCCGACCATATAAAGATGGTTGATGCAATAATTTTGGTCCAGTACGTTTTGCCCTTGCCTTTCAATTGGGAAGAAGCCCATATTACTTCGTTGCCATGCTCATACGCAGCATATCGCCACCGCCTCAGGAACTTGATAGAGGTGAGGCGGATTAAAATCCATTTAAAAGCGCGCGGCCTGAAAAAGAGGGCAAATGCCATGATGAAAGTGTAAATGCCTATAAGTGTATAGCTGAAAATAAAGATATACTGGAGGCTGTTGCCCAGGCGTGACTCGATGCCTATAATGTTAGGGAAGATATCGCCCTGGGTAAAAAGGATCACCAACGGGGCGGCGATTACAAAAAACATATTGTCTAAAATCGCAGTGAGCATTACATAGGCAAGTGATTTGCCTAAGTTGATACCTTCTTTGAGCAAGATAAAAGCAGCTACCGCGGTACCGCCAACTACGGATGGGGTGACGGCGGAGGCAAATTCCCATAAGATGATGACGTAAATACTGCTGCCCCACGAGAGGCTTTTGTCGGTAAGGGTGCGTATTCTATAGATGTAGCCGATATCGCGGGCCAGTAAGACGGCAAAGGCGAGGATGACGGAGGTGGTACGGGCATCAAATATCAATCGGAGCTTGTCGACGGTTAGGTCGGGGTCGCTGTAGAAGAGGTAGAAAACAATACCTAGCCCAAAAAGCACAGGAATCCATACTTTGTTGGGGTTCAACGTCTTAAATATTTTCTTTGAATCCAGATCCATTAACTTACCAAGGCGCCCTCTTTTCTCACTATCCAAAAATTATTAAATCCCAATCCTATTTTTAATGTAATGAGCTGGAGCTGGAGTAGTTCGAGTATGGCAAGGAAATTATAGATCACCGCCATTCTGACCGGGTCCATGGCGATAACATTTTCGAAAGAGACAGGCTTATTATTTTCCATGAGCTGAAGAATAAATTCTTTCTGCCCGGCGATGGTATAGGGGTATTGAATAACGGTATGCACGGGCCTGTTTTGCTCAAGTTCATATCTTTTGATGACCCGCTGATATACCCGCAGGAGCTTATAAAGATCCATATCTTGAAGTTCTGACTCTATATCGGTCACTTGGGCCAATGCTATAATTTCCTGTGCTACGTTGCCGCGCATTTCTTTTTGCATCCTTGCCTCCTCCAGGTTTGCGAGGTCCTGTACCACGGCTTTGTACTTTTTATACTCCAGCAGGTGCATTACCAGTTCTTCGCGCGGATCAATTTCGTTGCCCAGGTCGTCCAGTACCGGACGCGGCAAAAGCATTTTAGCCTTGATGCGCATCAGGGTAGCAGCTACTAAAATAAATTCGCTTGCCACCTCGATATTGAGTTGCTCCAAATGGCGCAAGTAGTCAAAAAATTCCCTGTTGATCTTAGCAATGGGAATATCGTAAATATCCAGCTCGTCTCGCTCGATAAAAAAGAGCAGTAGGTCGAAAGGTCCTTCAAAAAGAGGTAATTTTATTTCGAAACTCAAAGAAAATGCCTATAATGTAAAAGAATTAATCCAGACTACGCTTTGCATCCTGCCAAATATATTACTTAATAAACTAATTAAATAAAGTGTTATTGAAAAATAATGTAATTTTACGAAATGTTAAGATGTGAATATTCAAATGTACTGGGTGAACATTTGAGATTTTATTTTGTTATGTGCGTATTAAAAAAACTCCTACCATGTTAATAAAGCCCGGCGAATTATTAGCCAAGATTAACGCTCCTGAAGACTTACGAAAATTAGACCAAACCCAGTTGGTGGCCCTTTCCGGAGAGCTGCGGCAGTTTATCATTGACAATGTTTCTATCTATGGCGGTCACTTTGGTGCCAGCCTGGGTGTAGTTGAGTTGACGGTGGCTTTGCATTATGTTTTTAATACGCCTGAAGATCAGTTGGTGTGGGATGTAGGCCACCAGGCGTATGGGCACAAAATTCTTACCGGCCGACGGGACACCTTTCATACAAACAGAATGTATAAGGGGCTGTCGGGTTTTCCAAAACGAAGTGAAAGTGACTATGATACTTTTGGTGTCGGCCATTCTTCCACGTCGATATCGGCGGCCCTGGGCATGGCTGTAGCCTCTCACTTAAAAAATAATAAAACCAAACAACATATCGCGATCATTGGTGATGGGGCCCTTACCGGAGGGATGGCTTTTGAGGCTATGAACCATGCCGGCGTATCCAATTCCAATGTGCTGATTATATTGAATGACAACTGCATGTCGATAGATCCAAATGTAGGCGCACTGAAAGATTACCTTACCGATATCACCACCTCACAGACTTACAATAAATTTAAGGATGAAGTTTGGCATGTATTGGGTAAGATCAGCAAGTTTGGCGTCAGTGCGCAAGATATTGTCTCGAAGATGGAGGCAAGTATCAAGACTTTCCTATTAAAACAAAGCAACCTTTTTGAATCGTTGAACCTGCGGTATTTTGGCCCTATCGATGGCCATGATGTCAATCATTTGGTGAGCGTGCTGAATGACCTCAAACATATACCAGGCCCAAAAATACTGCATTGTATCACTAAAAAAGGCAAAGGATATGCGCTGGCAGAAAAAGACCAGACCAAATGGCACGCGCCGGGTAAATTTGATAAACTGACCGGCGAGATCCGAAAGAAGATATATGATATGCCGCAGCCACCCAAATACCAGGATGTATTTGGCCACACCATTGTGGAGCTGGCGAAAGCCAATGACAAAATCGTGGGTATCACGCCTGCCATGCCTTCTGGCTCCTCTCTGAATATTATGATGAAGGAAATGCCCGACCGCGCCTTTGATGTGGGCATTGCCGAACAGCATGCGGTAACGTTTTCGGCTGGTATGGCAACTCAGGGCTTGATCCCTTTTTGCAATATTTACAGTACCTTCATGCAGCGGGGTTACGATCAGGTGATTCATGACGTATGTATGCAGCGCTTGCCTGTTATCTTTTGCCTCGACAGGGCAGGATTTGCCGGGGCCGATGGCCCTACGCACCATGGAGCATATGATATCGCCTTCATGCGCTGTATACCGCATATCGTAGTTTCTTCACCGATGAACGAATCGGAGCTCCGTAACCTGATGTATACCGCACAACTGCAGAAAAAAGATGCGTTTTGCATCCGGTATCCACGGGGTGAAGGTGTGATGCCGGTTTGGAAGACACCAATGGAAGAAATAGAAGTGGGTACAGGAAGAAAAATCTGTGATGGGGAGGAAGTAGCTATTTTGACGATAGGACATATCGGAAATTATGCTGTTGAGGCTTGCAATATGCTGGCTAACGAGGATTTCTATCCTGCACATTATGATATGCGATTTGTAAAGCCGTTGGATACAGCTTTGCTCCATGAAGTCTTTAGCAAATATACCAAAGTCATCACGGTAGAGGATGGGTGCCTCATGGGCGGTATGGGAAGTGCTATTCTGGAGTTTATGGCCGACCATCAATATTCGGCTACTGTAAAAAGGCTGGGTATACCCGATAAAATTGTTGAGCATGGCGAGCAGCTGGAACTACATAAGGAATGTGGGTTCGATCCTGCAGGCATAGCCAGTGCAGTCCGCCAATTATTAGGTGACCAAGTTTTAAAATAACCTGGATCACCTCTTCGCCATCCTGTTACTTCATGTTAAGTCAATCCTTTTTTTTGAGGGTTGATTTTTTGTTTTCAATAAAACTAATTCCTACACGTTTACATTTACTACTCTTTATTATATGAAGCTTATTAATATATTAATTTTAGTGGGTACATTATCCTTTACCCATTTGTCTGCGCAGCAGCAACCTATCGAGCTGGAGACGATTTATGCCGACGACGCCTTTTCTGAGAAATCTGTATATGGCGTCAACTGGATGAAAGATGGCAGGTACTACACGGCGTTGAAAAACGGTGAAATTATAAAATACGCCATTACTACCGGAGAAACTGTAGAGACGATCGTTTCGGGTACTGCGTTGGTACCACAGGGCTCCCAAACACCCATAAAGATCAGTGGTTATTCCTTTAGTCCATCCGAGAACCAGCTTCTGATCAGCGCAGAGAAAGAAAGCATTTACCGACGATCATCGAAAGCATACTTTTATGTATATGACATGCAGAAAAAGCGCCTCGTCAAGCTTGCTGAAGGCGGTAAGCAGTCGTATGCCACATTTTCTCCAGACGGGACCAAAGTTGCTTTTGTCAGGGATAATAACTTGTACTATGTAAGTCTTGCCGATATGCAACTACACCAGGTGACCACCAGTGGCAAGGTAAACGAAATTATCAATGGTAGTGCGGATTGGGTATACGAGGAAGAATTTTCTATGGCACAGGCCTTCGAGTGGTCACCCGATGGAAAGAACCTCGCCTATTTCACTTTTGATGAGACCAATGTGCCGGAATACAATATGCAATTGTGGGGTGAGCTATATCCAAGAGACTACGTCTACAAATATCCTAAAGCTGGGGAGAAAAACGCTACGGTCAGCATTACTGTATTCCATTTAGATGAGAAAAAAAGTGTCCCCATTGATCTGGGAGACGAATCTGACGTTTATATTCCCCGCATATACTGGACAACCGTTCGAGGCCTTTTATCGATCATCAAGATCAACCGGCTACAGAATAAGCTGGAGATATACCACGCGGATGTCAACAATGGCAAAGCCAAAAGAATCTTGTTGGAAGAAAGCGAAACATATGTAGACCTGGATTATAATGATAATCTTCAGTATCTAAAAGACGGTAAATCCTTTATTAGAACCAGTGAGAAAGATGGCTATAAGCATATCTATCATCACAGGATGGACGGTACGCTGCTGAAGCAGGTAACAAAGGGAAAGTATGAAGTAACCAGCTTGGTGGGGATCGATGAGCAAAGAAATTTGATTTACTATGTATCCACCGAGGACGCTCCGATTCAGCGCCAGCTTTTTTCCATCAAATTGAGCGGAAAGGGCAAGCAGAAGCTAACGCTTCAGGAAGGCGTTCATAATATTAATATGAATCCGGACTTTACGTATTTTATCGATTCCCATTCTTCTTCCGAGCATCCGCTGCAGGTAACGTTACACCGGGCCCCTACCGGCGAAATGATTAAAGTGTTGGAAGATAACCAGGCCTTGAAAACCAGGTTAGATCAATATAATTATCAAACGAAAGAATTTTTCGACTTTGAAATTGGCGATGGCACCCTATTGCATGGCTATATGATTAAGCCGCCGACCATGGATGCGTCTAAGAAATATCCTGTGCTAATGTATGTATATGGGGGGCCTGGGTCTCAGCAGGTAATGGACCAATGGGGAGGCACCAGGGAGGCCTGGTTTAACCACCTGGCACAGCAAGGGTATATCGTTGCGTGTATCGATAACCGTGGTACAGGAGGAAGGGGCAAAGCGTTTAAACATATCACATATGCTCAGCTCGGAAAATATGAAGTGGAAGACCAAATAGCCGGAGCAAAATATCTGGGTTCGCTTCCTTATATTGATGCAGACAGGATAGGGATTTGGGGCTGGAGCTATGGCGGATACATGTCTTCGCTGGCATTAATGAAGGGTGCCGATGTATTTAAAGCAGCAATAGCAGTCGCGCCTGTAACAAATTGGAGGTTTTATGACACAATATATACAGAAAGATATTTAAAAACCCCACAGGAAAACCCCGGTGGATATGATGATAATTCGCCTGTCACACATGTCGATAAGTTGAAAGGAAGCCTATTACTTGTCCACGGTACAGGTGACGACAATGTACATTTTCAAAATGCTGTAGCACTGGAAGATGCTCTCATTGCAGCGGGCAAACAGTTTCAAACCTTCTATTATCCCAACAGAAGCCATGGAATCTCCGGTGGCAACACTTCCCTGCACCTTCACCAAATGATGACCAGGTTCATTCTAAATAACTTATAGTATTACTTTTATGTGTTAAAATGTATCTATACCAGATCAAGAGCGCTTCGAATCAAAAAGCGCTCTTTTTTTTAAAGTTTTTTACTAAAAATATAATAGATGTAATAAATTTCTTTATATCGTCATATTTTAACTACAATGATTCCAGAAAAATTGTAGAATTTAGTGGTTACTTTATTAGAGTATAAAGTATTAACCTATAAGTAATGGTTTGTTAACCAGTGAAACGGCCGAAACAACCCCTTGCGAATAGAGAAAACATTTTTAGACACAATTAATATTTAATCATGATTCAGGATTTACCAACCACATTTATTGAAAAGATTAACTTCTGGGGTATGAGAGGTTTTTATGTATTCCTCACTTTGGGCGTTATCATCTTGTTGTACCATTTGGCTAAGCTGGTATTTACCGGTGATAAAAAGGCCAGATACGATTTTATCAACTTAAACGAGATAAAATTTTTATGGTTAGCCAGCCTTTCTTTTATCGTAGCTGCAGGATTATACTATAATTTTCAAGCTGTAGAGAAAGAATTTTTCAGTTTCGTTATCAAAATTTTAGTTACGTCAATGGTGGGTACATTGATAGGGGTTGTGATTAATAACCTCTTGAAATTCTACTATCCCTTCTTCATTGAGAAACGGCTGAAAAAGCTACGATATTCTCCAAGAATATCCCCTAAAACTGGTAAGCCTATGAAGCTTTTGAGTGAGCAGGATGAAGACGTTTATCTTGATGAAGGTATGCAGGCTGAGGAAAATTTATTTTCTGTAGATTATGATGTTTGGATCGATGAGGAAACCATGTTTACCAGAATTGAAAAATACATCGGCCATTTGCATGCTAATAAGTGTGGTGAGTGTAATTACCAGACTTTGATGGTGACCAAGGAAGAAATCATAAAATCACCTTCTACTGTAGAAGGCGGAGAGTTACTTAAATTCTATAAGTGCTCGTTCTGTAACCATAAGCAAAAGAAAGCTTTCAAAATTGCAAAATTAAGGGAGAAGCCTGAGCTGGTAAGACATCCTTTAGCTACGTCGTAATTTTAGCATTTAAACCGCATAAAGCACTAAGACCAACTTGAGATCAAGTTGGTCTTAGTGCTTTATGCATATATTCTTAGACTCCGTAAAAAACTGCAAAGCTTCGAAACCGCCTTCTCTACCAATGCCCGATTGCTTTACCCCTCCAAAGGGCGTCCGCAAATCCCTTAGCAGCCAGCAATTTACCCAAACAATTCCAGCATCTAACTGCTGTGCCACCTGATGTGCTTTTTGCACATTGAGCGTCCAAATGTTTGCTGCTAAACCATAAGGCGTGCTGTTGGCATCATGCAGAACCTCTTCCATCGTGTCGAAGGGCATGATGGAAACGACTGGTCCGAATATCTCTTCCTGATTACAACGGCAGTCATAAGACAACCCTTCTATCACCGTAGGCAAGATAAAAAAACCACCTGCATGCTCCTTTTCCATAAGGTGCCGCTTACCTCCTATCAATATATTTCCTCCTTCTTCCTTCGCCAGCTGGATATAATCCATCACTTTTTGCGCATGAGCCTCAGAAATCACAGCTCCAATAAAGGTATCAGGATGCAATGGGTCACCGATCGAAAGCTGGGCGACTTCCTGAAGAAACGCCCGCTTAAATTTTCCGTAAATTTTCCTCTCCACAAAAATGCGAGAGCCGCACAGGCAAATCTCACCCTGGTTCAGGAAGCTCGACCTGACGGTGTTTTTTACAGCTTCATCAAAATCACAATCAGAAAAAACAATGGTGGGATTCTTTCCGCCCAGCTCCAGGGAAAGTCTTTTAAGCATCGGTGCAGCTGTTACTGCTATTCTTTTTCCTGTAGATGAGCCTCCTGTAAAAGATATCAAAGGGACCTCAGGATGCTCCACAATCGCTTGCCCGGCCTTTGCACCCAATCCATGGACAATATTCAGTACCCCCGCTGGCATGCCTGCCTGAATACATAATTCAGAAAACAAAAAGGCTGTCATGGGTGCCAGCTCCGAAGGTTTTGCCACCACACAGTTTCCCGCAGCCAGGGCGGGGGCTATTTTCCAGGTGAAAAGATAAAGCGGCAGGTTCCAGGGCGAAATACACCCAGCTACGCCTACTGGCCGATGTACTGTATAATTGGTCGCTAGGCCTTCCATGGGGTGAGCACTGGAGGCAAAGTGCAAGATAGCCGTTGCATAGAACCGCAGGTTCACCGATGCTCTTGCGATATCCATGTGCTTAGCAAGGGCTAGTGGTTTCCCGGTATCGATACTTTCAGCAAGCGCCAGCTCGTCCACATGGCTATCTACTAAATCCGCCAGGCTGAGTAAAAAGTCTGACCTTTTTTCGGCTGGCAGTCCCGCCCAGGCTGGAAAAGCGCGCCTGGCGGCATCCACAGCGTCGGCGACATCGCGCGCATCAGAGTCAGGGATTTTAGCATATACCTCACCTCTGGCAGGGTTGATATTATCGAGGTATTCACCTGATACGGGTGGTTTAAGGGTACCGTCGATATAGTTGAGAAGGATTTTCATCTTTTTTTAAGACCAATGGTGCTGCATAAACTGCAAGACATTTCGATAACATAATCCTTCCAAAGCCGGAAGCTTCACGGCCCGGTTTTCCAGACCTTGCAAGACAGCAGGATATTTTCCAGCATCCTCATGTTCTTCAAAGAACAGAGGAATGCGACTGTGGTCAGCAAAGTCATGGTGATAGAAAAAATCAGCTCCAAAGCACAATCCTGTGCCTTCACCTTGCTGCAGGCCGTACATTATATGATCATAGAGCCTATCAGGCCTCGCATCGTGTACGTAGGCCCTTAGGAAGTTGATGCCTATTAATCCCTTTCTTGTTATGATCTCATGTACGATTTCATCCGGCAAATTCCTTGCATGGTGATGGATGCTGCGAAAATTTGAATGGCTGGCAATCACCGGAAGATGTAGTCCTTTCTGATCGATATAATTCAGGATATCGAAGGCTAATGCATCACTGGTATGGGCAAGATCTATCGCTATCTGTCTTTTATCCAGGTATTCAAGCAGGTATTTTCCATCATCTTTAAGTCCACATGAAGCATAGTTTCCACCACCAAACCGATTTTCTCCATGATGTGTAAAACTGATGTAGAAGATCCTGCCCAGGTTTTGGAGCATATTCTCTAGTTTCCTGAGGCCATTGTCCAGGCTTTCTTTTTCTTCACAAAATCCGGAAGCATTTTCGATAGCCGCTATCACACCAATGACACTTTGTTGTCCAAGATCTGTGACATCCCCTAAATCGTGGATTTGCCTGACATGCTGTGCGTGGTCTTCGAGTAAGGCCGAAAATTGCTGGGTTTGGTTGAACGCTTTAAGGGTACTGCCAGACTCCACGGTAGCATAAATTGCCATCACCTGTGCCTTTACATTTCCATTGAGCAAATGAGGTAATGCACACCCGATCTCCGGATTCAAAAAGCTGGCTTGCGGTACCGATGAAAGATAAGAAAGCAGATCGCAGTGGAGGTCGAAAACGGGTAAGTTGTAAGAATTCATAAGCTATTTTTTATAAGCATGCAGTTCGTCCCCCGTCTACGGGCAAATTAATGCCGTTGATGTAGGCAGCTGCCGGCGAGGCTAAAAATGCCACAGCGACAGCAACTTCTTCAGCAGAGGCGAATCGGCCTGCAGGAATTTCCGCGATCATTGCTGCGGCTACTTCATCGCGCGACTTTCCAGCTTTTTCGGCTTTATTGGCTATGAGCGACTCCAGCCGCCCCGTTTCTGTAAAACCCGGCAAAACATTGTTGATGGTAATACCGAAAGGTGCTAATTCCAATGACAAGGTCTTGGCCCAGCTCGCAACCGCGCCCCTGATGGTATTGGAAACCCCTAAACCCGGTAGCGGTGTTTTTACAGAAGTAGAAATAATATTAATGATCCTCCCGAAATGCTCCTTTTTCATCAATGGTACAATTTCCTGTACCAATATCTGGTTACAAATCAAGTGATTGGAAAATGCCTGCAAATACGCCTCTGTTTCAGCTTCTAAAGCTTTCCCGGCGGGAGGCCCTCCTGTATTGTTAATCAGGATATCAGCCGCCTTCCCTTGCGCAAGATAATTTTGTACCGTTAGCTTTAATTGCCCGGGTTCACTGAAGTCAGCTACAAGGATATCGTGCTGCTGACCCGAAGAGGTGTTTAAGCCAGCTTTTACTGCTTCGAGCTTTTGTTGATTCCTGGCTATCAGCGTTATTCCAGCGCCTAAAACAGCTAGCTCCTCTGCTATAGCCTTTCCAATGCCCTGTGTGCTCCCACAAACGATGGCTCTCTTTCCGCTTAAGTCTATATTCATCATACATGTTTTACAAAAGTCTGATCCTGCCAACCAAAACTGATGATGGCATTTAAATATGGCATTTAAATAACAACAAAAAATTTCCCGACTATCATACTGAAGGTCGTATTGTTTGTTGATAGCCGCTATGTCTTAATGCGGTGTTCGGTAAATATACAAATTGATACCTTTGATTTTTTAAAGCTTCCTATAAAGTGTCGATTTTTTGTTAAATTTAGCTGTTACTAAAACATTTTAATGCCTCAACATTTTAACCGATTAAATTTCTTTCAAATATGGCGATCAGGAGACCTTTTAATTTTAGATCTTGGATAGATGAAAACAGGCATCTGCTCAAACCACCGGTTGGTAATCAGCAGGTGTATAAAGGCAATGATGATTTTATTGTCATGGTAGTAGGCGGCCCCAACAGCCGCAAAGATTATCATTTTAATGAAACGGAAGAATTTTATTATCAGGTAGAAGGAGATATTGTGTTGAAAATCGTCGAAGATGGCAAACCTGTAGATATTCCTATCAAAGAGGGAGAAATCTTCCTTCTACCTGGCAAGGTGCCTCATTCGCCCCGCCGCCCCGCCAATACGGTTGGTCTGGTGATGGAGACTTACCGCCATGAAGGTGCACAGGATGGATTTCAATGGTATTGCGAAAACTGTGGCTACAAGCTCTATGAAGAGTATGCCTATATTACTGATATCGTCACCCAGCTACCCCCCATTATGAACAATTTCTTTAATTCTATTGAAAAAAGAACCTGCGACAATTGCGGTACAGTGATGGAAAAGCCGGCATAAGATGAAGCATCGGAGATATTGAGAAACTTGATAGGTAAACGATAAGATATGTCAGCAACAGACCCTATTGCCATGGACCGCATGTTTAAAGTAGATATACACACCCATATTTTGCCAAAAAACTGGCCAAATCTGCGTGAAAAGTATGGCTACGGCGGTTTCATCAGGCTGGAGCATCACAAACCATGTTGTGCCCGGATGATGATGGATGATAAATTTTTCAGGGAGGTGCAGGACAACTGTTGGGATCCGAAGCAGCGCATGCATGAATGCAATACGACAGGGGTGGATGTACAGGTATTGTCTACCGTACCGGTGATGTTTAGCTATTGGGCCAATAGCCACCATGCCCTCGACCTATCTAAAATGCTCAACGACCATATTGCCGGCGTAGTGGCAGACTATCCTGACCGCTTTTTAGGGCTGGGAAACTTGCCCATGCAGGCTCCCGATCTGGCGATAAAAGAGCTTGAAAGATGTGTGAAGGAGCTAGGGTTGTCAGGTATACAAATTGGCACCCATGTAAATGAATGGAACCTGGAAGCGCCTGAGCTTTTTCCTATTTTTGAAGCTGCGCAGGACCTTGGTGCCTCAATATTTGTGCATCCCTGGGATATGATGGGAAAAGATGATATGCCTAAATACTGGCTTCCATGGCTGGTAGGCATGCCTGCTGAAACGGCAAGAGCAATATGCTCCATGATATTTGGTGGCGTCTTCGAAAAATTGCCCCGGCTGCGTGTAGCCTTTGCTCATGGTGGTGGCGCTTTTCCAGCAATAGTAGGCCGAGTGCAACATGGCTACCATGTAAGACCCGATCTTTGTGCAGTAGATAACCATGTAGAACCTCTCGCTTATCTGGGGCGTTTTTATTTCGATACGCTGGTACATGATCAAAACCTATTGCATCAGATTGTTAATTTAATGGGTGCTGATAAGATTGTATTAGGTAGCGACTACCCGTTTCCGTTAGGGGAAGAGGTGCCTGGAAAGCTTGTTGAGGCCTCTTCCTTAGACCATCAGACGAAAAAAATGATTTTAGGTTCCAATGCTTTGGATTGGCTTGGGCTTCAACAAGAAATATTTAAATCCAGATTTTAACCTAATTAATAACTGATGAATGAATTATAAAGCCAGTGAAGCTTTTGCTATAGAACAAGATCAGCAGGATCCGCTTAAAGACTTTAGGAAAAAATTTTTTATACCTCAGATTGAAGGAAAAGACTGCATTTATTTCTGCGGCAATTCGCTTGGGCTTCAGCCCAAAATAACGCGTATGTACATCGATGAAGAGCTACAGGTTTGGCAAAATTTAGGCGTTGATGGGCATTTTGCGTCAAAAAATCCCTGGGTGACATACCAGAAGTTGCTCAAAAAGCCACTCGCCGCTTTGGTAGGGGCGCAGGAAGGTGAAGTTGTTGCTATGAATAACCTTACCAGCAACCTCCACCTAATGCTGGTCTCCTTTTACAGGCCAAAAGGTGGGAGGTATAAGATAATCACAGAAGCGGGAGCTTTCCCTTCGGACCAGTATGCGCTGGAAACACAGGTGAAATTTCATGGCTATGCCCCGGATGATGCCATTATAGAGCTAGTCCCAAGACCGGGTGAAGTTACGTTAAGGACCGAAGACATCCTTGCCGCCATCGAGCAGCATGGCGATGATGTAGCGTTGGTGATGATGGCAGGAGTGCAATACTATACCGGCCAGTGGTTTGACCTAGATAGTATTACAGCGACCAGTCACAGGGTAGGTGCGGTTGTTGGCTTCGACCTGGCCCACGCCATTGGTAATGTGCCACTACAGCTTCATGCATGGGGCGTTGATTTTGCTGTGTGGTGTACTTATAAATATCTAAACGCGGGTCCGGGGAATGTGGGGGGCGCTTTTGTGCATGAAAAACATGCTACAGCGCCAGATCTGCCCCGCTTTGCGGGTTGGTGGGGGCACGATGAAGCAGAGCGTTTTCTGATGCAAAAGGGTTTTAAGCCCATGGAAGGAGCCGATGGATGGCAGTTAAGCAATGCCAATATTTTACCTTTGTCAGCGCAAAGGGCGTCCTTAGATTTATTTATGGAGGCGGGAATGGATAAGGTACGGAAGAAAAGTCTTTTACTCACGGGCTACCTCGCCTATCTACTTCAGGAATTGAAGCAGGAAAAAGACCATTTCCATGTCATTACGCCCGACAATCCAACCGAAAGAGGGTGCCAGCTATCCATATCCATTGATCACGGTGGAAAAAAAATATTTGAAGCTATTGCAAGAGAAGGCGTTATAGCCGATTGGCGCGAGCCACAGGTCATCAGAATTGCCCCGGCCCCCCTTTATAATACTTTTGAGGAGGTTTATCGTTTTGCTGTGCTTTTCTCTAAAGCTTTACATGCCATTGAATCGAAAGTAGGATTTTAAATGCATCAATATGGCGAATAAGCGTGCTTCTTTAGAATCTATTACGCTATTAGGTGCTGGCCTGGTAGGTTCACTGCTGGCTATATACTTAAAAAGAAAAGGGTATCATGTAACTGTATTTGACAAACGACCCGACCTACGCAAAACTGGGGAAGTTGGTGGAAGGTCTATTAACCTGGCCCTGAGCCGGCGTGGCTACCGGGCGCTGGAAGAAGTAGGGCTGGCTGGAGAAGTACAAAAACTCATGCTTCCCATGAAGGGGCGCATGATGCACGATGAAAAAGGAAATCTTACCCATCAGCCTTATGGCAAAGAGGGCCAGGTGATCAATTCCATCTCCCGGGGGAGGCTTAATGACTTACTTGTTACAGAAGCGGAAAAATTAGGTGTCAAAATAAATTTTGGAGAAAAATGTATTGATGTAGACCTGAAGGCAGCCAGGGTACAGCTTGAAAACAGTGCAACGGGGGCAGTCTCTAAAGTAACCTCCGATATTGTCATTGGTACTGACGGCGCTTTCTCCGCACTACGCAATGTGATGCAAAAGGAGGACAGATTCAACTATTCGCAATACTATCTGGAACATGGGTACAAGGAAATAAGCATTCCTCCTACGGCAAGCGGAGACTTCGCGATGGATCATCAATCGCTGCATATCTGGCCACGCGGCAAATTTATGTTGATTGCTTTACCTAATCTGGATAAAAGCTTTACATGCACCTTATTTTTCCCTTTTTCTGGCCAGCCCTCTTTTGAATCTTTACATAACGAAAAGGAATTAGTGGCTTTTTTCCAAAGCACATTTCCCGATATCCTGGCCTATATGCCGGACTTAGCCGGTGAATACTTCAAAAATCCTACCTCCTCTCTTGTCACCATAAAATGCTATCCGTGGTCCAGCCACGGAAAGACCTTGATATTGGGAGATGCTTCTCATGCTATTGTGCCCTTTTATGGGCAAGGGATGAACGCGGGCTTCGAGGACTGCCGCATTCTCAATGAAGTAATAGAAGAGCAAGATGGGGACTGGCCTGCGATCTTTGAAGCTTTTCAAAAACAAAGAAAACCGGATGCCGATGCTATTGCGACGCTGGCTTTTCAAAATTTTATTGAGATGCGTGATAAGGTAGCAGATCCGGATTTTCTACTCAGCAAAAAAATAGAGGCCAGGCTGCACCAGCTATTCAGCACACGCTGGATACCACAGTATTCGATGACGACGTTTAGCGACGTTCCTTATGCGGAAGCCCTGGCCATAGGGCAGCAACAATCGGCAATCATGGAAAGGGTGATGAAGACCCCCAATATAGAAGTGACATGGGAGCAACTTGATTTTGAGGCTATCGTCAATGCATTAGACCAACGCAAAATCACCTTAAAAACTCAATAAATCTGATAGAATAGACTTGCCTGAAAGTAATTAATCCAGGTAAAATTATAGACTTCGTCGCTATCCGATCCTCCCTCCAGAACCCTGTATCCTACTTTTACGCCAGCATTTTCGTTGATATGTATAGGAACAGCCAGTTGAAGGTCAAAAGCACGCCCGAAAGGGGTGGCCAGGGCATCGCCTTCAAGCAAAATACCCCATATCTTACTATGCCGGTATTGCGCTAACAGATTTAATATTGGCACAAAGCCCACATTAGATCTTCTCGAAGACACACCGTTCTGCTCTACCTCAATATATGCATCCCTGATTTTTGCCGTGAGCCCAGCACCAAAGCGCCACGTAGACGTACTTACAAAATCGTACCTGTAGGTAATCCTGTAGGAGTTAAATCGGTAATCCAACTTCGTCGGCAGCCCGGCGCTAAATTCTTCTTCATCAAAAAGAATAGGCACTTCGAAGGATCCATTATAGCGGACAGTTAATGGCGCAAATAAAGCGATGATATGATGCCGGTTGTTGATGGTGTATCCTCCCCTGACCCTATAGGCAAAGGACGTTTCCTGGTCAAAGGAATTATCAGCAGCATCGAAAAAATCTCCCCCTTCCCCCGGGATACGAATCTTATTGTACCGCGTCGTAGTAAAAGCCCCTTCTACTTCACCCAGCAGCTGACCAAAAGCCGGTGCTGAGGCAAAACTTAAAAAGATGATCAGGACGAAAGGAATTGGGCTTGATGAATTCATATCACCTCAACTTCTTTAATAAAAAAAAGTTAACGGTTTATTCAACCTAAGTCATAATGCGCGGATCGTATGTGCCAAAAATTAGCTTTCAAAAATACGTCGCCTTAGGTAATGGTATTTTCGTTGATTTTATTTTTTAGCTCGACTGGAGTTCCCTTTTTCCGCACTTTCATGTTTAATAGCTCCACAGAAAGGGAGAAGAATATGGCGAAATAGATGTAACCTTTCGGCACATGTGCATGGAAGCCTTCAGCCAAAAGCAATACGCCGATTAACAATAAGAATGACAAGGCAAGCATCTTTAATGTAGGGTGTTTGTGTATGAAATTGGCAATAGTACCTGCTGAGGCAATCATGACGCCTAAAGATATGACCACTGCGACAACCATGATCCACACATTATCTACCAATCCAATGGCAGTAAGGATTGAGTCAAAAGAGAAGACAACGTCTAACAAAATAATCTGTATGATAGCCGCCTGAAAGGTTAAAGTGGCGAGGTTTTTATCGCCATGCATCTCTCCCTCCAGCTTTTCATGGATTTCTACGGTACTCTTATATATCAGAAATAGTCCACCTCCCATTAAAATCAAATCCCGCCCCGTTACGCCAAATTCCAAGATGGTAAATAGTGGCTTATTCAATCCTATCAGCCAACTGATGGCAAACAATAACGCAACCCTGATAATCAAGGCAAGACTTAAACCGATAATTCTGGCTTTTTCCTGTTGTTCTTTTGGAAGCCTTCCTGTTAGAATAGATATAAAGATGACATTATCGATCCCGAGGACAATTTCCATGAGGGTTAACGATAAAAAACTGATGAGGCCACTTAAAGAAAGTAAATCTTCCATAAAAAATAATTGATAAATTACGCTAAATTAAAAAATAGTTTAAGATTACTATAAAAACGCTATAAATTAAAATTATAACGAATCCCTATAGCAGCCTGCATGCGTAGCCGTAGCGGATTATCAATAATTTCGGCAAATAGGCTAAGCTCTGCAAAGGCTGACAGCGGTGCGTTCATAATATTGTACTCCAGCCCAATAATTCCTTCCGGACCGATATCAAAATTCGTGAGCTCATCAGATCCAAATGTACCTGCGGCAGGTCCATCTACAATTAAATAGTCGTACCTCACGCCCATTAACCTGATTTGACCGCCAAAACCATAATACCAGTCCATACCCGGCGTAAGTTGAGAAAAGTCCTTATGGTATAAATAATGCACCTGAATGGCTACAGCATAGTTCACGTTGTAACCGTTGTAGCGAAAGTTATCGTACTTGGATTTTTTTCTAAATGTGTTTCTATGATAGGCTCCATAGAAGCCGACGTTGGTAGAACCAAGGTTAAACTCCAGTGCACAGTCAGCGGGTAAATATCTTTTATAGGTAATGCCTAATGGATCGCCAAGCCTAATACCTATACCCGTTGTATAGCTTTGGCCTAAGGTTGCTGTGAGATTACAGCAAAAAATAACTAGTATTAAAAAAAGTGATCTTTTCATATGAATAACAAACGTTATCGGGTAACTACTTCTTTATACTGCATTTTATGCAATTGTGCATAAAACCCGTTCAGCGCAAGCAGCTCTTCATGGGTGCCTTGTTCCTTTACTTCACCCTTGTCCAATACAATGATTCGATCGGCCTTTTGGATGGTCGATAACCTATGAGCGATTACAATGGAAGTTCTTCCTTTCATCAATTTTTCAATAGCGGCCTGTATCATTTCCTCTGTCTCGGTATCAACTGAAGAAGTAGCTTCATCCAAGACGATGATCTTAGGATCGTACACCATTGCCCTCACAAAGGATATCAGCTGCCGCTGCCCCACTGATAATGTAGAGCCTCTTTCCATGACATTGTAATCATACCCACCAGGCAATTTTTCTATAAACTTGCTGGCTCCTACAAGTTCTGCAGCATGAGCAATCTTCTCCTGGGTGATGTTGTCATTCCCTAATGAGATATTCTGCGAAATTGTATCCGAAAATAAAAACACATCTTGTAGTACCACGCCGATGTTACTGCGCAAATGATCTAAATCAAATTCAGTTAAAGTTGTTCCATCGATACTTATATTTCCTTGTCGAATATCATAAAAACGACTTAAAAGGTTAATAATTGATGACTTACCAGCCCCTGTAGCACCTACCAACGCGACCGTTTCTCCTGCCTTTACTTCAAATGAAATATCCTTGAGCACATATTGATCATCGACATAAGAAAACCATACATTTTTAAATACCACATCGCCACGGAGTTTCGGGGGAGCGAAGGTGCCGTTGTTAGGAATATGTTCCTTATTGTCCAGCAATTTCAGGATCCTGTCGCTACTGACAATGCCAAGTTGCAAGGTGTTAAATCGATCAGCAATCATCCGAATAGGGCGAAAAAACATTTGGATGTACATGATAAAGGCAATGAGTATGCCTAGTGTAACATCTTCCACCAGTACGTTTTTGGCTCCATACCATACCACCAGCCCTATACCCGCCGCTTGTATCACCTCAGCCACGGGAAAATAAATAGAATAGTAAAGCACAGACTTTAAGTTTGCCCTTTTATGTTCCTGGTTAATTTCTTTAAATCGCTCATATTCTTTCTCCTCGCTATTAAAAATCTGCACGATACTCATTCCGGTAATATGCTCCTGAACAAACGAATTTAGATTGGAAACGGCAGTCCGTACATCATTGAATGCCACTTTGATTTTTTCTTTAAAGATATAGGTTGTCAGAAACAGAAATGGCAGGGTCGAAAGGATGACGAGGGTAAGCTCCCAATCGGTATAGAACATGAGAGCAAGGATGAATATCAGCTGGAGCAAGTCTCCCGCCATGGCAGCCAATCCTTCACTAAATACATCCGACAATGTTTCTACATCTGAGACGTTTCTGGTTACCAGCCTTCCTATGGGCGTATTGTCAAAAAACTTTAGCCGCAATTGTAGCAGGTGCTTATATAGTTTGATTCTAATATCCCTGATGATATATTGGCCCAACCAGCCTGAGAAATAGGTATGCAGATACTGTACGATAGCCTGCAACACCAAAAGGGCGACCATGATCAGTGTCAGATTCACCAAGCCACCAAAATTTCCTTCCAGGATATAATTATCGACTGTAATCTGGATCAGGTAAGGCCGTAATGGTGTAAGTACAGCCAGCAATAGCGTGAGAAAAATCAGCAGATAGAATTTGCCAATATAAGGTTTGGCAAACTTCATAAGCCTTTTTAATACACTTAAGTCAACTATTTCTCCGCTATTTGTTTCTTTATCCAAGATCTTTGTCAATAATGATATAATGATGCAGGGTAGGTAACTCCCGTCAGGAATAAACCGCCAGCTGGTACGGAAATACCTGCCTTTCTCCGATCCTTACTTGCAATTATTTCCTTGAACTCCGCTAATGAAGTTTTCCCCGAACCCACCTCAAGCATAGTGCCCACCATGGCACGCACCATACCACGTAAAAATCTGTCTGCACTAACGTAAAATATAAGCAAATCGTTTTGAATCAACCACTCTGCTTTTTGAATATTACAAATAAATGTTTTCACATCGGTTTTCACCTTGCTGAAAGATTCGAAATCCTCAATCTGAAGTAAAAACGCCGCGGCCTCATTCATGGCTACGATATCCAACGGCTTGGTATAATAATAGCTAAGATTAAACAAAAAGGGGCTTTTCTTTTGTATAATCCTGTATTCATAGCTTCTCTCGATGGCATCGTAGCGGGCGTGCGCATCGGCTTTGACCCGACGCATCGTGTTTACAACAATATCGGTGGGCAGTAAACAATTCAATTTATGCGTGCAGATGCCTTCATCCAGTATATCGGGCGTGTCAAAATGTAGAATTTGCTGCTCTGCATGCACCCCTGTGTCTGTTCTTCCGCTTCCAATTGTGTCAATTTCCCCTTGCAAGACTACTGCCAGGGCATCATTGACTACCGACTGTACCGACACAGCATTTTTCTGAATCTGCCAGCCATGGTATTTTGTACCCTTATACGCTATGTCTAGAAAGTAGCGCAATATCTACTGTGCTGCCTCAGCAAGGTTTTCGTAAATCACAGCGGCACCTTGCCCTACTCCTACGCACATGGTAGCAAGGCCATATTTCGTGTTACTGTTCTTTTTCATCTCATGCAGCAAAGTAGCGGTTATTCTTGCCCCACTTGCCCCCAATGGATGGCCAATGGCAATGGATCCCCCGTTTACATTAACAATATCCTTGTTAAGTCCTAGCTCATCGATACAAGCAATGGCCTGTGCTGCAAACGCCTCGTTCATTTCTACAAGATCCAGATCTTGTAACGAAATGCCGGCTCTTTTTAATGCTTTTTCGGTCGCGGGAACGGGGCCTATACCCATGCAGTCCGGGGAAACACCCGCAACAGCCATGGACACGATACGCGCCATCGGCGTTAAGCTATACCTTTTAAGGATCTCCTCACTAACAATCAGGCATACCGCTGCGCCGTCATTAATACCAGAAGCATTGCCGGCCGTAACTGTACCGCCTCCCTTAAAAGCCGGTTTAAGTGATGCTAATTTTTCCAAAGTTGACAGACGTGGATGTTCATCTGCGTCGAAAAGCAACGTGTTGTTCTTGGGTTGCGGAACCTTTACAGGAATGATTTCATCCTTGAATTTACCTTTCTCAGCAGCCTTATTGTATTTTAATTGCGTAGCGTGGGCAAACTCGTCTTGCCTTTCCCTCGATACCTTCCACTTTTCGGCTACATTCTCTGCCGTCTCACCCATCGAATACGGATTGTATATTGCCGCCAGCGCAGGATTGATGAACCTCCACCCTATGGTGGTATCATACGACGCTACGTTTCTGCTGAAAGCAGTGTCAGCTTTTGCCGTCACAATAGGCGCACGCGTCATACTTTCCACACCACCGGCTATATATACTTCACCCTCTCCCAACATTAAAGCCCGCGAGGCGTCCATAATGGCTTGCAGGCCCGAGGCGCAAAGTCGATTAACCGTTGCCCCAGCTACATTGACAGGCAGCCCTGCCAATAACGCGGCCATTCTGGCGACATTTCTGTTATCTTCCCCCGCCTGGTTGGCCGCACCTATAATAACATCTTCTATTAAAGCTTTATCGATTGCAGGATTTCTTTCCAATAACCTGGATATGGCATAAGCAAGCAGGTCATCCGGCCTTACTGTAGACAAGCTCCCTCCATATTTTCCAACAGGCGTTCTGATGACATCTAAAATATAGGCTGATTTGATCATTTTTTATCGACTAGTGCATGGATAGAACAAAAAATCGAGGAAATTTATTCAAGCGAATCATATTTTTCCTGAATAGTTCTTAATTTGCACTGCAATTTAATTTTTTAATGATCATGATACAAAGGGTTCAATCTATATTTCTCTTTTTTGTTGCCGTATGCATGTTACTTGTATTGTACTTTCCCCTTTGGGAAAAGGTGAGTGTAGAACAGCAGGAGGTAGCAAAGCTTACAGCTTACTCTCTTACCCATTATGCCATTGATACTACAGACGAAAATATCCCCCCAAAGATCATCGGTACCAAAATGACGGTCGCTATTGCCATACTTGCTATCCTTGCCGCCATTACAGCCATCACTTCTATATTCCAGTATAAGAACAGGCTGACGCAGATGAAACTAGGTGCCCTAAACTCATTGTTTATGGCTGCTACACTAGGATTTGCCTTGTATTATGTGACCTACACGGGGGAATCGCTTGTGGAACCCCAGGAACAAGGCGCTTATAAACTAGGCTTCTTTTTACCTGCTATCGCTTTAGTGTTAAACACCCTTTCAAACAGATTTATCCGGAGAGATGAAAACCTTGTGCGTTCGGTAGACAGAATCAGATAAAACTGCCATCCTGCCAGTAGCTATTTAAAAAAGAGAAGTCTGACCACATGATGTAGTCAGACTTCTTTTTTGAAAGCCATTATTTCTTTATATTCCTTCCGCCTCTACAGACTGTACTTCGGGTAACATTCTCTTTAAAAGATTCTCAATGCCTGCCTTTAAAGTAATCGTAGAGGAAGGACAACCGCTGCAAGATCCTTGTAAAAGCACCTTAACCACCCCATCTTTGAAAGAATGAAAGGAAATAGCACCCCCATCCTGCTCTACGGCAGGGCGGATGTATTCTTCCAATATGCTTTTGATCTTCATATCAATCTCACTGTCATTCTCGTTAAATGGTGCTTGTTCCGGCGCTATCTTAGTGATTAAGGGCTTACTATCTTCCAGATATTGCTTGATAAAGGTCTTGATTTCGTCCTGCACCTCATACCAATCTATTGCCTCTTTTTTGGTAACAGTAATAAAGTTACTCATGAAAAATACTCGCTCTACAAACGGAAACTGGAATAGCGCCTGGGCAAGCGGCGAATTCTCGCTGCTCGCAAGGTCAGGGAAATCAAAATTGGTACCTTCAGGCACCAACATAAAATTGGCTACAAATTTTAAGGAGTTAGGATTGGGGTTCGCCTCCAGGTAAAGGTTTACATATCGCTTGTCCTGATTTGTAGTAGATTGCGTTTTCATTTTATTGAATTTTGATAAATTTGATAAAGAGGACAACAAGGTTGCCACTTCCGTGAAATTACAAATATATAACAACAACCCCACTATTTCGTTCCTTCGCGATATTTCGACTCAGGCAGCGCAAATTATTTAAAGAATGGTTTTGACTACCCCTTTTTAGGCGTAGTCCTGAAAATGTAATCCCACAAAGGAGAAGATACGCCAAAAGCTACGTCGTGGTTTTTATAATGGTGGATGCCATGATGTACCCATAGGACTTTTAAGAAATTCTTGGGTGGAGGAAAGGCATGAACCGCATAATGAACAAACAAGTAAGAGGAATATCCTATCAGAAAGCCTGGTAAAAAGGCAAAAGCCAGATTTCCCATCACCAGTTTAAACAATATGAGCAGGACAAATGATACGGGAAGGCTAATAATAGGAGGCATAGCCAACCGATCTTTGTCTTTAGGAAACTCGTGATGGATACCATGCATGTTATACTGTATTTTTTCCTTCATTTCCGTATCAGGAATCATATGAAAGACGTATTTATGCACAAGGTACTCTAAAAGTGTGAAGGCAATGAAACCCACAAAGAATAATCCCACGATTGGAAGCCAGTGAAGTCCAATTTCTATTGCCGACCAATACAACAATATTGTTGATACAATCAAGAAAATGGTTATAGGAATACTAATATGGTTTCTACTTAACCTTTCAATCCAAGGGTTTTTAAATAAGACTTTAGTACCCTTATGATGTATTTTTCCGGAGTCTTTTATGTTACTATTCATGATAATACCTTAAAAAAAAGCTTCTAAACTTCAACACAAACTTATACCATTTAAAAAGAAAAGGTATCATTTTTCTGTAAAATTAGCGTCAAATATTCCTTTTACGTAAATCTACCTATCCCATGGACGGTGCTTTCACTTTTTGCAGTCTATTATTTAGTATTTTTTCATAGTATGCTTCGTACAAAGGAAGAATCGCTGTAACGTCAAATTGTTTAGCACGCTCCAAGGCGTTTGATTTAAAAGTTGGTAAATTGGCCTCAGCGAGAATATGCAGGGATTTTTCTATCATATCGTCTACATCACCAATGTCACTTACAAAGCCGGTAACCCCATTGATATTCAATTCAGGCAATCCTCCGGCATTGGATGAAATTACCGGTACCTCGCATGCCATGGCTTCCAAAGCTGCCAGCCCAAAGCTTTCTTTTTCCGAAGGCATAAGAAATAAGTCTGCCACAGACAGCACTTCCTCCACGGCCTCTAGTTTGCCTAGAAAGCGCACATCATCACATATACCTAGCTCCCGGCACAGGCCTTCTGTTTTAGTTCTTTCAGGACCGTCACCAACGATGAGCAATTTTACAGGGATTTTCTTTCTTAAACCGAAGAATATCTTCACCACATCGTCGACTCTTTTCACCTTCCTAAAGTTGGAAGTATGAACGATAAGCTTTTCGCCATTAGGACAAATTGCGGTCTTAAAATGATCTTTCTTTTGCTTTTTAAATCTCTCCAGGTCAATAAAGTTTGGAATCACCTCTATTTCCCTATGAATTTTGAAATGCTGATAAGTGTCCTTTTTCAAATCGTCCGACACCGCCGTAACACCATCTGATTCATTGATACTGAATGTTACCACGGGCTCATAGGAGGGGTCTTTACCAACTAAGGTAATATCCGTACCATGCAAAGTGGTGACCACCGGTATTTCTATTCCTTCCGTCTTTAGGATTTGTTTGGCCATAAATGCAGCCGAAGCATGAGGAATGGCATAATGCACATGCAATAAATCTAATTTTTCGTATTTCACGACGTTTACCATCTTGCTGGCCAGGGCCAGCTCATATGGTGGGTACTGAAATAAAGGATACGTACGTATATCTACTTCATGATAGAATAAGTTGGTGTTGAAAAAATCTAACCTGGTGGGTTGTGAATATGTGATAAAATGTACCTCATGACCATGTTTAGCCAACGCTTTACCCAATTCTGTGGCTACCACACCGCTTCCGCCAAAGGTGGGATAACATACAATTCCTATCTTCATTTTTTAGACATTAATTTTATAGTCGTCTTAAAAAAACAGTTTTTTTAATCTCACACGAGGATGCTATGATTAAAAATCTCCTCATGCAACGGGAGTCAATTGCTACCATCTCGTTAAAATACTTACGTCTTTACTGTTAAAAGCCTACTTTAGTGACTTTTCAAAACTCCACATGGCTTCATAAATCACGTGCTGGATTCTTGTACGTATATTGTTTTTACTTAGTTTATTATTATTTACATCGGGATAGATACGATTGGATAAAAAGATAAAAACCAAGTCAAATTCAGGGTCTACCCAAACGGCTGTACCACTAAATCCTGTATGTCCAAAAGTCTTTGAAGAGGCATAGCTCGATGTAGGACCATTCGCTTTTTCAAGGTCTGGCTTATCCCAGCCCAGTCCTCTCCGGCTTTTGTCGCCGGCTTTTTGAGAAAACCGGTTGATCGTGCCAGGAATAAAGTAGCGCATGCCCCCATAAAGCCCATCTTGCAGGTTCATCTGAAACAATATAGCCAGGTCATTGGCATTGCTAAATAAACCGGCATGGCCTGCTACTCCCCCGAGTACAGCAGCATTTTGATCGTGAACCACACCCGTTAAAAGCGCATTTCTGAAGTAGTTGTCATTCTCAGTCGGTGCAATTCTATCTTGTGGAAATTTGCATAATGGCTGGTAGGTAAGCGTTTTCAAACCGAGAGGGGCATAAAAATTTTCCTCCAAAAAATCTTCTATCGGCTGGTTAAGCACCCTTTCGGCCATTTCCTTTAACATCATAAACCCGAGGTCGCTATATACAAAGTCGTAGTCCTTGCTTTTCTTCTTTTTCTCCAGCAAGGGAGAATTGATGACCCACTTCCAGACGGAATCCGGTAGGTCGGGCCGGGCATATAGCCCAGGACCTAATTGAAGATTAAAGTTGGAATTCGACTGTACACTATAGAATGTTGGGTTGAGGCCACTATTGATGAGGGTATTTTGCCAAAAGGCAATATAAGGCCTTAAACCCGCCTGGTGCGCAAGTACATCGCGGACCACCATATCTTTTTTGTTGGTTCCCCTGAGCTCTGGCAAATAGGTCGCTACTTTCTCATCGAGGTTGATTAGCCCCTTTTCTTCCAGAAACATGATCGTTTGTAACGTTCCGGACACTTTCGATACAGATGCGATATCATAAATGGTTTCATTATCTACAGGCTGCTTCTTATCATACGTATAATAGCCATAGGATTTTTGCAAAATCACCTCCCCTTTTCGCGCTACCAATATCTGACAACCTGGCATTGCTCTATCCAGGATCGCCTCATGCACGATTCTGTCAATGTTTTTCAATACCCTGCTATCCAACCCCACATCTTCAGGAGCGGAGTAGGCAAGTCGGCCAAGGGCTGCCGTCTGCTGCCCCATCCCTGCCATCATACTTTTGGATGCCGACACCGGCAGGGTGCCATCAGCTCTCAGACCACCGAAAATCACCTGCGGCACAAGGCGCCACGCCATTGGATCATCCTCATAGGCAAGCACGATGTTTTTGAATTGCTCGAAATATTTTAAGCTGTAAGCATTGCCGAAGATACAAACGATCAGTTTGGTCTTTTCATTAAGCGACCGTAGGAAAATCAACTGTTCTTCTTGAAGACCAAAATTCCTGTTGCCGTTATTATTCATGCCATGGATATTAACGACAACGACTTTGTAAGTCCTCAGCCGCGACATCAGATCGGTATAATAGGACAGGTCGGTGATATCTTTTGGTAATTTATAATGGGTAAACCTTGCATAGTTGCCCAGGACATCCTGGAAATCATTGTCGACATCCAAACCGATACTTAAGGAGGCAAATGTAACGGTATCATAAACCTGTATAGGAATGAGATTGCCACCATTGCGCACCACGGTGATCGCTCTTTCATAAAGTTTTTGTTTTACCAGGGTAGCCATCGGGCTGTTTAACTTGCTCACCAGGTTATCGGTAAATACCGGCTGGTATTTGTTGAGTCCCGCCCAATATTTCGCGCCCAGGATTTTCTTTACACTTCGGGCAAGCCGCTCACTTGTAAGCGCTCCTGTCTGCAGCGCCTCGCGCATTTTTTTTACGGCTAACGGTACATTTTCCGGGAACAGCAGAACATCGTTACCAGCAAGTATGGCCATCAGTTCCAGGTCGCCAGGTTTATGATATTTGGTGACGCCTTTCATATTCAACGCATCAGTAAATATCAGCCCCTCAAATCCCATCTCTTCCTGCAGTAAATCTGTCACCACATTGGAAGATAGCGTGGAAGGAAGGTTAGCTCGGGGCTCCAGCGCAGGAATATTAATATGGCCCACCATTACGCTTAACAAGCTGTCATCCATCAATTTTTTAAAAGGATAAAGTTCTACCTGTTTGAGCCTTTGCAGGCTGTGGTTGATGACGGGCAGGGTGGTATGTGAATCATCTTTGGTATCGCCATGACCCGGAAAATGCTTGGCATTAGCTATAATGCCGTTGTCCTGCAGGCCCTTCATATAAGCTATACCTTTTTGGGTAACTTTATCCCGGTTCTCTCCAAAAGAACGATTACCGATGACGGGATTATCTTTATTACTATTTACATCTACCACCGGGGCAAAATTAATATGCATGCCCATTAATTTGAATTGCCTGGCCACTTCGGCACCCATATTATAGATAAACTGGTTATCGGCTATGGCGCCCAGGGCCATTTGCTTGGGATAGCTGATGGTACTATCCAGCCGCATTCCCAAACCCCATTCTGCATCCATGGCAATAAACAATGGGGTTTTGGAAACCTTTTGATATCTATTGGTCAAATGTGCCTGCCGCAAAGGGCCACCCTGAAAAAAAATGAGCCCTCCAATATGATACGCTTTGATTTGATTTTCTATCTCCGCATAATGTTTTTCCTGCTTATCAGAATATGCAGCAACCATCATCAGCTGCCCTATACGTTGGTCATCGGTAAGCTTATCATATACGCTATCTACCCATAATTTCTGTTTCCTGTAATCAATATTTTTATATAATTTTTGGGAAAATACATCTATCTGATTGGAAATACACAAAAGGATAATCAAGCAAACTTTTTTAAACATAAGGGCGTTACCAATTTATGATAAGAGTAAAATAAAATTTAATATTGTACAATTGAAGCTTTAAATTTATGAAGATACCTTCTCTTAGCCCAATTCCAAAGTATAAAAGATTTCATATAACACCGAGATATTACGATCCGGTGAAGGACGAAATAGCGCAAAGAACATCGCGTATCAAACAAGAAATGGATCAGCGGGATATAGAACCGGGTAACACCACCTTCTCCGGCGCATTTAACAGGCACCGGAGAGAAGACAAGCAAGCTAACATGTTGACGGTGTTAATTGTGTTATTGCTGACAAGTTTTTTTACGGGATATCTCTTTTATGGAAATAACGTATTTTATCTTTTTTTAATATTATTTCCGGCTTACATTTTTTATAGGATAAAGGTGTCTTCCAGACCTAAATAATCTGAATGACAGATATTATCCAGCTTTTGCCCGATGCTATAGCAAACCAGATCGCCGCAGGTGAGGTCGTACAACGGCCGGCATCAGTTGTGAAAGAATTGATGGAAAATGCGATAGATGCCAAAAGCACTCACATACAAGTAATCATTAAAGATGCTGGAAAGTCACTTATACAAATAATTGACGATGGTATGGGCATGTCTGAAACAGATGCCAGGATGAGCTTTGAAAGGCATGCCACGTCGAAAATCAGGAAATCTGAAGACCTTTTTACGATCAGAACCATGGGCTTTAGGGGCGAAGCGCTTGCCTCTATTGCTGCTGTTGCCCAGGTGGAAATGAAAACCAGGAGGGAGCACGAAGAGTTGGGCGTCCTTTTGCAGATTGATGGGTCTACTTTTAAACAGCAGGAACCAGTGGCCTGCCCCAAAGGCACGTGCATCAGCGTAAAAAATCTCTTCTATAACGTGCCTGCACGCCGCAACTTCTTAAAATCAAACCCCGTAGAAATGCGGCACATCATTGATGAATTTCAAAGGATAGCGCTGTCCAATCCGGAGGTCTCATTTGCTTTGTTCCAAAATGATATGGAGGTTTACCAGCTGCACGCCGGTAAATTAAGCCAACGCATTGTAGCCATTTTCGGCAAGAATTACCAGGAGCAGCTGGCTGCCTGTACGGAAGAGACCCAGCACCTGGCTGTGAAAGGGTATATTGGAAAGCCCGAGTTTGCCAAAAAAACCAGGGGTGAGCAATATTTTTTTGTTAACAACAGGTATATCAAAAACCATTACCTGCACCACGCTGTACTGAACGCGTACGAAGGCTTAACTGCAGATGACAGCCATCCGTTTTACGTATTATTTATTGAACTGGATCCTAAACATATCGATATCAATGTACATCCTACCAAAACTGAGATAAAGTTCGATGACGAGCGTACCATCTACTCGATCATCAGGGCGGCGGTAAAACAGGCCCTGGGAGCACATAATATTACCCCTTCACTGGACTTTGAGCATGACATCAACCTGTATGCCCTAACTAACCTGGACAAGCAGGACCAGGGGAGAGCACAGACGCGAAATTATGAACAATTTCGGCCCGATGCACGCCAACAAGAGAATACTAAGCATTGGGAACGGCTTTATGAGGAGAACTTTTTACAGGCATCCCACCATCAGGAAGGCGTAAACAAAATTAAGGGGCAAGATTATTCACTTACTTTCGACAGTGCCGCCAACCATATTTCAACACCGGAGGCCTTGCTTCCTCGGGGGCAACAAGCCGAAGCTAGCAGTACTTTTCAGCTTCACCAGCGCTATATCATTACGCAGGTGAAGTCCGGGATGATGCTTATCGATCAACAGGCGGCACATGAGCGAATATTATATGAAAAGTATGCCGTTGCACTTCACCGAAAATCCGGCGCCTCACAGCAGTTCTTATTTCCCCAGACCATAGAACTAAATCCTGCCGACTACACCCTTGTTATGGAGATGGAGGAAGACATCAAGGCTTTGGGATTTAATTTTAATATATTTGGGAAAAATACGCTTATTATCAATGGTGGTCCTGCAGACTACGCCGGAGGCAACGAAAAGGAGCTTTTTGAAGGTTTAATTGAGCAATTCAAACGAAATAAACAGGAATTGACCCTCGATAAACGAGAAAACCTGATCCGATCTATTGCCAGAAAGTCAGCCTTAAAACCCGGACAACCTTTGGCCGTAAAGGAAATGAGGGTTTTGATAGATCAATTATTTGGATGTGAAAATCCTAATTATGCGCCGAATGGCCAGGTTATTTTCGTTATTTTGGATTTCAATAAGATCGCCAACTTTTTTAATAAATAAAAACCAATGTTTAATAACCTGACGCCCATGGTGAAAAATTTGCTTATATTGAATATAGGCATTTTTCTGGTACAGTGGGTTCTCAACGTAGACTTCCCGGAAATTCTGGGGCTCCGGTATATTTTTTCCGACTACTTCGAGCCTTACCAGCTTTTTACACATATATTCATTCATGCAGGAGGATGGCACCTCTTTAGCAATATGTTTGCGCTTTTCATTTTTGGACCGCTTCTAGAACGTGTATGGGGTTCTAGCAAATTTCTCGTCTTTTTTCTGATCACAGGGTTGGGTGCCAGTATGTTATATTCTGCCATCAATTTTTATGAAGTTCGGAAGGTAGAAGTAGCCACTGAAAGGTATATCGAGAGCCCGAATCCTGATCAATTCAGGTCTTTAGTTACAGAGCATGCCTCTTATGCCAAGCGGCAACTGGCAGAGTTTATCGAAGGTTACGAGAACAACCCCGAAAATCCAACCAATATTGCGACGAGCAGATCCTATGCCCGGCAGATCTATGAGGGCAAGGCTAATATCCCCATGGTGGGTGCGTCCGGTGCAGTTTTTGGCATACTCATGGCTTTTGGCATGCTTTTTCCTAATATGGAACTAATGCTTTTGTTTCCACCAATACCCATCAAAGCAAAATATCTTGTCATGTTTTATGGGCTATACACCATTTATATGGGCATAGAACGTGTGCCAGGTGACAATGTGGCTCACTTTGCCCACCTGGGTGGTATGTTATTTGCATTTATTCTTGTCAAATTCTGGAAGGGAAATGGCAACCAATATTATTAACTATCATAAAGAAAATTTTTTATCGCAATGAATGGAGGAGGAATCTTAGAAGATTTTAAAAACGCTTTTAACAGGCCACAAAATGCACTCTTGCAGATCATCATGATCAACCTGATTGTGTTCCTGGTGTTATTGGTGCTGGAAGTGGTGTTAACCCTTTCCGGAGCAGCCAATATACATGCCATGATCGTCAACCAGCTCACGCTACCATCGTCGCTGGATACGTTTATATTTCAACCCTGGACCATCTTCACCTACTTCTTTACCCATACCGGGTTCTTTCATATTTTATTCAATATGCTGTTCCTTTTCTGGTTTGGCAGGATTATCGCAGAATATCTCGGTAGCGACAGGGTTTTAAGTCTATACATACTGGGTGGGCTGGCAGGTGGTATTTTTTATATTCTTATCTACAATATTCTACCATTTTTTGCCGACCAGGTAGCTCATGCCAAAATGCTGGGCGCATCGGCAGGTGTATATGCAGTGGTCGTTGGTGCTGCCACGCTGTATCCGAACTATACGTTTTTCCTACTTCTGATCGGCCCGGTTAGGATTAAATACATTGCTTTATTTTACGTCATCGTGTCCTTTGCCGGAACCACCGGCATGAACGCCGGCGGTAACCTGGCCCACCTTGGCGGAGCCCTATTGGGATATATGTTTATTCGACAGATTCAAAAAGGAAATGATCTGGGAGCTCCAGTGATAAAATCGTTGGATTTTTTACAAAGTTTCTTTGTACGAAAGCCACATATCAAGGTAACCTATAGCAGCAAAGCGGGGCCAAAGAAACCAGTTAAGCCGGCTAAAGGACAAACGAAACAGGAAGAAATCGATATTATCTTAGATAAAATATCTGCCTCAGGATACGAGAGCCTTTCCAAGGAAGAAAAGCAAAAGCTTTTTAATGCCAGTAAGAATAATTAGCCGTTTACACCGATGCTGTGATCGCCATCTTTTACCTTAGATCAGACTATTTCTGCCTTACCGCCAGCTGCCCACAGGCTGCATCAATGTCTTTGCCGCGGCTTCTTCGCACATTTACAGTTATGCCCCTGTTTTCTAGATATCGGGTGAAAAGATCCAGTTTGTCTTCATCGCTTTTTACAAAATCTGCCTCCGCAATTGGATTATATTCTATGATATTGATCCTGCTGGGAATCTGCTTCATAAAACGGTAAAGCTCTTCGGCATCCTGTAAGGAGTCGTTGAAGTTGTAGAACAAGATATATTCGAGTGTAATCCTATTTCTGGTCTTTTGGTAAAAATATTGTAAGGCTTCCTGCAGTGCCTCCAGCGTATTGGTTTCATTAATCGGCATAATTTGGTTCCGCTTCACATCGTTGGCGGCGTGAAGCGACAAAGCCAGGTTAAACTTCACCTCGTCATCGCCTAACTTCTTGATCATCTTAGCAATTCCGGCAGTAGAAACCGTAATTCTTTTTGGCGACATCCCCAGCCCTTCCGGCGAGGTAATCATCTCAATACTCTTCAATACATTGGCATAATTTAACAGGGGTTCGCCCATACCCATATATACGATATTGGTCAGTGGCGCCTGATACCGGGTTTCGGCCTGATTTCGTATATGTACCACCTGGTCATAAATTTCTGCGGCGTCGAGATTGCGCTTTCTTTCCATATATCCCGTTGCACAAAACTTACAGGACAAAGAACAGCCTACCTGCGATGACACACAGGCTGTCATTCGGTCTTCTACAGGAATCAGTACGCCCTCTACAATGTTGGTATCGAAAAGTTTAAAGGCAGACTTAATAGTACCATCATTACTAACCTGCTGCTCGTCTAGCGATACAGGAAGAATAACAAAGGTTTCTTTAAGCAATTCTCTTGTTTTTAGCGAAAGATTGGTCATCTGGTCGAAGCTCCAGGCGGATTTTTTCCATAACCATTCATAAATCTGTTTGGCCCTAAAAGGTTTTTCTCCTGAAGCCACTAGAAACTCCTGAATCTGGGCCAGGGTGAGCTTCCTGATGTCTTTTTTTATCGCGGCAGTAATCATGTCACAAAGATACTATTTATTTTATACGTCTCAGAATATGCTGATGCAGTTGATCATGATATTGTATGCAAGCCATCCACACAAGATAACCAGCATATGCTGCTAACAAAAATTACTGGAAAAATAGTTCGCTGCCCCGCAATGTCGGAAGGTCGATGAACCCTGGCGCCAAGAACAGCATAACGATAACCAAATTAGTAAAAATAAATAGCCTTATCTACAGTACTTTAATTGTAAATAACATCCCCGAATGGCCTGAAGGAGGTGAAAATTAACTTTTTTGGTTTTAATTAACTACCTTCACAAGCATCAACAAATTTTTCGGTGCTTACTAATTTTTCACTAAGTCATCGTCTCCTTGAAAGAAGGATTAAAGAAAATGAAATTATCGAAATTATTACGGCGCGTTGTCAAATCAGTATTTTCCAGAAATGCCGCTCAGCGTGCTCCATCAACGGGTAGCATTAATTTTGGTGATTTCCGCAGGCTCACGCCTTTTAGCAGGCATTTTGGTTTTGACCGAGGTGGGCCGGTAGATCGTTATTATATTGAGAATTTCCTTGCGCAAAATGCTTCGGACATCCAGGGTCGCGTTTTAGAAATCAAAGACGCGTATTATACAGAACGATACGGCCAGGAGCGTGTGACACAATCAGATATCCTGGATATTGACAAAGACAATCCTTTGGCTACCATTATTGAAGATTTAGCCACTGCCCATAACATACCATCCGATACCTATGATTGTGTGATATTAACCCAGACACTTCTTCTGATTTATGATGTAAAGGCAGCCATGGCACATACGCACCGCATTTTAAAACCAGGAGGGATCATGCTGGCTACAGTTCCAGGGATTGTTCAAATGGACTATAAGGCGCTCGGAGACACCTGGTACTGGTCATTTACAGCGGCCTCATGCAATAAGCTTTGCAAGGAATTTTTTGCTGATCATCAAGTGGAAGTAACATATCATGGCAATGTGCTGGCTTCAGCCGCTCAACTATTTGGGGTTTCTGCAAAGGAACTGCGGAAGGAAGAATTAGACCATTTAGATCCTGACTACCAGATGCTTATTACCATGAGAGCCGTCAAAAAGTAATAACCTGGTACTAAAATTTCTATCATGAATATTCCATATCAATTTAAAAGAGCAAAGTCTCATTATCGGAAGTTTGGCGTCGAAGGGTTAAAGTTTCTATACAATAGAATGCAGAAAAAGAACCAGCCACTGGAAATAACATTGGCCGGATTACACAAACCATTGATTTTGCGAAATAATACGACTGACATACCCACCTTCTATCACGTATTCTCTCAAAAGGAATATGAAATGGACTACCACCTGGATCCGGAGGTAATCGTCGACTGCGGCGCAAATACGGGCCTGGTCTCATTATTTTATAAGAAGAAATTCCCTAAGGCGACTATTATTGCTATAGAACCTGAACCTACCAATTTTGATTTGTTAAAACAAAATACAGCCGCCTACGAAGATATACATTGCCTGAATTGTGGCATTTGGAATAAAACAGCCTTCTTAGAGATACATGATCATGGTCTGGGTAAATGGGGCTTTATGACCGAAGAAGTGGCTGATGAAACGGAACACACCATCAGGGCGATTTCTATTGAGCAAATCATGCAACAGTTTAAGCTTAGCAAAATCGATATTCTGAAAATCGATATCGAGGGTTCTGAAAAGGAAATGTTTGAGAAAAGCTATGAAAAGTGGCTTCCCCATGTGAAAGTGATCGTAATAGAGCTTCATGACAATATGCGACCAGGCTGTGCCCAGGCTTTTTTTAAAGCCATGAGCGGCTATGAGTTTACCCTGGAGCTCCATGGCCATAATATTGCCTGCTTTATGCAAGAAACCCAACATGGGAATCATGCCTTAAGCACATAGCGGAACATATAATTTATAGACTCCCAACTATTTGACGTGTATTGTAATCAATCAAATTGATTTTCTTAACTTACAATTTTCAACCAGCTTCGTACCGGAGGAAGTACACCTTGTAATGTATGGAAAAAGACAGCGAAAAAATAGATCTCCTGCTCAACAGGCTCGAGGTACTGTTACACAGGCAGGAAGCCTTTAATGCAGAGCTTACCGCAGTTAAGCTTGAGCTTGATTCTTTAAAATATTTTGCACCTTCTTCGACGCAAGCCGAGGAGGTAGGCCCTGATGAAGCTGCTCCCGTTGCAATGGTGCCAGAGCCAACGCATCCCCTTGTAGACATAAACCCTGATCGCGCACTGTCGTCAAAGGATCAGGGGAAACCGGCTCCAACAAAAAAAACAGACTTTGAGAAGTTCATTGGTGAAAACCTGATCAGTAAAATCGGCATCGCCATTACCGTACTTGGTGTAGGCATAGGTGCAAAATATGCCATTGACAATAACATGATTAGTCCGCTGACCAGGGTAATATTCGGCTACATGATGGGCATTGGCCTGATGGCATTTTCTTTAAAACTAAAAAAGAATTACGCCAGTTTTAGCGCAGTCCTCCTGAGCGGTGCTATGGCCATTATGTATTTTATTACCTATTTCGCCTATGCGTATTATGCTTTGTTTCCTCAAACCATGGCTTTCGGACTTATGGTATTGTTTACGCTCTTTACAGTGTATGCTGCCATTCAATATGATCAAGCCATCATTGCCCATATCGGCCTGGTCGGTGCCTATGCCGTTCCGTTCTTTCTAAGCGATGGCTCTGGCAAAGTGGCTATCCTTTATGCTTATATGGCCGTTATCAACACGGGAATTTTGACTGTAGCTTTTAAGAAATACTGGAAGTCGCTATACTATGCTTCGTTTGTTTTGACCTGGCTTATCTATAGCGTGTGGTTTTTTTCTTCATTTAGTGTACAAACTCACTTTACCCTCTCGCTTATCTACCTTGTTGTTTTCTTTTTTATCTTTTATGCTACTTTTCTTGCTTATAAGATTGGCAGACAGGAAAAATTCAACAGGAGCGATGTCATTATGTTGATGATCAATGCGTTTCTCTTTTTCGGGATCGGCTATCAAATATTGGATAGCCACGAAGCTGGCACCTACTTTCTCGGACTTTTTGCCTTAGTAAACGCAGTCATACATGCAGGCGTAAGCCTGGTAATTTATAGGCACCAAGGAGCAGATAAGAATTTATTTTATTTTGTCGTGGGCCTTGTCATGGTATTTATCACACTTGCCATTCCAATTCAGCTGGATGGTAGTTGGGTCACCTTGTTATGGGTAGGTCAGGCAGCTTTGCTTTTTTGGATAGGTAGAACGAAGGCAGTTTCAATGTATGAGAAGCTTGCGTATCCATTGATGCTTTTGTCTTTCTTCAGCATACTGCATGACTGGTCGGTAAACTACGGAGGCTATTTCCCCGATCAGCCAGAGACGTATATCCCCATTCTTTGGAATATCAATTTTCTGGTTTCACTTATTGTAGTTGCTGGCTTCGCATTTATCGCATACCTCAATCATACCACCGCCGTGGCACCAGGTTTTACCGATAGCAAGGTGCTATACACGATCATAAGATATATCATTCCTATTCTCTTTCTTATTGTTCTATACAAGGCTTTTGAGTTAGAAGTAGCATCTTACTGGAGCCAAAAATATTTAGCCTCTGAGATCAAGGGGGACATCAATACATCGAATTATGCATTGCTATATTTCAAAAATATATGGACTTTAAATTACACCATGTTCTTTTTGTTCATATTGTCGGTGGTGAATTTGCGGTGGATAAAAAGCCAGCAGCTATCTTACCTGAATCTGGGGTTGAACGTACTCGTACTGGTGGTCTTTCTGGCGCAGGGTCTTTTGGAATTAAGCAGCCTTAGAGAAATTTATCTCGGCCAGTCACCTGAAGACTACTACCCAAGGGGTGCCTTTTATATTTGGATCCGCTATGTCACCTTTATTTTTGCGGCGTTTCTGGTCATGTCCATTTATGCCTATATCAGGCAGGAATTTGCAAAGCCAGAATACAAAGTTGCTTTCGACTTGCTTTTTCATGCTACCATCCTTTGGGTTATCAGCAGCGAATTGCTTCACTGGATGGATATCCTCGATTTCAACGGGGCGCTGAAACTTGGACTGAGCATATTATGGGGCATCTATGCACTCTTACTGATTGCACTAGGAATTTTGCACAGAAAAAAACATCTACGAATAGGGGCGATTATACTGTTTGCTACTACACTCGGCAAATTGTTCCTATACGATATCGCCTCGCTTGATACTATTTCAAAAACAGTGGTATTTGTCTCGCTGGGAATTTTGTTATTAATCATTTCCTTTCTCTACAATAAGTACAAACACAGAATCTCCAATGAAGTTGAAGTGTAGCTTATTTTTAGGATTGGTGATTTCTAAAGCGCTAAGGCGCAAAGAAATACTTGGCGTCTCTGCGGCTTTGCGTGAAAAAGATTATGGCACGCTAAGGCGCAAAGATATACTATAAGATTGAGCCACCTTTTTTCTGGGGAGAAGACATATCCAAGGCGTTTCCGACTATAATGCGGCACAGCAAGATATAAGCTATAGTTAATCGCAAACGATTTCGTACAATTCAGACATGATAAACGCCTGCCTGCGGAGTAGCTTTCCCTGGCCGTCGTAGTAAATGCCAACAGAAATATTTTCTTCCTCCGCCGCCTTTTCCGCAAAAAATATCATTTCATCACCTGCCCCCAAATTTACAATATCTTGAAAAGTTGGAGCAATCACTTCCCCATCCTCGCTGCTCAATATACCGTATTGGCCATTTTTATATATCGAAATGATTGTTGCATCTTTATGCCGTCCCAGCAGGGTATAGCTTTCGATATCCTCGTACAAAATTTCACGCGTATTAATATCAACCAAGTGCCAAAGCCCGTTTTTTTGAGCCAACGCAACCGAATCTGTCCAGTACCTGATATCATCATAAGAAAATGGAATCAGGCTTTTGTCGTTTCCATCAATCACTCCCCACTTGTTCTTTTTCCGGGCTGTAAAAGTTGCGTTTCCATATGGCTGTAGCATGACGTCATATTGAGGACTTATTGTCACATTCGTTTCGGCATTAAACAGACCGAATTTAGTGCCTATCAGTGTAGAAATATAGCCTTGATTGTAGTTGGCAATGCCGTCATAGCGCATCGGAAGCAGCGTTTTACCTTGATAATCAATCAAACTTTTTCTACTACCCCGCTCTACCACAAGGTGTTTGGGGCTTAATGCATTTACAGTGGTATACATCCCTGACAGTATTTCTTCGCCCAAATAGTTGTAAATTCTTTTGAAACCTTGCTTATTAGCGGCAAGGAAAAATTCCATTTGTACTGTATCAGTATCCAGCGATGGCGATCTTAATAGCTGCACAAGGTAATCATACCCTTTGATATTCACCTGTATGCCATTAAAAAATAACGCTGAGGTGACATCATCCTGAAAAAGTAAAGCAACATTGGCACTCAGCAAACGAATGGAGTCATATTGAAAAGAGGGAAAAATGGCGCCTTGATGGCCCATTATTCCCCATAGTGCGCCTTTCTTGAGACCCATCCAATTCTTATTAAACATGGCTTCCTGGTACGGTTCATCAGCAAGTGGCACGAGGTTTTCGTCATACAGCACAAACCCATTACTTTTTTCAATAAGCCAGCCATATTTCACATGATAAATATGGTGCGCATCGTTCGGGATTACCGGCTTTAGCTGATGGTCGAGTACTGTTTCCAGGTTGCCATCAAAAGCTTGCATAAAACCATCGGCAATCAAAGCAACTTCATCATAGGAAAATTGCGCCAAATGCGGCTTTTGGTTGACTTTTTCTTCCAATTGGCGAGCATTCGTTATTGCCAGTTTTTGATTTTTTTCAAGTATGATAAATTCATCTTCCGCATAAATATCATGATATTCGGGAGGAAGTATATCCCGGCCGCTGATGGTTTTCAGCCCAAAAAGCCCATTGTTGAGAAACCTGATAAACTGGTCGTTGATCAATGAAATATCGTCAAAAACAGGTTGCAGGATTATATAACCCGCTTTATGCACCAATCCGTAATGATCTCCTTTTTGAATCTTCAACAAACCCATCCCGAGGTCAGTAACGGTATCAAATGGCCCTGTGTAGATTACACTACCTGTGCGGCTTATGATCTGGCTCCGCGGCGATGTAATTACTAAATAATCTTCTCCTATACCTCCACATTTGTAGGCCTCCGGTATGGTGGTAAAAGTCGGTGGTATCAATACTTTACCCTGACTATCCATAAAGCCAAAGCGGTCATCTTCGAGAATAGGGAACACTGGGTGGCGCTGGCTTGCCACCGCTGCAGCTAAGGAGTCGCCTCCCGGCAGATGTCTATAATTCTCAATAAATTCCTGCGCTGTCTTTTGCTGGGTGTACTTATAGAAAAGCTTATCAGAAGCTCGTTTAGCAAAGCGGCTTCGCGGGTACTGCGCGATAAAGCCCAGGTAACTTTTTATGGCATTATCCGCTGTCGAAATCTGGAAAATATGTTTCTCAGCTTCTTCACGGTAAGGTGTAGCGGGGTAGTCCTTTAGGAATTGGATATAGCTGGCCAGCGTTTTCGACTTGGTTTTGCTTTCAAATAGCAGAATATCATACAATTCCTTTGCATCTCGAAGCTCAGCCGCGTCCGGATATGTTTCCATAAAAAGTTTATAACTTTCATAGGTGTTGATCCGTGTTGCCTCTGCAAAAGCAATGGCATTGCGCCGTTCTATGGCTTCTACTACCTGGTCGGCAGTCGGATAGCGCGACAGAAAATTGTTATAAGCATCAATATCATGCTCCGTCGCAGCACGTTGGAATGCGAGGCTATCAAGCTTTTCTTTTTGTTGCACCAGATCCAGGCTATCAATAGCTGCTTTATCCAGCTTCTTTAGTGTCTTTTCTTCTGCCAGTTCGAAGGCCTTCAGCGATTGTAACGCGAAGAGGTAAGCGGTATCTAAACTTTGCTTTTCAAAAGCAGGATCGTTGTATAACCGAGAAAATAAGTAGAGGGCACCCGGGTTAATGCTGTCCTTTTCCAGGATTTTAGTAAGCTTTTTTTCCACCCTGTCAAACTTCTCTTTCTCCAGCAATTTTGCCTGGCGCCGCAGGGGGCCGGCACATGCCGCCAGCATGAACAAGGTGATTAGCAAAAGGTAGGGTTTGTCTTTCATGGTCATCAACAGCAGCACAAAATTAACAATAATCGTTCCCAATCGCGCATAAATACCTAATTTTAAGAAAAGTAATGATTTCTTATTTTGTATCTCTTACGCGTGCCGCCTCTTTGCTATTAAATATTGGGTTGCTTTTTCATTATGCAATAGACGTGCAAACCAGGGTTCTTTTTACTTAATGGAACGCTGGACTTCCAATTTGATAGTCGTATTGAATCCGTAGCATTTTATTTTTCTATTGTGCATCGCAAATACCACCAAAACAAGCGCATGCATATGAAATAAATGCCAATAAAAGCAGCCTCCCACTTTTAGAAATTTAATATATAAAGACGGGCGAAAACATAAAACTCGCGCGGAAAAGAAGAAAGCTTACTACGGCTCAAGTTGCTGAAAGGGCCGATATTGTTAGAAGTATGCTATATCTTATAGAGAAAGGTGATCCCAGCGTGGGTATTGGTGCATACTTTAATGTAATGCGGGTATTAGGCCTGCAGGAAGATTTCCTAAAACTTGCTGCTGACGATGCATTTGGAAGAAAACTACAAGATTTAGCACTGTTATAATAAAGAAATGGCAACTGGAAAATCAGACATATACGTTTATGCGCATTGGCAAGGGATGCCAGAGACTAAGATGATAGGAGTTCTAGCGGCACATCATGCCGAAGGGAAGAAAGCTTTCAGTTTTGAATATGATAGGGATTGGATAAAATCAGAACAGCAACTACTATTAGATCCAGACATCCAATTCTATGCTGGTCCACAGTACCCGAATAATAAAGATAACTTTGGGGTCTTCTTAGATATTATACCAGATACTTGACAGCGCTTGGCAATCACGCTGCAAAATACGCCTGGTCATCACTCTTAAAGGCAACGGCAGAGTGGGTGGCCGGGGCGATTATCTTTGTTAAAGTGATAGCCGATTTCGTTTATCTGCTCACCATCGACAGTAGATCCGAAAAGGACGCTTTATATAATTTGCTGCAAGTATTTAATTTTAAGAGATTTGGTAGACTACAAGAAATATAGTTACAAAAAAAAGCTTTTACTGTTGACAGAGCGCTACAAAAATGAGTATTATTGCAGCATATTTCGGGGTGTAGCGCAGTCCGGTAGCGTACTTGCATGGGGTGCAAGGGGTCGTGGGTTCAAATCCCGCCACCCCGACGAATAGAGGGGGTTTTTACCCCCTTCTTTGTTCTAGCGTGAACACAATCTGCACACAACTAGTATCTATCAGTACTATTTTGCACACAAAAAAGCCCTGTAATCTTCAGTTTTTCGATAAATGCATCTTAAATGTCGCTTTCTCAAAAAAATCTAGGCTGTAGGAGGCTGGTTTGTTTTTGAACCTGTTCTTTAAAGCGGATTTAAAATTACAGTGAATCAAAACAATTTGTCCCGTTGAATAATCTTTCCCATTGAAATATTACATATAATTGCAAATTAAAACAAAAGATATTATGTTGGTATCTTTAATCACCACCTCTTATCTTAATTCTTGAATTTCAAACCTAAACTTGGATAAACAGTTAACACGTCGATGGGAAACTAATCGGTTAAAAGCTGTTATTGTAGAAATTATATTTATGAGAAAGTTATTTATGCTCCTGTGCCTACTGTGCTCAAGTTGACAAATATTCTTCAGTTCATCATTAACAGTCTCAATAACTGATCTTTTCCTTAATAAAATCTTGTCTTCCAATGTCATGAGGCTGTTTTTCATGTTTCGTCTGATATTTGTGAACAGGTGGATGCCTTTTTGGAAAAGCATCTCGAAAAGGGAGGATGAGATATATCCTTTATCGGCAAAAAGCTTCCCGAAAATATTTTTTGACATATCTTTGATGATTTCCTCCTTACGGTCGTCTACATTGCCTTTGGTCAGGGAAAAACCAAGAATTTCCCCCATATCATTGATGATAATGTGCAGTTTAAAGCCAAAGAACCATCTCATGGTACTTTTCCCCACAGTTGCCACATCTTTAAAAACCTTGTTTCTCTTTATCCTTTTGTTTTTACAGACCGTTCATCATTAACAGTCTCAATAACGGATCTTTTCCTTAATAAAATCTTGTCTTCCAATGTCATGAGGCTGTTTTTCATGTTTCGTCTAATATTGGTAAACAGGTGGATACCTTTTTGGAAAAGCATCTCGAAAAGGGAGGATGAGATATACCCTTTATCGGCAAAGAGCTTCCCGAAGATATTTTTTGACATATCTTTGATGATTTCCTCCTTCCGGTCGTCTACATTGCCTTTGGTCAGGGCAAAACCAAGAATTTCCCCCATATCGTTGATGATAATGTGCAGTTTAAAGCCAAAGAACCATCCCATGGTACTTTTTCCCACAGTTGCCACATCTTTAAAAACCCTGTTTCTCTTTATCCTTTTGTTTTTACAGACCCTTACTGGCGTGGAGTCGATAAATGAAATACCGGTACAACTACCTAACCCACGGTTGTTTAAACAAAATCATAGGTACCGCAACTTTGGGTTTTAGTTCAACGAACCTATTGTAGGAAACAAGCCCAGTAAATTCGCTTTTAAGGTGCTTGCACACGTAGCTCAAATAGAAGTGCTTAAAGCACCGGTACCCGCCCAAGTGAAAAAAGACCAAAATGGTCATAATTTCGCTATCGGAGAGTTTAGAAGGCCTCCTGCGTT
>LXQK01000055.1 GCA_001683905.1 Marivirga sp. ANT-B6
ATATTTTATTTTGCTTAACTGGCATTTTGTAAATTTTAAAATTGACAAATATTTGATGTAAAATTTTTTATTTTATTCCGTTTTTATTTCGACCATAGAATTAATCACACCGCCTATGTAAGTTTTGTCTCGATAGAATAGAAAAAACTCGTTGTAAAAAAATCTCTCCAATTAATTCGCCATTAAAAGTACAGGCTGCCTTCACGGACACGGGCAGTTGAAATTTAGAACTATCCGATATGCGTCAAAATAAGAATTTTAGATCACCGGTATTCTGAGGTCTTATTCATTCAATGCCCTATTATTTAACAATTCAATTTGTGAGACAGGAGAAATTATACCGTCGGCATCAGGATCAATGTTCCATATTTAGCTTGGATTAGAAACACTCATAGCTCTGATTCGTCCCATTTCATGTTTGGGTAACCTTACAAAATGGAAAATTCGATCCTTCTATTCATCTGGCGGTTTTTCTCAGAATCATTGGAAACTATAGGGTTGGCTTGACCAAGCCCTTTGTATACCATGCGTTGAGTGGGTATATCATGTTGTTTTAAAAAATCAAACACCTCTTTTGCCCTGTTCAATGATAGCGCATCATTATATGCTTTGGCACCCACATCGTCGGTATATCCTGTAATTTGAATCTTTACGTCGGGATTGCTTTTTAGAAATACAATAAGTTTATTCAACTCTGTTTTCGATTTATCTTTGAGTTCATATTTATCGGTATCAAAAAATATATTATTCAGCACAGTACTGGCACCGCCCTTAATTTTTCTTAACGGGAAATCTATAATCACTGGTTCTGTAGTATGCTGATTCGTAAAATCAAAGTTTTTGCTTTCAAATAGGTACTGCTTTTGGTTCACATATAAAGCATATTCGGCTCCCTCAGTTAATATCATTAAATATTCTCCCGTTATCGAATCAGATGATACCTTTAGCACCATTTCTTCCGTTGCAAGATTATACAATTCTACCGGTGCCTTGAGTGGCTGCTTTGTCTCGCGGTCAAAGATTTTACCTTTTACAAAGCTGGTCTTTTGTGCAACCTGTATGGCCTCGGGGACCTGAAAGGAATAAATCACACTGATATAGGCCTTCTGGTTCCTTTTTTCATAGGAATAATATCCTTGGGTGCCATCTGCGGTGATAAATAATGAAACCTGGTCATCGGCGTTATTGAGGGGATACCCAAGATTTTCCGGAACAGACCACTTGTCATTTGTGATTGATGTTGTATAAATATCATATCCGCCAAAGCCCGGGTAGCCTTTGGAAGCGAAATATAAAGTCTGACCATTGGCATGAATAAATGGAGAAACCTCTTCATCGGGGGTATTAACGCCGGGACCTAAATTTTCCGGTTCTGACCAGCTATTATCATCCCCCAATTTGCTCACCCAAATATCGCGCTTTCCTACCCCCCCTGCCCTGGTAGATACAAAATACAAAGTGCGTCCGTCGGCAGAAAGAGATGGCTGCGACTCCCACTCGCTGCTATTGATAGCACTACCCATATTTTCAGGCTCCGACCAGGCATCCCCAGTCTTCCTGGAGATGAACAGATCGCAACTACCATAACCTTTCCTGCCCATGCACGAGGTAAATATCAAAATTCTGCCATCAGCAGAAATGGTACAGGTACCTTCGTTATTTTTTGTGTTGATTTTTGGGGAAATAGAGACCGGATCCTTCCAATTACCTTTCTCATCCCTGGTACTGATGACAATATCTTCATCATATCCTTCGGCCGCACCTATTCTACGGGTAAAGATGAGTTGCTGCTGGTCGGCGGAAAGTACAGGGAAATATTGCAGGCCAAATTTGTTGACATTGCCCGGCAGCGGTGTGGGCTTAAACGGCAGGGGTTCTTTGATTTTTTCTGAAGCAAAAGCAACATTAGCTAATAAACCATCTAGTTCACTGGCAATATGCTTTGGCAGCGGCTTGTAGGTTGACACTTTGTTAGCCAGATCACCGGCCTTACTGTATTCTCCCCGCTGAAAGTAAAGATCGGCGAGGGCAAAATACCCACCCACAAATGCCTTGTCGTCTGGCTTTAACTTTACCGCCTCTTCATAATGATATAGGGCTTTTTCGGCATTATTTGTGGCAAGATAACTGGAACCTATTCTCAGATGTGCCTCGGCAAATTCACGATCCTTTTGCAGCGCCTGCTGAAGTATTTCTATGGCCTTGCCATATTGCCTTCTTATGATAAAATCCTCGGACGACTGAAATAGCTGTATCGCCTTCTTATTTTTTGTACTAAAGGTTTGATTTGACTGTGCTCGTAAAGCACCGAAGGCAAAAAACAATAGCAAAAGCACCAGAACGGGTCGAAACATAGTTTTATGGAATATCCATAAATTTATGAATCTGCAATGAAATTTCCCACTTGGGGTAAGTTTTAACATAATCTACAATTAAAGGCAACATCTCTTTTGACCGACTCCACTCAGGCTGCAGGTATAATTTGCAGTCTTTGTTCACCTTTTGGGCAAATTCCTCGGCCCACGCAAAGTCATGCTTATTGTAGATAATAACCTTTAACTCATGTGCTTTATTGCAGATTTCAGGCAGTGGAGCCTTGAATTTCTTTGGAGATAAGCAAATCCAATCCCAACTGCCACTCAGTGGATGCGCCCCCGAAGTTTCTATATTGGTTTGAAAGCCTTCTTCCCTGAGCGCTCTGCATAAGGCGTCGAGGTTATGCATCAGCGGTTCGCCGCCGGTTACAACCGCCATACGGCCGGGATGCTCAGCTGCAGCGCTTACAATATCACCTAAGGCTATGGCAGGAAATTTCGAGACATCCCATGAATCTTTAACATCACACCAATGGCAGCCTACGTCGCACCCTCCTAGCCGAACAAAATAGGCTGCTCTTCCCTGGTAATAACCTTCTCCCTGTACAGTGTAAAATGCTTCCATGACCGGAAGCGATGTAAGCACTGAGGTGATTTTTTTTTCAACGAATAATTCCATCATAATTTTTGTTAAAGCAGGTGATTGATACTGCGTATATATTTGCTGTAAGCGCCGTGATTACTACTAAAGAATTAAAGTCTTTATAAGTTCCAGATGGCTGAAAAAAATCTTTAAAATGCTTTTTTTACATTATTAACTGTAGTCTCCAAGCATTTCGTTTTATTTGGCCCCGCTGGGTCTCCGTCCAAAATTTTTAGTTCTGGCATGGAAAACTCAAAACCTAATGTATAAAAGCTGAAAAGGCTCATATACCTCTCAACTTCGTTAGTCGAGCATGCGAAACATTTGTTATTAATTATTGATCTCTGCTCTTCAAAACTATCAATATTAAAGTTGAAGACTCAGGATTTATAAATCACATTCTGTGCTGCCAAGAGCGTGTTCCACAATAGTGAGGCTCTTGTCATAGGACCAACACCACCAGGTACGGGGGTGATAAAGCTACATTTCGGGGCTACTTCATCAAATTTCACATCGCCCTTCAGTGCAAAACCACTTTTTTTGGTTTCATCAGCTACCCTGGTGATACCAACGTCAATAACCACAGCACCTTCTTTCACCATTTCACCGGTGATAAATTCAGGCCTGCCCAGTGCGGCAATAATGATATCTGCATTTTTGATGATGTTATTTAAGTCTTTTGTCTTGCTGTGGCACAGCGTGACGGTGGCATTACCAGGATAGGCATTTCTTGCCATCAATATGCTCATCGGCGAACCGACAATCTCGCTTCTGCCGACCACCACACAATTCTTGCCAGACGTCTCTACCTTGTATCGCTCTATCAGCTGGATAATGCCATAGGGTGTAGCGGCAATATACGCGGGCAGGTTTTTTGCCATCTTTCCTACATTGATCGGATGAAAGCCGTCAACATCTTTTTCTGCTTTGATTCTATCGGTAACTTTCTGCACCGATATATGCTTAGGTAGCGGCAACTGAACAATTAACCCATCAATATCCACATCATCATTGATATCCTCAACTGCCTTTAGCAAAGCTTCTTCCGTAATATCAGCCTCGAAGCGTAACAGTGTGGATGTAAAACCAACCTCTTCACAATCTTTCACTTTGCTGGCCACATAGGTTTCACTTGCGCCATCATGGCCAACTAAAATAGCAGCAAGGTGAGGTACCTTCGCTCCTTCAGCTTTTATCGTCCTTACTTTTTCAGCAATTTCCTGCTTAATTTCATGCGATGTTTTCTTACCGTCTAATAACTGCATTCTTGTTGATTAGTAAATAAATTAGTCAATAACTATGGGTCGCAGCAACGCTAATCCAGCTTTAGTACCGCCATAAAGGCTTCCTGAGGAATCTCCACATTGCCTACCTGACGCATGCGTTTTTTTCCCTTCTTTTGCTTTTCCAATAGTTTTCTTTTCCTGGAAATATCACCACCATAGCATTTTGCCAAAACGTTTTTGCGCATCGCTTTCACGGATTCCCGGGCAATAATTTTTGTACCTATCGAAGCCTGGATAGCGATCTCAAACATTTGCCTCGGCACGAGCTCTCGCAATTTTTCACATAACCTTCTGCCCCAGTCGTATGCTTTATCTCTATGTACAATTGCTGAAAGGGCATCCACCTTTTCTGCATTCAGCATGATATCCAGCTTCACCATATTAGACTGCCTGTATCCAATCAATTCATAATCCAGCGACGCGTAACCTCGCGAGATGGTTTTCAATTTATCAAAAAAGTCAAACACAATTTCCGATAGGGGCAATTCAAAAGTAAGCTCTACCCTATTGGATGTAAGGTAAACCTGATTTTTTACCTGACCCCGCTTGTCGATGCACAAGGAAAGGATGGCACCAATATATTCAGCCTTAGATATTATCTGTGCGCGAATAAATGGCTCTTCTATATGTGAAATGGTGTTGGGTTCAGGCATTTCTGAAGGCGCATTTACTTTTAGTATCGTTCCATCTGTCTTTAGCGCATGAAACTGCACTGATGGCACGGTGGTAATGACGGTCATATCAAACTCACGTTCGAGTCGCTCCTGGATAATCTCCATGTGTAACATACCCAGAAATCCACAGCGAAAGCCAAACCCAAGGGCAGCCGATGTTTCGGGCTCCCAAACCAGCGATGCGTCATTGAGTTGCAGCTTTTCCATGGAGTTTCTCAACTCTTCGTATTCACTTGTCTCTACCGGGTAAATGCCAGCAAAAACCATCGGTTTCACATTTTCAAAACCTTTTACCGCCTGGCAAGGACGATCTACGTGGGTGATGGTGTCGCCCACTTTTACTTCTTTGGCTACTTTTATGCCGGATATAAGATACCCTACATTACCTGCTGCAATCGTCTTCTGCGGATCCTGCTTTAACCTGAGAATACCGATTTCATCGGCGTCGTATGTTTTCCCGGTATTGACAAACTTTACTTTGTCACCTTTCTTTATCGTACCATTGAAAACCCGATAATACACTTCTATGCCCCGAAAAGAATTGAAGACAGAGTCAAAAATCATCGCCTGTAGTGGCGCCTCAGGATCACCCGATGGCGCAGGCACTTTCTTTACAATTGCTTCCAGTATCAAGTCGATACCTATACCCTCTTTACCGCTGGCTAGAATGATATCCTCACGTTCGCAGCCAATCAGCTCTACCACCTGGTCTTTTACATCTTCCGGCATGGCGCCAGGAAGATCAATCTTGTTCAGTACCGGAATAATCTCCAAATCATGCTCGAGCGCAAGGTATAGATTAGAGATGGTTTGTGCCTCAATACCTTGCGAAGCATCTACAATCAACAAAGCACCCTCACAGGCAGCGATAGACCTTGACACTTCGTAGGAAAAATCCACGTGGCCAGGCGTATCGATCAGGTTCAATGTATATTCTACACCCTCAAAAGTATATTGCATTTGTATGGCATGGCTTTTAATCGTGATACCACGCTCACGCTCCAAATCCATGCTATC
>LXQK01000056.1 GCA_001683905.1 Marivirga sp. ANT-B6
CAGGTCATTGACCGAAACAAAAGGAATTTTTATTTCACCTTTATTATATTCGTCCGATTTGATGAGAATGCGGGTTCCAAAGTGAGAAGAAAGCTTGGTTTGCAGTTGCTTTATTTCGTATTCTTTATCCGGACTTCCTGCTTTTTCTTTAGCCTGACTTCTGGTGCTGCCCGCCACCAGATCTCGCACAAGCGCTTCTACCTTCCGTACCGAAAGGTCCTCTTCCATTATCCTGTTGAAAATCGAAAGTTGTTGATCGATGTTCTCAATATTGATTATAGCCCTGGCATGGCCCATAGAGATTTTATTGTCACGCAGTGCAATTTGGATATCCGGGGGTAGCTTCAGAAGGCGCAGGTAGTTATTCACCGTCGTGCGGTTTTTTCCTACACGGTCGCCAAGTTCTTCCTGCTTAAGCTTACACTCGGTAAGCAGGCGCTGGTAGCTCTGCGCAATTTCCATGGCGTTCAGATTCTCTCGCTGTATATTTTCTATCAGCGCCATCTCCAGCATCTGCTGATCATCAGCAGTTCTGATGTAGGCAGGAATGGTTTCTAAGCCCGCCATCCTGGAGGCTTGTAATCTGCGCTCACCAGAGATCAATTGATAGCTGTTGCGGCCCAGTTTCCTTACGGTAATGGGTTGAATAATACCTTGAACCTTAATAGAATCAGCAAGTTCCTGCAGGGCATCTCTATCGAAATGGGTGCGTGGCTGAAAGGGATTTACCTCAACAGCACCAATCAGGATCTCATCCATGGCATTGTAGGTCGTTCCTTTGTCTGTGCTTCTTTCATTGTTGCCGGAGGTATCAGAATCTTCAAGCAGTGCGCCTAAACCTCTTCCTAAGGCATTTCTTTTTTTTGGTGATTTATTTTCGCTCATGAAATTGTAAACTATTTTGAGAGGTTTTACTAACGGTCCATACCATTCTTGACCAGTATTTCTTTGGCCAGGTTCAGGTAACTTACAGCACCTTTACTTTCCGCATCATGAGAAATTGCCGGAACGCCAAAACCAGGAGATTCACTTAATTTGATGTTCCGGGGGATGAGCGTATCGAAAGCCATTTGTTTAAAATGCGTGCGCACTTCATCTACTACCTGATTGGATAGGCGAAGCCGAACATCGTACATGGTCAGCAATATACCTTCAATTTCCAGTTTGGTGTTTAAACGTGTCTGAATGATTTTAATTGTATTTAACAGCTTTCCAAGGCCTTCAAGCGCGAAATACTCGCACTGTACCGGTATGATGACAGAATTTGCAGCGGTAAGGGCATTGATGGTGATAAGGCCCAACGATGGCGAGCAATCTATAATGATAAAATCAAATTCATCTTTGATCGGTAGTAGTGCCTCGCGCATCTTCTCTTCCCTGTTTACCAGATTTACCATCTCCACTTCGGCGCCCACCAGGTTGATGTGGGAAGGAAGCAAAAATAGAAAGTCGATATCAGTAGCCACAATAGCGTCTTTTGCTGCTACTTCGTCTACCATGCATTCATAAATACTATTTGTTATTTCACGTGGATTTAACCCAACGCCAGAGGTGGAGTTAGCTTGCGGATCGGCATCTACTACTAATGTTCTATGTTCCAATGCTGCTAAACTGGCAGCCAAGTTGATGGCTGTAGTTGTTTTTCCCACGCCACCCTTTTGATTAGCAATCGCTATGATTTTACCCATTATATATTTTATATATTTACTTTCTCTCCAATTTTCATCAAAAGTAAAGCTTTATTTTCTTTCTCTGCTATTTTTTTCACAGCATCGTGATCTATTTCTATGTAAGGAAATGTGTCATAATGCATGCCAATAATTTTTTCCGTTTGAACAAAATTAGCCGCTTTAATGGCGTCTCTAATATCCATTGTAAAGTTGTTGCCAATTGGCAAAAAGGCAAAATCGATATTATAATCTTCAGCAATTAGCTGCATGTCCAGGTGCAAGGCGGTATCACCAGCATAATAAAATGCTTGATCAGCCGATTTGATGACAAAACCTGCCGGATTTCCACCATAGCTACCATCGGGCAAGCTACTGGAGTGCACCGCATTGACCATCTTTAACTCCCCAAATTCAAACTGAATCCTTCCTCCGTGATTCATCGGATGCACATTGGTTAACCCGTTGTTTTTAAAATATTCGACCAATTCATGCGACGCGATCAGTTGAGCTCCCGTATGTTTTGCTATCCGCTCCACATCTGCTATATGATCCTGGTGGCCGTGAGAAAGCAGGATAAAGTCCGGTTGAATTGCATCAATTTCAATATGAGCTGCCAGCTTGTTTGGACCGATAAAAGGGTCAAATAAAATGGCTTTCCCATGAATGTTAATTAGAAAGCAAGCATGTCCGTAGTATGTTATTTCCATAAATTCTACTTGAAAAAATCAGATAAGATCCAGCTTTTAATCCAGACAACAGACAAAGATAGAAGTTTAATTTAGAAAGATAAAAATATGCACCTACAGTTTTCGATTACTTGTGGCAGCGAAAAAACTGGCGAAATACCTGCCAGTTTCTTGTATACGCACATGCGTGCGCTCAGGCCTCTGGCGACTCCAGGGATGATGGTTTGTAGTCATTCAA
>LXQK01000057.1:0-7815 GCA_001683905.1 Marivirga sp. ANT-B6
AATTGATAAGTATCGGAATTTCCCAATTCAATATTTACATTTTCTGCTACTGCCGGGCCGCTGTATGGTGGGATCATAACCCAGTCACCTTTGCGCAAAGCTGTGCGTGAAAGTGCTTCTAAAATTAATTCACTTCTCCCTTTATCATCTTCTCCAAAAAATGTGCTCATTGTATTTTGTCCATCTGATGATTGAACATCACTTCCTACCAGGCTTGCCAAAGAAGTCAGCAAATCAATTTGTGATACAATAGCGTCTGACACCTTAGGTAAAATGCGTCCTTTCCAATAGGTGATGAATGGTACATGGGTGCCTGCTTCGAATAAGCTATACTTTCCCCCACGGAACGGTCCCCATGGCGTGTGTCCATCCAACTTTTCAACGGCATCGTCATAATATCCGTCGTTCAACACCGGACCGTTATCACTGGATAAAATAATGAGCGTATTATCGAGTGTCCCTGTTTCTTCCAACGTCTTTAACAATTCACCTATACACCAGTCAGCCTCTGCGATGGCATCACCCCGGGAGCCGAGCCCCGTGGCACCTACAAAGCGGGAATGCGGTGTGCGCGGTACATGTGGTTGTTGCAATGCATAATAAAGAAAAAAAGGTTGTTGATGTTGTCGTGCAACAAACTGTTTGGCATGATCAAGAAATGTGTCGGCCATATCTTCATCCACCCACTTGGCAGCTTGCCCGCCCTTCATGAAACCAATGCGTGGTATACCGTTTACAATGCTGTTGTTATGGCCATGATGCCACTTCATACGTATCAACTCCGGATTGTCCATACCAGTAGGCTCACCATCAAAATTATGTTCGTAGCTCACTTCAATCGGATCGCTCGGATCAAGCCCGACAACCCTACCATTCTCAATATAAACGGTAGGCACACGATCTTGCGTAGCCGCCATGATGTAAGAATAATCGAAGCCTACCTGGTTGGGACCAGGCGAAATTTTCTCGTTCCAATTCACATTTCCATCGCCAAGGCCTAAGTGCCATTTGCCCACAATACCTGTGGAATACCCCTTTGATTTCAACATTTTAGGCAGTGTCATTTGTGCCGTATCGATCAGCATGGGATCTGTACCCGACAGAATCTTAGCATTTTTATTGCGCCATGGGTACACGCCGGTCAACAATGCATACCGGCTCGGGGAACAGGTAGCCGATGAAGCGTAACCGTTGGTAAACCGTATACCACCATTGGCCAATCTGTCGATGTTTGGGGTTTTGATTTTTGTGGAACCATATGCGCCCACATCACCATAACCAAGATCGTCTGCGTAGATGATGATGATGTTAGGCGAATTTAATGTTGTTTCAGAAATATTGTCACTTTTATTAACACATTGTATAAATACAAAAAGAGATAGCATGATAAACATTTGAAAACCTATATGTAATTTCATGGGCTTGAATTTTACAATAAAACTGATAAATTAAAATCGGAAAAAAGCAATTTTTAATCACTGTTATCCGACAAAAAGAGTTTAATGATTTTGTTGACTAGAAAGTACAAAGGCGGGACTGAGCCATTTGGCTTATGCCCCACCTTTGATGATGTTTGTGGTATCTGAACCCCACAAACATGATCAAAAATAACAAATTATCCGGTCAACCCCTTATTTGCCAAGCGTTTTTTTCTATTCCTGGTTGGAGCGTAGAGCTGGCCTGTTGAAGGTCGGAAAATATTTTTTTTTTGATAAACTACTCCTTGAAAAATTTCAATTTAAATTTTTCACTTTCCTTTGATTATAAATAGAAGAAAGAGCGCTCAAGTTGTGGGACAGGGAATGAAAACGAAAGCTTATGGAGACATCTCAATTGGTACCTATCACGCTAATCATTTGAGAACAAAGGCGTGAAGAAGTAACTTATTTAGTTAAGAAATTTAGCACATGTGGATTTGGGCTTTAATGTGGCAACTGATAATAACTAATTAATTAGGTGTCGTATGATAGATGAACAAAGTTGAGGTGACTAATCCTCCTTTGTGTTATATTTTTCAGGATTTGAGTTTCCGTTTGGCACACTAATAGTGTTTATAGCAGATCCGGCAACTAGGACGTCGATGCTATTAACCCGGGATCTAACAGAAAGAATGCGTAGTTTTGGCGGTTCTTTCCCCTTTAAACTACGCCAGCCGGCGACCCAAAACATTCTCTGCGTAACTTTAACAATTTATCATCTATGGAAGCAGTGGACGTATAAAAGTGGCTTTTTTTGATGACACGGTCGTCTTAGGTAATCAGAAAAACACTCATACCCACCACTTCAAGATCCACCAAACGCCCAGCTACCGATATTTCCAGGTACTAAAAACGCTAATATTGGACAGGCTTGCAAAAAAAGTATTGGAAAAAGTAGGTTTACAGGTAGAGGAAGGTGTAGAAATTGAGGTTCTTTGTTTGAAGATACCTTACTTTTTTTCCTGCGGCAGAAGCGCAGGCCTTCTAAATCCGAAAGTAGATTGCTCTTGAGCAGAGAAACTACTGCTTGTTAAACGAAACTTAAACCTAACATTGAAAAAAATGTATAGCCTCTTTCTTAAATTCAGTTACTGTTTTTTCTTTCTGATAGGCTTTTTAGCTTTTTCAGCCATGGCACAGGACGGGCATGATTTTATGCACCAAAAGTATGATCAGATGCATGATTCGCCGATGCAGCAAAAATTCCGTCAAATTGCCCCAGTACCCGCCGGGGTGGTGTATATTCAGCGTCCGGGAGAAGGCGAAGAAGAGATCAGGAAGCATTTTCGCACCATGAAGGAGTTGGGGTTTACCAACCTCAAGCAAATAATGAATTTGCCCGATTGGAGCCATGAGAAGATTCAGCTGATCGCTCTGGAAGAAGGGTTGATCCCCTGGTGGTATGGAGAAGGTGGTTGGGAGCCTATTACCGAGGAGCTGATAAAAAAACTTGGAATTTCCAAAAGACGTCCGATGGAAGAAGTACGACGGGATCCAAAAATGATTGCCTATCAAAACGGGGTTTTGAAACACCGAATACAGAAAATAACGCTTTATAAAGATTCTATGGGCATTGCGGATGCACCAACAGGGAGCGCTACTGCTTATGATCCTACAGTGGGAAAAAGAGGAATGGATTTGAGTGAAAAGGGCAAAGAATTATTTGTGAAATGGGCAGAAGAAACTTATGGGGATATTGATACTTTAAACCATGCGTATAATCAGCACCACCACGGGCTACAGGCTGAGGGAGGCGCATTCAGTTCCTGGGGAGATTTTGGTGAAAGGTGGGAAAGGTCCAGCAAACGTGAATTTCGCATACTACGGGACGTTCTAAGATTTAAGGCAGACCATAGCATTGCAGAATTGCAGGAAAAAGTAGATAAATTTCACGAAATTGATCCCAATGCCCCTTTTAGGGCAGGCGGAGAGCTCGGTCTGTTTCGGCCACAAGCTTATTTTGGGGTTGATTTTCCGGGTATTGCCAATGTTATGCGAGCGTCGGGTTCTTTTTACCCTTCCATTCATTTTATGTGGCATTTCGACCAGGTAAACGACGAGCTCGGTCCAACGTTGTACATGCAGTCCAGCTATATGAACGATATGTTTAAAGGTGGCTGGAGTGGAGGCTGGGAGACCAGCGGCGGGCCCCAGTTGTTTGGAGGGGAAAAATTTGGACAATACAATAAAGGCTTTACCGTAGACGCAGCGGAAATGCAGCAGTTTACCCTGAGTATGCTGGCGGCAGGTTTAAAAGGTTGGGGTTTGTGGAGCTGGAGCGTCCGTAGTGCCGGCGCCGAAGTAGGTGAATATGCTTTACTGGATCATCACAACGAAGTAACAGATCGTGCGGTGGCAGTAGGGAAAATAGCCCGCGGAATGCAGCAGTTCCGCGAAGAACTCTGGGAAGCCCATAAGGAGCCTATGGTAGGTATTTTTTTTGACTGGGACAACGATGCTTTATGGACGGCCCTATCAATAAAAGGACAGGACAGTCTGCGCTATTTGCCTATGCAGGCGCGGGTAGGAGCGTCAAGGGCCTTCATCAATGGAAATATTCCTTTTGAATATTTAAACCCTGACGACTTGCGGGAAGGCCTTGCGGCTCGTTATCCTGTTATCTACCTCCCTGGAGTCATGGCCCTTAACAAAGAACTTATTACTATTTTAACCAAGTATGTAGAAAATGGAGGGCGCCTGGTGTTGGATATGCCTGGTGCCTGGATGGATACCTATGCTGCCCTTCTGCCAAGGGGAAGCGAATCAGCCTTTGCCAATCTTTTTGGAACTGTTCTGCGCGAATACCAGTATTCGGGAATAAACCGCAACTGGCAGCTCAATGGTCAGCTGCTAACAGGTGCTATTGGTGCTCTTCGCCCAGAAGGGGCGAGGGTGCTGGCTTCTTTTGATAATGGGAAGCCGGCTATTACCGAGCACCAGCTAGGTAAAGGACAGGCTGTGATTTTGGGCTATGAGGCAGCCAGAGCCTGTTTTAAGCCTGATAACGAAGCGATGGAGAAGATGTTGAGAAATTATGTCTTAGGTAATCTTCAGTCGCCTTATCAGTGCGAGGGCGCCATTGTATACCGCCTGGCACATCCTAAGGCAGACCATTACTTCCTGCTAAATCTCCAGGATGAACAACAGGAGGTGAAAATGAAATTTCCCTTCTATAAATATAAAAAGGCGCATGACGTAGCGAGCGGAGAATCAGTGACGGTGAAAGGCGCGATTAAATTGGAAGCAAATGGCGGCCGCTGGATCAGGTTCGAGAAGTAAGGCGCTGAAAATAGTGAATGTTGATTTTGTGGATTCGCACTAGCATTGCCTTGTAATGTCCGGATAGTTAGCTAGTAATTTGTCCCGATTTATAAATTGGATTGAAATCTGCTACTTCAAGTAACTAATCAATTACTTTATAGCAATTGGTCCTGAACTATCTTCCACATTCTAAGCCATCAGGGTGTAATTAAATTAAAAATTTTCGCAGTACGTTTACGTACAAGGTCTGCATATAAGTATTCATCGAAAAAAGTGAGCACGCTTAGCGTTGCCGTTCTTGACGCTAAAATCGTTTAGCATTGCTTGTCCAAGTGTCTATTTGATTTTAATCACTCATGATTCGCACATTGATTTGAGGACATGAGAGGGGCATAAGCCTCCTCAGCGTTGTTAAAAGCAGGACTATTATTTTCCGTTTTAGAAATCTTAAAAATTTCTGCTACTGACCCCAGCGGGGTCAAATGTTATTAGCCACGGGTTTTGGCATAGCCATGCCTTTGGCGCGACCCGTGGTTGATGAAAGTTAAAATGTAGTTTTGGGGGATTTTTGCCTTGGAAGCAAAAATTGTGACAAAACGGTTGCTGCGAAACTTAAATTATAAAAATAACGGCAAGGAATTTTGGTGTTTTTTTTGCCTTTTGAAGCAAAAAATTAAAACGATATTTTTAGCGTTTATGCGATCCGGATATTGATTGGTGGAGCATGAGCCATGGTCTCAGACAGGTGTCTTTTTAATCCATGGTAAAAGCATGACTATTTCTGAGATATTACCTGATATTTATCGAGCTATTTTTTAGGTCAAACTTTTTCAGAGAAGCATCCGATGGCAGGGCCAACGGGGCGTAAAGGTATCCTCCCTGTAAATTCCGTCCCCAAAAAACCGAAAATTCGGTTTGTCGCACTTTTCTGTAATCCGGTTTAAATACGCGGTTGCCCCCATGCTCTATCCGCTCAGGATGTCGCCATGCTGCAGGTATGGTATCAGGACTTTCAGGCCAGGTTATCTGAAGGTTATCCACCACGAGATTCTTTACGCCATCGGCCACTACTGCGGCGCGGGCAGAACGGGCATCAATGGTGGAATTAGGAAACTGATGGCTGGTCGCTCCTTTTACCAGAGGCCCAGGATCTTCAATATAAGTATATCTCAGGCTGATGTCGCGAAGCGTAAGGTTTTCGATGCCTCCAGGCGTTTCGCTGGTAAGCAGGATCCTCCCTTCGGTATTGGAGATGAAATTGCTGATGCTTACGTTGCGGATAGCTCCTGCAGGTGTGCCGGGAGTTCGAGCCTGCACCATGAATTGAATGGGCCTGTTGAGAATAAAAGGAGCGTTGGTGTTGCTTACAATATTTGAAATGGTAATATCTTCATAATTGCCACCATCTTTAGCATATAACCCAATAGCCCTGGAGGAGTTGTATATTACGCAATTGCTGAAGGCTATCTGGCGCATATCTTTAACCGATTCATCCCCTAATTTAAAGGCTACACAGCTGGTCTGAATCAGGCAGTTTGTAACAGCAATATTTTCCAGCGACCGGCTATCGACCGTAGTTTTTAATACAATGGCGTCGTCGCAGGTAACAATGTTACAGTTGTTTACAATTACATTTCGGCAGCCGGTAATGTCGATGCCATCAGCATTGGGGCTGTAAAGATGATTGTCGATCCGGATTCCATCGATGAGAATATCGTCGGAGTCGTGCAGGTGCAGAGTCCATCCGGGAGAACGGGTGAGGGTTAAATCGTTGAGGCGAATGTTTTTAGATTTGGTGATTTCCACCATCGGACTTACCCGCTTGTCCTTTGCATAGATCCAGCGGGGCATAACATCAAATGGCTTCCAAAAAGCCGGGCCATTTCCGTCAATTTTACCTGTGCCCGTGATGCTTACATTTTCTACCCCTTTCATAACTATGAAATGGTAAGGCTGGCGATCCTTGTTGTGCCCGGCTGTCATGTGTATATAGTCTTCAATGTTGGGTGAGCCGAGTAAAACTGCCCCTGGCTGTAGGTGTAAAGTAGTGTGACTGCGCAAAATTAAGGTACCGCTCATATAAGTCCCGGGAGGCACCACCACTGTCCCGCCTTTTTCACCGGCTGCATCCAGGGTTTTTTGAATAGCAACAGTATTTAAGGTGGTGCCATCGCCTAACGCGCCATAATTAGTAATATCAAAAATATTTGAGACAGTAACTTGAGAGGGTAAGTCCTCAGCTTCTTTTGCAATTGCTGTCTGGGTGTCGAATCCAGTCATGATCAATGCGGTAAGTAAAATATTGAGTACCAACGGGTACAGAAAAGAAGGGGTGTTATTTTTTTGCATAATTTTTATATATTCTTTCGGGGTATATATACTTTTTTCTGATGTATAAAGCTTTTTTCAGTATGCTCAATTTAAAATGGTGTTTAACTCCCTTTGAGGTAATTCGCAAACAATTTTATTGCTCCTTTAAATTTTTCTTTTGGCGGTTGCTCTGCGCCGCTGCGGAAGTGAAAATGAGTCAAATTGCTTATTTTCAGCGTAACTGGTATAAATTCAACATGCTCTTAAGCGGCAAAACGAGTATAAAATTGTCTGCTTTTTTTTTGTAACGACTTACAGCATGTTACCCTTAACTCGCCGGTAAGAATTATAAACCCTGAAAATAAAATTTAATTAAATACAAATCCAATTACGCTGTATTCCGAAATAGATTACTATCAACAGGATCAAAAGTGCTGATTTACAGCCTCAAGGTCAAAGTATAATCATGCATTTAAGCATGGATTAAGTAAAGAGGCTGCCAAAAGTTTAAAATTTTGAGTATATCTCGACCTTTTCAATCAAGGCCTTTGTATCGCGTATTAAATTTAGCTTTCTTCCACTTTAGTAATGCTTCATTGCTTACAATTTACTTCGGTCTCACGCACCGTCGTTACCTGGCGGAAATAAAAATAAACTAACATGACTTTAAGAATATAAAAAATTTCCGGCACTGGATCCAATTATGTTTATTTAGTTTCTATTACTAATTTAGCTTTTTCGCATGGTTAAATAATCTAAACCATGA
>LXQK01000057.1:7980-10587 GCA_001683905.1 Marivirga sp. ANT-B6
ATCCGGCTTCTCTGCATTTACTTCTTTTGCAACCTATACTTAGATCTTATGAAAAAAAAATCTACGCTGATCCTGTTATTGTTTTTATTAAACAGCTCATTAACCTTTGCCCAGAAGGGAGAAAAATATTTTCCGGCAAAAAGCCTGATGCAGGTTGGGGCCTACTATTATCCTGAACATTGGGATTGCTCCCAGTGGGAGCGCGATTTAAAAAAAATGGCATCCATGGGGTTTGAATTTACCCATTTTGGTGAATTTGCATGGGCCAATATGGAGCCTGAAGAAGGGAAGTTTGATTTTGACTGGCTCGATCAGGCAGTTGAACTGGCGCACCAGAAGGGACTGAAAGTTATTATGTGTACCCCAACTCCTACACCGCCAGCATGGCTAACCTCAAAACATCCTGAAATTTTACTTGTAGATGATAACGATCGCCTGATGCAACACGGGAGCCGGCTGCACGCTAACGGAAATCATCCGGTATACAAAAAATACATAGAACGGATTGTGATTGAGTTAGGGAAGCGCTATGGCAAAGACAAGCGTATATGGGGCTGGCAGCTCGATAATGAACCTCATTTCGGAACACTATATGATTATTCTGATTTTGCCCAGGAATCTTTTCGCGAGTGGCTTAAAAATAAATATGTGACTATTGAGGCGCTTAACAAGGCCTGGGGTAATGCTTTCTGGAGTCAGCTTTACAATAATTTCAACCAGATACGCATTGCCAATGCCAAAGAGATCATTCAAGGCATAAATCCTCACGCACTACTCGATTTTCAACGGTTTAATGCCGATCAGCTCGCCGCTTCCCTGCGTTTCCAGGCTGAAATTCTGGAAGATTATATATCTAAAGATCAGTGGATAACCACAAACTTCGCTTATTTTAAGTTTTTGCCTTCTGTTGATATTTTCCGAAATCAGAAAGACCTTGATTTTGCCTCCTACACCTTTTACCCGCTTAGCACTTATTTAAACACGCCTAAGGGGGCATTGGCCCACCGTCTAGGGAGTGGAATGGAAATGTCCTTCGCCAACGAGCTGGCCAAGTCGCAAACAGGTTTTACAGGAATTATGGAACTACAGCCGGGGCAAATTAACTGGGGCAGTTTTAATGCCCAGCCCCTGCCGGGTGCCGTAAGGATGTGGCTGTGGCATAACTTCGCAATGAACGCCAAATTTGCCTGTACTTACCGCTTCCGGCAGCCTCTTTTCGGCAGCGAGCAGTACCATAACGGGATTATGGAATCAGATGGGGTAACAGTAACCGCGTTTCCCAGAGATGCCCGTTATTGTCTTTCTGACCAGTACGGCTGCTGAGAACAAGATGCCCTCCTTTTTGCACATAATTCATCCACTTGTTTACCAGTTGCTCATCCAGTAGCCGTAGCGCAAAATGGTGGCTCTTATGTAGATTTCCATTTGAAAGAGCAGAAACTCAATCCTTTTACCTGGACCTTAACCAGGGAGCAAATGCCGGAAAATAACCGTGATGGGGCTATATTTCAGGGACACTTTTTATGTCTTGGCCGTTGGGGAAGCCCTTCTGAAGCAGAGATAGCGGCCGGAGTGCCACATAATGGCGAGCCCTCTAATGAATTATGGACAGTCGTAGGCCAGGATTCAGGAGTTCTGGAAATGAAGGCCGGAGCGCCAATGGATGGATTAACCATAAATCGTACAATAAAGCTACTGGAGCAGGGAACTGCATTTAAAGTAAGTGAGCAGGTAAAAAACACCTTTAGCATAGGCAGGATATACAACATTGTGCAACATGGCACCATTGGCCCGCCCTTTTTAAATAACGCTACCATTATTAATACCAATGCCAACCAAGGCTTTCTTCAGTCGCTCTCATATCCTGACCCTCACCGTTTTGCTTTTTCATGGCCTGAGGGTTACGCCGATAGTTTAAAAACCCCCTTGGATTTAAGAAGTTCCGCTTCCGAAACCAATTACGTTACCACGCATGTTTTCAATGAAGGGGAGGAGTATGGCTGGATTACGGCGGCCACACCTGAAAAAGGCCTACTGCTGGGCTATGTCTGGACAATTGCAGATTATCCCTGGCTTAACGTTTGGCACCATAGGGAGAATGGAGAGCCTGTTGCCAAAGGACTTGAATTTGGTACTACCGGAATAGGGCGTTCTTATGAAGAGCTATTAGCTGCCGACACTAAATTCCACGGTCACAACTCTTTTGAATATATCGATGCCGGAGAGGTGAAAACAAAATCTTTTACATGTTTTCTTATCCCGATACCGGAAGATTTTAATCAGGTATCAGGATTAAAAGTTTCTCATGATCAACTGGTGCTGGAAGAGATCTATAAGGGGGAAAACCGTCTTTACCAGGTAAAGTTATAAAGCAATATAATTTTTATTAAGTAGGCTAAAATAAAAAAGCAGGTGCAGTAATTACCTTCAGCATGGAGCCAGGCAATAGGAGGGGTAGGGTAAGTTTGCGGGTAATAAAGCAGAGTAAGGATACTCTTCCAGACTTACCACCTTCTCAACGTCCTTTAGATCGCCTGCTTTGTTGAGATTTGCTTAACTTTTCCAGTTTGGAGTTTAAAATTTAACGAATAAATCTGTTTCATAGAA
>LXQK01000058.1 GCA_001683905.1 Marivirga sp. ANT-B6
CAAGTATTCGGTTGCTATAGTAGCTTTAAGACTTATACCCTTACTCATTGATTTATAATACCTTATAATTAAATAATACAGCTAGTTTTATGGCTCAAACTGCCGAAAGCGTTCTTAAAGATCTTCAGAAAAATAAATATGCCCCCGTATATTTCCTTCAGGGAGAAGAATCCTACTATATAGATATTATTGTAAATTATATAGAAAAGCACGCTTTATCAGAAACGGACAAGGGTTTCAACCAGGTTGTAATGTATGGCAAGGACGCCACGATAGGCTCCATCATAACCAATGCCAGAAGGTTCCCCATGATGGCCGAACGGCAGGTAATCATTGTAAAGGAAGCGCAGGAAATAGCGGATTTTGGTAAAGAAGCTAGCCTTTCAATCCTTGAAAAATACCTTCAAAATCCGCTGCCATCGACCATACTGGTGTTTGCCCACAAGCACAAAACGCTCGATGGGCGGAAAGCCATTGCCAAAACAATAGAAAAATTTGCTGTGTTGGTGACGACCAGAAAACTTTATGACAACCAGGTGCAGGCGTGGGTAGAAACCTATGTGGCAGACCGTGGATGTACGATACAGCCGAGAGCATCTCAAATGCTCGCCGATTACATTGGCAACAACCTGGAGCGTATGGCCAATGAAATTGAAAAAGTGCTTTTAAATTTTGATGGAAAGGCAGAAATCGATCCCGCCATTGTACAAAAGTTCGTAGGCATTAGCAAGGAATATAATGTTTTTGAGCTCCAGAAGGCTTTGATGGTAAGGGATGTTTTAAAAGCCAATCAGATTGTCAACTATTTTGAAGCAAATACGAAAAGTAACCCTGTCATTCCCGTAATTGCGTTTTTGTTTTCATTCTTTAGTAAGGTGCTGGCATTGCAAATGGCCAGAAATCTTACAGAGAAGGAATTGATGGATCAACTGGGGATCCGTCCATTTGCAATGAAAGAATATAAGCTTGCAGCCCGCAACTTCAATGCGCAACAAATGGTGAACAATATTCATCATTTAAGAACAGCCGATCTACAATCAAAAGGGGTAGAAAACGCAGGGATGGAGGAAGGTCAAATTCTAAAAGAGCTTGTATTCAAATTATTACATAATGTGTAGCCGGGATTACGCTCATAGAAACAGCGCATTAAATAGTCAGGGCATTTTTTCAGGCTGGCATTGACTCGCTATTTAATTTATTATTGTTCCATTGTGTGCGAAACACCCTTAAAATTACTATCATTGCTGCAGATTTTAAAACACAGTTCTTATAATATTTTTTTTGAAAAAAAGTTATCTATAGCGAATAAGTCACATGTAATTTATGTACAAAAGCCTCTTATATAGTTTCATCGCCCTGCTTACCTTTCACACTTCTTTTGCTCAAAAGACAATCCTACAATCTGACGATGATCATTATTTTCCAACCGGGCTTGAGCTTCTCGACAAACAGAAATTTGGTGCTGCCCGTCAGGCCTTTGAAATGTATATCAGGGAAAATAATGATGACGTTAAGTCTACTGAAGCCCAATACTATATCGCCTATTCCGCACTAGCCCTATATAATAAGGATGGGGAGTATTTGGTTGAGCGTTTTATTGAAGAACATGGTAAACATCCAAAGGCAATTTTGGCTTATTATGATTTAGGTAATTTTTACTTTAGAGATAAAAACTATCCCAAAGCCATTCAATACCTTGAAAAGGCAGAAAATCCGCAACTTACAAGCGCGCAGAAGGCTGAGATCAATTTCAAACTTGGGTATGCGTATTTCAGTAGGAAAAACTTTGATAAAGCCCTGGAATATTTCAACCAGATCAAGCGCTACGACAATGAGTATACATTTGCAGCGAATTATTATGCGGGCTATATCGCCTATAGAAATGGAGAGTATGACATTGCCATCGTGGACTTGCAGCGTGCAGAGAAAAGCGAGGCGTATGCCTCTATCGTGCCTTACATGATTGCGAATGTCTATTATAAACAAAAGCGCTTTGATGAACTGATATCCTACAGCGAACAGGTACTGAAGAACAAACAGGAACTAAAAAATGAAGAGGAAATTTATATGTTGGCAGCAGAGGCTTATTACCGAAAAGGTAATTATGCTAAAGCAGCGGAATATTTTGAACAATATGTAGATAATGCAGCAGGTAAACCTGAAAATCAAATCGTCTACCGGCTTGCCTATGCACAGTACGCCAATAACCAGAATGAGAAGGCTATCGATAATTTTAAGCAGGTTGCCACAGCCAGCGATACATTGAGCCAGTTTGCTTCATATTACCTTGGTGCACTTTATTTAAAGGAAAAAAATAATGTCTTTGCCGTAGCTGCCTTTGACAAGGCGCGTAAAAGCAATTTCAATCAAGAGATCCAGGAATTGGCTGCTTTCAATTATGGTAAGGTAAATTACGAACTTGGAAATTATACGGAAGCTATCCAGGCTTTCCAGGAGTTTACCAAGCAATACCCTCGAAGCACCCAAACACAGGAAGCAAATGAACTATTAAGCAATGCGTACCTAAACTCTAACGACTATAACCAGGCCATTAAACATATTGAAAGCTTACCAACAAAGAGTGACAAGGTAAAGCAGGTATACCAGAAGGTAACCTACCTTAAAGGAACTGAATACTTTAACAATGCAAAGTATTATAATGCTGTGCAAATGTTTGAAAAGTCTATACAAATGCCTTATGACCCTGATTATATTGTTATGGCAAATTTTTGGTCAGGGGAAGCTTATAGCATTGGTCGCAAATATGACGAAGCAATTGCTGCTTATGGCCGTGTTTTTCAGGTGCCGGGATCGGAACGGTCTGATTTACATCTTAAAAGCAGGTATGGCATTGCATATGCTTACTATAATACCGGAGCATATGACAAAGCAATGAGTCATTTCAGAGCGTATGTAGATAAGCTTGAAAATGCTCAAAACAAATTATTCTACAATGATGCCCTCCTGCGATTAGCAGACACCTACTATGCAGCAAAAAGCTACAGTAGCGCGCTAAATTACTATGACAAAGCCATTAACCAGAAAAACCCTGATTTGGACTACGCTTATCACCAAAAGGGAGTGGTTGCCAGCCTGCAGAACAATAATGCTATGGCTAAAACAAACTACGACGTGGTGATCAATAGTTATCCTAAATCACCTTATGTAGATGATGCTCTTTTTGGCAAAGCGCAACTTGAATTTGAGCAAGGAAATAATGAGGCCGCTATAAAAGGGTTTACCAACCTGATAGAGCAGAAAAAGCAAAGCGCCTTTGTTCCATATGCTTTACAACGGCGAGGCATTGCTTATACAAATTTGGGAAACCATGCTGCTGCCACAAAAGACTACAAGCGCGTAATATCAGAATTTGCCACACACAAAGCAGCCAATGGTTCATTGCAAGGATTGCAGGAATCGCTGACTACGCAGGGTAAATCGGATGAGTTCGAACCATTCCTTACGGCCTATAAAAGGGCTAATCCCGGTAATCAAGCTTTAGAAAGTATTGAATTTGAATCGGCCAAAAATCTTTATTTCAGCCAGAAGTATGACAATGCCATCAAGAGTTTTAATAGTTATCGGCAGACTTATCCTAAAAGCCCCTTTGCTGAAGAGGCCAAATATTATATTGCAGAGTCGTATTACCGATTGAATAATATCAGTAGTGCCTTAGAAAACTTTTATGATGTGGTTAATTCAAATAAAACAACCCATGTCAATCGCTCGATACAACGCATAGCAGAGCTTGAGTTTCAGGCGCAAAATTATCCTCGTGCGATAGAATATGCTTACAAACTGGCGGCTATCGCCAAAAATAAAAAGGAGCAGTTCAACGCCTGGTCTAGCTTAATGGAGGCATATTTTAAGATTAACAAATACGATTCGGTAAACCGCTATGCCAATCTGATCCTGGAGAAAGGAAATGTAAACGTAAATGCACAAAATAAAGCGTTGCTATTCCTGGGTAAATCGGCTTATGCCAGAGAGAACTACGATGAAGCCATCGACCAGTTTTTAAATGCGCTTAATACAGCAAAAGATGAAAATGGCGCCGAAGCCCAATATCTCATGGCGGAAGTTTTCTTTAAAAAGAAGGACTATAAACAGTCTATTGAAACACTGTATGACCTAAATACCAATTTTTCATTATACGAAAATTGGCTTGGTAAATCCTTTTTGCTGGTTGCAGATAACTACATCGCTTTAGACGAAATTTTTCAGGCAAAAGCCACGCTGAACTCCCTGATCGAGAAGTTTCCTGACCCGAAGGTAGTAGAAGCTGCCAAAAACAAGCTGTTGTTGATTAAGGAAAAGGAAGTAAAAGAGGCCCGGAAAACCAATCAAGTGGATACAAGTACCTATAAAGTCATAGAAAACTAGGAGTTGAAGAAAATGAAGAAAGCCATAGAGCAAATGCGAATATATCGGATAATTTTTTCTTTCGTCATTCTTGGGACTACTGCATTTTCGGCAGCGGCTCAGGGAACCTGGGAAGATGGGGAAATCCAGGATACAGAAGTAATTATCGAGAAGGATAAAAAGATTGAACTTCCCCCTGCCAACAGAAATTTTGAAAAGGTACCACCTCCACCCGTTGTTGCAGGACAAAACGAGCAACAATTTAGGTTTAAAAATTTCAACTACCAACTAAGCGACATCGAACCTAAGATTCGCGTGCTGACCGTCAAAGACGAGCAGCTTCCCAAGCTTTACGGAAACTTCGTAAAAGTTGGCCTTGGTAATTATCTTACGCCTTACCTGGAGGGTTTCTTTAACAGCAAGCGAAACGAGAAATATAGTTACGGTGTGAATTTAAAGCATCTGTCGTCCCGCAACGGCCCGGTAGATAAGTCGAATTCCGGAACCAGTGAAAATCATCTCAATTTTAATGGTAAATATTATACCCCATCCATCGCCTTTGACGGAGGGCTTTTCTACCATCGCGATTTGTATCACTTCTACGGATATAATAATGAACTTCTTACACCTGATCGAAAAGATATTCAACAGATATATCACACCTTTGGCGTAAGAGCATCGATGCAAAATGCGAATATTAATAACTTCTTTTATAAACTTGATGCAGGATATTCCAATATCAACGATGAGTACAATGCTTCAGAAGGTATCGTTAACTTAAATTTAGACACCAGAATAGGACTAGGTGTAGGCAATATTCTGGGCCTTCGCGTTAGAAGTGACCTCTACCTGATCAACAGAAAACAAGGTACTTCTATCAGCAGAAATTTATTTCGTTTGAAGCCAAACTTTGAGATTCAACTAGACCAGTTTAAAGTAGAAGCAGGCTTGGGATTTGTTTATGAGAATGATACCATAGCCAATTTTGATAAGCTTCATATGTACCCATTCGGTCGTATATCCTTCGACCTTACAGAAGATTTTCAGGTTTATGGAGCTTTGGATGGCGACATCAATGCAAACACGTTACACTCCTTTGCTAGAGAAAATCCTTTTATAGCACCTGAAATTGGTATCTTCCATACCAATAAAACCATCGAAATTTCTGGTGGTATTAAAGGGATGCTATTGCAAAATATCAGCTTTAACACGGGGATAGCCGTAGGGAATTATAAAAACATGTATTACTTCGTCAACGACGCAGCTGACTCCGCCAAGTTCGATGTGATCTACGACCCCGATAACACCGGCCTTTTCACCTTTTTTGCTGAGGTGGGTTATACAAAAGCGAATGCGTTTCGAATAGTAGGCCGGACCGATTTGTATGGTTATAATACCGCCGCAGTAGCCGAACCGTGGCATAAGCCAACCTTTAAGTTATCCCTGCTTTCAACTTATAATCTATACGATAAAATTCACTTCAATGCAGATTTGAATATTCTGGGAGGGCTGAAAGCACCAGGTATAAGCACTGACGAGGTGATTGAACTTGATCAGATTGTCGATCTTAGTTTCAAAGCAGATTATTTATTTTCAAAGCAGTTTTCGACATTCATAGGTGTAAATAATATTCTTAACAATAATTATCAACGATATTTGAATTATCCTTCGCGGGGAATTATGGTCATGATTGGAGCTACTTATGCCTTTTAATTTGTAAATGAATAAAAAGTTACATTTAAAAGCATCCAAAAGAGCGCATTGATTAAGCTGCTGGTTTAAAAGACTTTGCCGCGAAAAAAAAATATTTTAATTTACAGTAATTTATAATAAATCTCAGTTAATTTTAAATTACTAAATAAGATGATGGAGCTAAAAGACTCTGAAAATAACAACGAAGAATCAGTTCCCTATGGAAGTGATATTCCTAAAGATGAAAATGAAGAATACGGTTTGCCCGAGGTTCAGTATGAGCCAATAAACCACAATCAGCCAGAACCGATTGCACCCGCCTTTACGCAGTCTGATTCTAGCCATAAAAAGGTGGTAGAAAAGGAAAAAAATTATACGCCCGCTATTGTTCTGTTTATTGTTTTGCTTGTCGCTGTTGGCGCAGGTTCATACTTCCTATTTTTCCACGAGGCAGAAGAACCTGTAACTGCAGAATATGTGCCCTACGAAGAGCCAGTTGTAGTAGAGGAGCCTATTGTAGAGTATTCCGAAGAACCTGTTGTGGAGTATACTGACCCTACACCGGTAGTAGGAACTTATGAAAATATTTCTCAAAGAACTGGCCGTTCGTACATCGTAATCGGTAGTTTTATTGATGAGGATCTGGCTTTGGATGAAGCTAAAGCGCTGGCCAACAAAGGTATTAGTTCGAAACTTATCAGGCCTTACAATAAGGTGAGGTATTATCGCTTGGCTGTTGAAGACCATGGAAGTTTTTCTGAAGCAGCCAACAATTTGGAAAATTTGAAATCAACTTACGGAGAAAATATCTGGGTACTTAAATATTAATATGCTAATTCTACAAATTACAACAACTGCAATTGATTCTACGGTGGTAGAAAGTGGGCAAGATGCCGTCTCCTTATGGGATCTTTTTTTATTGGGAGGTTATTTTATGATACCCCTGGTATTACTCTCAGCCATGGCAATTTATATATTTGTAGAAAGGGCATTAACAATTAAAAGGGCTTCTACTACACCCAATCAGTTTATTGAAAAGATTCGAAACCTGGTGCTCAACGGGGATATCACTGGTGCACGCCTGCTATGTTCCCAAACCGACACCCCTATTGCAAAAATGATAGAGAAGGGGATTTCGCGTATTGGTAGCCCGCTTAAGAATATCGAGGTATCGATAGAAAATGTGGGAAAGATAGAAATTTATAGGCTTGAGAAAAACCTATCGCTGCTGGCAACCATATCAGGCGCCGCGCCTATGATCGGGTTTTTGGGTACGGTTACCGGTATGATACAGGCATTTATCGCCATTGCTCAGCAGGAAGGTTCGGTGAGTCCAAAATTACTTTCTTCAGGAATTTATGAGGCAATGATTACTACGGCAGCTGGATTGATGGTAGGAATTGTGGCATATCTGGCCTATAATTATTTGGTTTCACAGGTGCAAAAGGTGATTCATAATATGGAATATACCTCCATAGATTTTATAGATTTATTACAGGAGCAGCGGTAATGGCTCAACATTTGCGGTTTAGTGAATGTATATTAGGGAGAATAATTGCCCAAACACTTACATACAACATATAAATGGCGTTAAAATCTAAAAATAAGGTAGATCCGGCTTTCAGCATGTCATCTATGACTGATATTATCTTTCTATTATTGATATTTTTCATGCTTACATCATCCTTTATAACACCTTCAGGATTACCCGTTAGCTTGCCATCAAGTAAAAGTTCAGCGATCGTCATGCAAAAAGTGAGTGTGACCATCACATCAGATTTGCAGTATTTCGTGAACGATACGAAAGTAGATATTGATAATCTTGAGAATATACTGAGTGGGGAACTTCAGGGTGATGAAAATGTTGTAGTATTACACGTAGACCAAACGGTGCCGGTAGAACACCTGATCAGAGTAGCAGGTATTGCCACCTCACTGAAAGCAAAAGTAACAGTTGCCACAAAACCTCTATAAGGTGAAAGAAACGTCAGAACAGGAAAAGAAGCATAAAAGAATCGGATTGATAGTCTCAGGCGGGCTACATGCGATCCTTTTGATACTCTTTTTCTTTATCATGGCCTGGCGCGCGCCGAATCCTCCATTGCCGGAATTTGGCATAGAGATGAATTTTGGACTTGACAATGCGGGTTCTGGCGAGGAGCAACGCCCGGAACCGGCCAATCCTACTGATAACACAGCAGAGCCTGCGCCGGAGCCACCCGCTTCTCAACAAGAAGAGCAGCAGCAACAAGAACAAGCTGAGCCTGTTGCTGAGCCTACCGAGGAGGTATCTGAGGCGCTGCCCGTTGAAAGTCCTGTCGTAGAGACTAAAAAGGCGGCTAAACCGGTTGAAAAACCAGTGAAGCCGGTTGAAAAGCCGGTGGAGAAAAAAGTGGTGAAACCAGTGGAAAAGCCGGTTGAAAAACCAGTGGCTGAAAAAAAAT
>LXQK01000059.1 GCA_001683905.1 Marivirga sp. ANT-B6
GACTACACGGACAATGAAAAAGCGCAAATTCTTCAATTTGTAAAAGATAACAATCCACATCAACTACCCATTATATATGGCCTGGGAGGAAATGACACCAGAAAGTTGGTTGAAGATTTGAAGCAGATTGATCTTGGAGGTGTAGATGCTATTCTTTCGGTAAGCCCTGCTTATAATAAACCAACTCAGGAAGGTATTTTCCGACACTACATCTTATTTGCCGACAACAGCCCGGTACCCGTGATCCTTTATAATGTACCGGGACGAACCGCGTCAAACATTACTGCAGACACGACCTTGAGGCTCGCAGCACATCCAAATATCATCGGCATTAAAGAGGCTTCGGGAAATATGCAGCAGTGCATGGAGATCGCCAACCAGAAGCCTGAAATCTTTCTATTAATTTCCGGAGATGACCTACTTACACCAGCACTTATGGGGGCTGGTGCTGTGGGAGTTATATCCGTTTTGGCAAATGCATTCCCTTCGATTTTTAAAAAAATGGTGCATGAGGCCTTGCAAGAAAATTTTATCGAGGCAAACAAGATGGCCTTTTCGCTTTTACGCATTAATAATTTGATGTATCAGGAAGGAAATCCGACTGGCATAAAGGAAGTGCTTCGCCAAATGAAGCTATGCAAAAATCCGGTCCGTTTACCGCTATTGGAAGCTTCTGAGGGTCTAAAAACAATCATCAGCAAAGAATTAAACACACTGATAACGGTAAATTCTGCCCTTAATATTTGAAAAGATCTTTCTTTACTACACGAAAATTTTCCTGCGGATACTTGGGTGAAAGTGATTTTCTATCTCGCTTCAAATCCGTAAAACGAAGTCAATATCAAGGCATTAAATGAAAAATAAACTGAAAAAGCACGTCTTAAAATTTTTGCTAACAGTTTGATAATTTGCCCAATGACCAATAATTTGTATATTTCTTGTGATATGTATGCTAATAGCTATTAAGAGTGCTAACGATTGCATTGTCAAGTCATCCTATTGATACCCTGTCCTGATGTATGCACAGTTTAAAATGTAATAATTAGATTGAAAAATATTTGCCAAGCTTTTATTCTATCCATTTTTATGCTGCTCCTGTGCGCGTACGGTACGCTCGCGCAAAATAAATCATTAGATAGCCTCCAGCAGATTCTGCGGTCATCCAAAGCCGATACCAGCCGTATCAATGTCCTCAATAAAATTGCCAATCGGCTTTACAAAGACTACGCACCAGCCAAAGAGGTTTTGAAATTTAGCGAGAGAGCTTTGAAGTTATCGGAAGCCCTAAATTTCAAAAAGGGTATTGCAAGGAGTTCAGATATCACAGGCAGAGCGTACGATGACGCTTATGAATCTGAAAAAGCACTGGTACACCTTTTAAGAGCTATTAAAGTATATGAAGAATTAGGTGGCCTTGAGCGGAGTTTAGCGGATGTAAATATCGTTGCAGCCGTTATCTACATTAACCAGGGGAGATATCAGACTTCCTATTCTTACCTTAACGATGCATTGAAAATTTATGATGAAATCGATGATAAGGTAGGTTCAGGTTATGCACTAAGTAATTTGGGCTTGATATTCAGACACCAGGGAAATTATAATAAATCAATCGAATATTATATCCGGTCGTTGACGATGCGAGAAGCTAGTAAAGATCTGGTGGGCATGGCCAATATATACGGAAACCTGGGGAACCTGTACTATTCGCAGGGAAATAGGGCCATTGCCCTGGATTATCAATTGAAGGCAAAAGCTTTAGCGGAAAAACTGAATAACAAGCCAATGCTCGCCAATATTTATAATAATATAGGAATCCTTTTCCAGGAGGACCAGAAATATGACGAAGCGATTGAACAGCATGAAAAAGCATTGGCTATTTTTGAAGAATTGGGCTCCAAAATGTCGATGGCCAGTTCTTTGAGCAATATTGGTGCCTTGTATAATGATCAAGGGAAATTTGAAGAATCACTGGAGAGTACACAGCTCGCGCTGGAAATTTTTCAGGAGATTGGAAATAATGCTACAGCCGCGATAAACTTTCTGGAAATTGGAAGTATCTTAACCAAATTAAATCGATTTTCTGAAGCATATGAAAATATAACACAGGGTAATAAACTGGCTTTACTTGTAGGAAATAAAGATGTTGAACTAAAAGGGTACGATGCATTATATAGGTATTATGAAGCCATTAAAGACTACAAATTATCATTTGAAAATTTTAAAAAGTATGCTGCTTTGAAAGACAGTCTCTTTAATATAGAGAAAAGCGAGCAGATCGGTGAAATACAAACCAAGTATGAAACCGATAAAAAAGAAAGTGAAAATGAGCTTTTAAGACAAGAGCAGATCGCTAAAAATGCCGTCATAGACAGTAAGAGTTTTCAGAATAATCTGTTGATTGCCTGTGTTTTATTCTTCGTCCTCTTTAGCGGTTATTATTATATCAACAGCCGCCAAAAACAGAAAATAAACAAGCTGCTCAACGCCCAGAATGAAGAAATTAATCAAAAGCAGGAAGAAATTATAACCATCAATGCAAGTCTTCAAAAGTCGCAGGACCAGGTATATAAAGCCAATGAAAAGCTTCAGCTCTTAAATGCCGGGCTTGAAGATGTTGTAAAACAGCGAACTTCGGCGCTACAACGTATCAATGAAGAATTGGATACCTTTCTTTACCAATCTTCGCACGCATTACGCCGGCCTATTGTCAGTGTTATGGGGCTTATTCAGATAGCTAGGCTGGAGTCCAACCAATTGAATGTATCCAATATCTATGATAAAATCGATAAGACAGCATCCCGCATGGACCTGATGTTGCGCAAACTCGTCATGGCAAGTGAAATTAATTTTGCGCAGGAGATGCTAGAGCCTGTAGATTTTGAAATCATACTTGCAGAACTTTGGAGTTCGCTAAGAGCTAGTAATGATACGGGTAAAATGAAATTTAAACTTAAGGTAGACAAGGGCATACACTACAATGCCGACAGAAAGCTTGTTTCCATTATGCTTGAAAATATTATCGAAAATGCCATCACCTTTCATTTAGAGACGCCTCAACGCAAACCCCTTCTGGAGGTCCAGGTAAAAGCTGAAAATGAGACCATCCAGATCCTAATTCATGACAATGGCAGAGGCATACCTGAAGAATCATTGCCGAAGGTCTTTGATATGTTTACCGTGGCCAACGATGCAGCAAAAGGCTTTGGGCTCGGGCTTTACATATCCAAAAAAGCAATTGAAAAATTGGGCGGTACAATCAAGATCGCCAGCAAGCGGGGAGAATTTACCTCTATTGGCATTAGCTTACCTGCGTAAGTTTTATCATCAATAAGAAATTATTCAGCGGTTACCTATTTTTTTCACAAAATCTCTTCTTTTTCTGATTTTATAACTCCCTTTATTTCAGCACTTTACTGTTTTAAGTGTTAACCTTCACTCTAACTTCATATAAATTAATAATAAAATAATTTGATTTTTGTT
>LXQK01000006.1 GCA_001683905.1 Marivirga sp. ANT-B6
AAGTCGAGTAGGTAAAGGGGAATTTCACCCCTAAACCTCTCACAGAACCGTACGTGAACCTCTCGATTCATACGGCTCTTCTAAATCTAAGTCACTACGGACGAAAACCCTCGTACTTCCAATGTTCAAACATATTGGGATAGCTTTTGGCTGTACCTTTAAGATGTTTGAGTGCGTAATACCAATGTTTCCGTTTAAACCGTTTGTATTTGTTGCGCACCCATTTAACAAGCCGTTGGTTCAGCACCTTGAACAGCCTACGCATTTCGGACTTACGAAACACTCCGTAATAGTTGAGCCATCCACGTATTTTGAGCCGTAGCAATGCGGCTATCTTGCTCAATGGAAAATGCACCCATCGGTGTATCTTCATCCTGAACAAATCTGCCGTTATTCTACTGATGCTCTTTTGGCTGATGGCGGGGGTAAAACCCATTCGAATTTTACCCCCTTTCATTTCCATTCTCGGTTTGAATGTGTAGCCTAAGAAATCAAATTTCTGATAATAAACTTTAAAAGGTGGTTGGCGTTTTTGGTTTCTTCGGCAATAGACTATCTTAGTCTTTTCACGGTTCAGTTCCAATTTACAGGTACTGAACCGCTCCTTTATTGCCTCCAACAACCGCAGTGCCTCCTTGATATTCTTGCAATGTACAATGATATCATCGGCATACCTCTCAAAGCTGTTCTCGGGATTTCTTTTGCTTATCCATTTATCAAACACAATATCCATAAAGATATTAGCAAGTACAGGACTGATTACTCCGCCCTGTGGCGTGCCTTTTCCTTGTGGGTGTTTGATGGTTCCGTCAGGGAGTTCAACAGCAGCTTCTATCCACCTCTTTACATACAGCAGAATATGTTTCTTTTGTGTGTAATGGGCTACTGATTTTAGCAGCAGCTCGTGGTCAATGTTGTCGAAGAAGCCTTTTATGTCCAAGTCAATGACCCAACTGCTTTTCATACAGTTGATTCGACATTGCTCTATAGCTTGGTGTGCCGACTTATTGGGTCGGTAACCAAAACTGTTCGGACTAAAGTACTTGTCCACATCATTTTCCAACTCGGCAGCTATCACTTGCTGTGCCACCCTGTCCAAAACGGTAGGGATGCCCAAAGGACGCATCTTACCATTGCCCTTGGATATAAGTACTTGGCGTACAGGTTTGGGAAAGTAACTTCCACTAGCCATTCTGTTCCACAATGGGTACAGATATTTACGCGGGTTGTTACTTACCGTTTCGATGGTAATACCATCTACTCCCGCACTGCCTTTGTTCGCTTTTATTTTCTTAAAAGCGTCATTTACTTGCAACTTTGTTATCGGTTGCGACTTGTGTTCTTCATTAAAAATCATCCTTAAATCTCTTTAAGTTGTTATACAATAAATGAACTTGATTTAGTGAAGCCCTTCACTCGCAGGGTCATTACTCCTACTCTCTTGGGTATGGTCGCTACTACGGCTTCATCCGCCCTAAGACAGAACATTGCTACTTTCAAGCTTTTCCCTAGGGGGTTCTCGCTCTTTTTGCTTGTCATTCCTGTCTTGGTTCTCCTGTTCCTTTACAGAGCCTATATATGGTTCTTGCCCTCTTAATACCGCATATCACATAGCCCGTAAGTAGTTAGCTGCTATGTCTCTACCCATAAGGATAGCTTGTCCCGCAGGGCCGCTCTACCCTTTGATTTTGATATGATAAAAGTTATTTTCGACACGTCTTCGATAGGTTCGCTTTCGCTCAACTCCCATATAAACACCATACAACCAATAGCCATCCCGACACTTCGGGGCGACTTTGGTGCTTTAACCTTAACGCTCAATACCTTTGCTCTTAACAAAAGCACCTTAAGGCGGTTTGGAAAAGTGTACTACAACACTTATCCGATAGTCCAATTCTCTGCACCTATTCCTTACGTGAGACCTCTGAGGTTACCGTTTTAATCGGGCTCAACTCGTTTCCGTTTCAGTACAAAGCCTATCATCTCTGTAAAAGTTATGTTTCCAGTTTCAAAGAACTTACTATCTTCGTACCCTGTGGAAACGCAGGACACACAGCCTGCTTACAACAAAGTACTGTGGTAAAAAACAAGTAAAAATGTATTAATTTTTCACTAAAGTACTTCTATAGGTATCGTCATATATTAACCCTGATTTAGCAATAGCAAAGGCCTGTTTTAATAGTTTATTGCACACCGCTATCAATGCCAGTTTTTTGCTCTTTCCTTTAGCTACTATTCGCTCATAAATTTCTCGACAAGCTTTATTGTATTTACATGCGTTAAAACTGCACATAAATAATAAATTACGCAGCTTTTGATTTCCTATTTTACTTATCCTGCTTCGCCCATTTACACTACTTCCACTTTTTCTGATTACTGGGGTCAGACCTGCATAACTGCACAACTCGCTTCCGCTTGTAAAACGCTCGAACCCATCTGTCAGGACAACCAACATAAGAGCTGTTTTGTTCCCAATACCTGGTATGGTTTTTAGACGTGTCAAAACATCTTGATGCACTTGTTTTACTAATATCAATAGTTTTTCTTCCAAGGTTTTCATTTCTTTTTGAACTTGTTTCAAACTGCGCTTCAAGGATCCCACAACTGCTTTACTTGGATTCCCCAGAACAGCTTCTCCATGTAATTTATTTTTCAGCATGGTGCTTTGTTTTGTATATACAGAAAGGAGTCTGGTCATTTGAAGGCACTCTGTTTGATGTTTAGAATTGCCCTGCCATAGTTTCAACTCAATTTGTTTTGCGTACTCACAGATAAGCTTGGAATCACTCTTATCGGTCTTGATCTTCGAGAGTTTCATCTGTATAAAACGTTTTACTGATAATGGATTTTCAACCGATAGCTTAAAACCTGATTCAAGTAAATAATAGGCTAATTGATAATGATAATAACCTGTAGCTTCCATGACGCAATGACTCTCAGTATTTAAGAATTTTGCAAACTTTTTAAAGCCAGAAAGATTGTTTTTAAACTGGTGGTAATTGCCATCAGAATCTGTGACATCAAAAACCAAATGGCTAATGTCTATTCCAAAATATTTAATATCTTTATTCATAAGAAAATGTTTTTTTGAAAGGACAACCTACGCGAGTTTCAACGACTTAAAATCGAGGTCTAAAAGCCTCATAGAACTGTACGAAATCTGTGTAGAAAAGAGAGGGGATTTTCAATGTTGACGAGATCTATAGTCTCTGCGTATATAATAACCTTATTCCTCTCTTTTGTTCTTTCTTATTTATATGCCTTAATTTAGTGTTTTTATTAAAATGCTAACTTAAC
>LXQK01000060.1:0-6522 GCA_001683905.1 Marivirga sp. ANT-B6
TCATTTATGCTTTATAGTGTCCATGTCCACCAAACGCTGCCGTTTTTCAAAGGCCTTTTCTGGTAAGTCTAAGCGTTTATCACTGATGATCTTTTCCCAAAGGACTTCGGTATATTTCAAGACCTCAATATCCTGCTCTTCAAACAGAGAAATTTTTCCCTCCGCCCGATGCGTAAGATGCTTTTGTATTTTATTGAGGTGTTCGGCTGGTAAATGATCTATAAAACCAACATTGAGAATGGTGCGGTGACATACCCTGTTCTCTGTATTGCGATAACTTTCCACCAACCTGTAATAGCCACTCAGCTCTTGGGTATCCGGATTTTTACGCAATGACATTTTGAAATACATTGGGCAAACGTCCATAATTTTGAACAAATAATGAACACCCCTTGTGTACTACAAAGTAATTTAAAGCCACTAGAATCATAGAAAATATAATTGTCCGTACCTCCCTACAGAAATCTCTCGCTTAAGCATTTAAAAATAATCTAAAATAAATAGATTTTGCTCCTTTTTCTGCAATGTGGGTTAACGATCTTCCAGAACTGCATGACGCGGGCTCCCCAGGTGTTTTGTCTTGCACACAACATCCTTGCTTCAATTCGTTCTGCATTATCCTCAGTGAGCGCTACGTTAATGTCTGTAATAAAGGAACTGGCGTTTTTCGATAGATAGATAACATCTTGAAAACCCATTATATCCTCTGAAAATGAAGTTGAAATTACGGGCTTACCTGCTGCCAGATATTCGTTGATCTTCAAAGGGTAAATACTTTTAGTGAGCACGGTGCACTGGAACGGGATGATTGCACAGCTGAAATGGTGGAGATAAGCGGGAAGTTCCGCTATAGTTTTGGGCCCCGCAAAATATACATTGTCTAATCGATCTAAACCATGCCTCTGAATTTCACCGGCATCAGCTACCGGCCCCACCATCACCACGCTTTTGTCCTGGTGATAGTGTGCAATTTCCTTTATTAATCTGAAGTCGATACGTGAGCCTATATGCCCGATATATCCGATGATCGGTTTAGTAATATCCCGGATGCCGATAGGCCTGGCAGGTTTTTGTGCAGCGGGTGACGCAAACAGACCGAAATCGGCTGCATTGGGAAAATGATAAACGTGCCTGGAATACACTGATTTTAGCCTTTGTAGTTCCTTAGATGTGGTAAGGGTAAGGTCGTAATTTTCGATAATTTCTGCCTCCAGCCTCTCGCCGTGCCTCGCTGTATATTTTTCCTGACTTATATCATCCATACAGAGATAAACCTTTAGAAGAGGAGAGATACCCGGTGGGAAGCTTTGCATATAGAAGGGATCGAATGCATTGATAAAAACATATTGTTGAATATGATAAGACCGGACAAGGTCGCGGATGGTGTCGCGTATCACTCGGTCATTCCGTTTCGAAAGCAGTTGGTAGGTATTTCCAGGAGGTAAAAAGTTGATTGGTAGGGTAAGTTTAGGCTGTACTGCAGTAAATACAAAATCTTTTCCCTGAACAATTTTGTATTTACCTTTCAACCATGGCATTTTCGCCCCGGCTGTTTTCGCATTCTTCTTAAAGGATGCTGCGATCACATCTTTAAAAGAATATGGGTGATTGATAAAAAAAACGCGATTAGTTTTGGAGAATTCCTTTGCAAGGGCCAATGCAGGCGACGACAAGGTAGCATCGTAGCGGGAAAGGGATAGAATAATAATATCAGATTTTTCAATTTCAAGCATGCGTAGAACAAAAGTAATGGTTTCAGTTGATTGCCCTTTCTTCACTAAAAAATATATAGGTTAACCATTGAAAATATGAAGTTTCTTCTTCAGTTAGTGGTTCCCATTTATCTCCATCAATTGTATGATTCAATTTTAAATAAGTTATAATTTATCTTATCCATCAGTTTTTTTTACATTTACTATAGAAAAAAATGTTTTAAAGCAAGTACGGAATGTTTTGTGAGGCAAAGTTGGTTATTCTATCATTTTTCGAAATTACCTTAAAATACGCTGAACATGCAACGTAAGAAATTCTTAAAGTATCTGGCTGGAGGAATAGCCGTCGCTTTCACTGGGATTGCAGTTACACCGGGTTTTAATCAGGTTTTACAAAAGATGATCGAGGAGGATACTGCCACTTTACCGTTGGAGGAAGGGTGTGTTCAAAAGTACTTGTCAGTAGCCGAAGAAAGGCAGGCTTGGTCGGTTTTTAGTCCTTCCAAACAACAATTTATACGCGCGCATTACTTGCTATCTAACGCGCTATTTAAATTGCCTTATCATCACAAGTACCTCGATTACAGAAGCCAGGTTGTGGGTAATTTTTTATTGTCCACTTCCTTTTTTATGAATAAAATGGATATGCACAAGAAGATAAGCTTTACAGGCTTATATGATCCTTATTTAAAACCATGCTCAAATCCATTCTCTAATCTATATTACCAACTCCCAACCTAAATTGATGTTATTATCTTCCCCCGTACGTCAAATTAGTAAACCGGCCTACTTGCCTTATATACATAATCTTAGGGGTTTGGCTATTTTAATTATTGTGGGCCTGCATTGCCAGCTGGCTTTTCCATGGGGTGGTGGTGACCTGCCAAGGGCGATTTGTAGTGCCATCCTTGAAAATGGTACTATACTGTTTGTTTTTATTGCCGGCTTTTTATTTCAACATCTGTATCAAAACTATTTTGACTATGGGAAATATTTAAAAACCAAATTTAAATATATCATCCTTCCCTATATATGTGTATCCATACTACCGATTATCGACAAGCTTTTTCTGGATGATAGTATCTCTATCTGGCTTCCTTCCCAGCTCAACGATTCGTCCGATATTGTTAAAGCGGGTTATATGATATTAACAGGAAAGCATTTTGGCCCTTTTTGGTTTATACCGATGATTACCATGTTTTATCTGGTCTCGCCACTACTACTTTTCCTCGACCGGCCGCACTTTTATTATTTTGTCTTCCCTTTTTTGTTTTTGGCGGGTTTATTTACGTTTAGATTTGGATACTATTCTAATATATTGAGTTCATTTATCCATTTTTTTCCGATTTATTTATTGGGTATGGGTACTAGTAGGTTCAAGGACAAGATAACGGCTATGTCCCTATATTTGGTATGGATCTTACTGATGGTCTACGCGGGTATCGGTGTAATGGAAGTTACGGAGATGGTAGATCAGAACAAGGTAAAAAGCTTTGAGGAAGCACGACAATCTTACCCGTTAATGATCAATCTAGGGAAGCTGAAGGTGTCCATCTTGTCCATTGTTTTGGTGAGGATTTTTTATGCTTTAAAAGCTGACATTTTATTTTTCAAGCATCTTGGGAATTACAGCTTTGGGATATTTTTTATTCACCTCTATTTTATCATCGCCATTCAAAAGGTTGCAGCACTATTTTGGCCAGAGATCACCCTTGATACCTTAAACCTTATTGTGTTGGTTACTGTCGTTTCCTTCTTTTCTGTCGGCTTTGTCTGGCTGGTCAAAACCCTCTTTGGAGAGAATAGCCGTTATTTGTTAGGAACCTGATAATGAGACAGGGGTTACATTTTCAGCTTCTTAAAAATGCCTTCAGGGATATTCTTTACCAATAGCATGATCCATCGCCAGATCGGCAAGACATAGATTATGTTTTTTTTACTTTCTATAGCCTTGTAGACAGCTTTGGCGACCTGCTTAGGTTGCGCAGTCAACGGGCCCGGAAGATTTAATCCGTCTGTCATCTTAGTATTCACAAAACCGGGCTTAACGGTTGAAACATGTACACCCGCAGAATGGAGTCTGTTCCTTAAACCCGATAAATACGCAGAAAAACCTGCCTTAGCACTTCCATAAATGTAATTGCTTTGCCTGCCTCTTTCGCCGGCCACCGAGCTTATGCCGGCTATAGATCCTGCCTTCTGCTTTTCATAGTGCTGCGCAATATGATTTAATACCGAAACAGCTCCAACATAATTTGTATTGATGATGTCCTGGGCTTCTTTCCAATGCTCCTGCGCCACCTGCTGATCGCCCAAGTATCCAAATACACAAACCGTGATTGGCGGTAAATCTTCCATTTGGCTGACAAATTGCTCGTGCTCCTCGAACTTTGAAGCATCGAAATTAACCAAACGTACACTGACACTATAACGGATTTCAAGATCCTTTTGAAAATTCTTCAGCCTGTCGGTATTTCTTGCCGCAAGCACTATGCTAAATCCTTTTGCAGCATATTCATGCGCTATCGCTACTGCCATATCCGATGTAGCTCCTAATATTAATATGCTTTTCATGAGGCTGTAAAGTTATGAAGTACCGATACAATTTAAAAGTGTTGGCGTAATTAGACGTTCAGGTATCCAGGTAAATAGAGAATTGTAAAGTACGCAAGGATCCATCCTAAAATAGTGACTAAGATGAACTTGTCCTTATAAAGTACTTCGGTTGGGTTGCCGCTATCTTTTTGAACGAAGATGATTTGCAGATACCGGAGGATGCCTGCCAATACAAAAATGCTAGTATATATTACCCACTCTGTATGCAGCCTTAGGGTGACGTCATCAGACACTGTGTACATGATATAGGCTACCACAATTACAGCCGACAAGAACGTAAGCGCTGAGTTGGCAAAATCCAGGTTATACTCCTGCGAAGACTTCCGCATGATTTTTCCTGAGGAAATAAACATCAGCACGTCGTCGCGTCGTTTGGCAAGCGCCAGAAACAGGGCTAGCAAGAAAACCATAATAATCAGCCAATGCGAGACAGGAACACCTACCAATATGCCGCCTGCCAGCGTCCTGAATAAGAACCCTGAAGCGACAATGAAAATATCTAAGATCGAAATGTTCTTCAGACCTAGTGAATAGCCGATGTTGAGGAAAAAATATAGAATTACAATTCCAAAAAATACAGCGGACAAATAAAAGGAGAGTCCAAGGCCGCCAATGGCCAATATTACCATCGAAACGATAGCGTTTCTCTTGGAAACAGCTCCCGAAGCTAGGGGCCGATTTTTTTTCACAGGATGTTTTCTATCAGCTTCAATATCCAGGTAGTCATTGATAATGTAGATCGCACTGGCAATAAAACTGAAGGCGATAAATCCAGCCACTAGCCTGAGTACATTATCAGGCTCGAAGATATTGCCCGCAAAAAATGCTGGAATGAAGATAAAAAAATTTTTAACCCATTGTTTAACCCTAATTAAGCGAAGATATAGCACAGGTTGGTCAGTTATAAAATCATACAATTTTAAAGAAAAATTTTAAGGTTATTATATATAATGGCACTTAAATATGATATTTGTCAGGTAGGTTGGCTATTCATGCATCAGAGCGCATGTTTAAATTTACATTTACCCAAGTAAAAGCTTATTTCCTGAAGTGTCGCTAAGAAATCATCATTATTTTTATTTGCTGCTGCTATGCCTGCTAGCGGTGCTGATCTTTTTCGTCAATAATTTTGCTTTAAACGGATATCTCGGCAATTATGAACAATTTGCCCTCGAACTCTGGACTGCACCAGGAAACCTGGCAGAATGGGAGAGTAGCCACCATCCACCATATAAATACCGGTTTCTATTCGCAGCCATTGTTAAGGGAACCTATTACGCTTTTTTTCATCCTTCAAACGCCGCTTTTTATTATACTTACCTGGGCTATAGCTTATTATTTTTATTGGCCTCAGTAGTAGCCTTTTATTATTTAGTACGCGCATGCAGGTTTGACCATTCTTATGCCTTTTTTGGTTCTTGCATCTATTTGATGTGCCCTGCTATTCTAATGGCATACACGCTTCCCGTGCATTTGAAGGAGGATACCCTTGCTTTTTTTCTTTTATCATTAGGCCTCCTATGTATTTTAAAGAGCTGGCATCTTTTGTTTCTCGTGGTTGCTGGCCTCGGCGTGTCTTGTAGAGAAACTTTGCTTATCCTTCCCTTTGTCTACCTTTTTTTTACAGAGGCAGATGTCAGATTTAAAGTTTTAGCCGTTATTTTACCCTTTATAGGCTGGGTTTCCCTGCTTTATCATGCAGATTTTACGGGATATGGTGCTTTAGATATGGGGATGCGCTATAACTTAGAAAACCCACTACAATCCATTTTTTTTCTTTTTGTCACTTTTTGGTTTTTATGGCTGCCTTTCGTTTTTCAAATCGTGGCTGGAATTTTTAAGTGGAAGCAAATATCATCACCTCAATTACCCCTCATCGAAGCGTCCTTACCCTGGGTCTTTCTGCTTGTTTTCTCGACTACGTTTTTGGGCGGTAGATTTAATGAAATCCGGATCATGTTCCTGCTTTTCCCATGGGTTGTCATTGTATCACTACAGTTTTTTAAAGGGATCAGAAGTTATTTCATTGAATATCTGCATAAGCCAGCTTTTTATCTTTATTGTATTCCTATCTGTGTACTTATCCTTTGGATAGGCCAGAGGTTTCTTCTTAATAATGTAAAGCTTGTTGGTTATGATTATGCCTATGGGATGGATATATCGAATCAGTGGCTTGTGGTGTTTCTGGTTACCC
>LXQK01000060.1:6662-11533 GCA_001683905.1 Marivirga sp. ANT-B6
ATGTCCTTTACAATAAAAAAACGATGATGATGGAAAGAATCTTAAACGCGAAGCAATTGATGATTTTAAGTTACGCGTTGATTGTTTTTTGTAGCATTTTCCCGCTTTTTTTTAGCTTTCCATTCCGAATCAATCTCTTCCTGGCATGGGAAGGCGCCTATCGATTGTATCTCGGTCAGGTGCCGTTTAAAGATTTTGGCATGCCAATGGGATTTGGATTTTGGATCCTGCCGGCTATTTTTTTCAAGCTATTCGGGCCTACTGTATATACGCTGTTAAAGGTACAAGTGCTCATCAACTTTATTTCATTGATTAGTTTCCAATCCATTTTAAGGCTGTTAAAGATACGACCGGTGGTGATCTTCTTTTCCATTCTTGTATTTTGTCTGTCTTATACTTTGATTAATTTTTGGCCCTGGTACAACCACACGGTCTTTGTCTTTCAGCTTGTAGGAATTAATTTTTTGGTGATGTTTATGCTGAAAGAAAGGAGCAGGTGGCATTATTTCTATCTTTTCCTGAGTGCGTTTTTCACCGTACTGGCTTTTTTTACCAAGCAAGATGGAGGAGGCCTGGCTATTGTTTTTTCGCTTGCGCTATTACTTTATCATCTAATCAAGGAGCGAAAATATCTGGATATCGTATGGTATGGCCTGATGGTGGCCTCAGTGGTTGCTCTTTTTGTATTGCCATTTTTAAATCACGGCTTCTTATACTGGTTTAACTATGGCCAGTTTCCGCACTATTCAAGGGTAGATTTGTTTGATTTTTTAAATGAATTATTTGGGGCTTCACCATGGATCAAATTTTACATGTTTTTCGTCGTGATTGGTATTTTTTATCAACTCAAAAACTGGCGCGCCTTCTGGAATGATAAGCCTGCTTTCCTGATGAGCCTGATCACCTTAGGTGTGCTGGTACAGGCATTGATTATCCAGGTGACGAGCTATACACCGATCAATGGCAATATCTATTTTCACAGTTTTGCTTTTGCCTTTATCCTATCCTTAAATTTTTCTCATATCAAGCTGGAAAAGATCTATCTATTCATTATCGCCGGCTTAGTAATAACTTTTTGGTGGTCGGGTGTTTTCTGGAACAGGTTCTTAGGTAATATGGTACGAGGCATGTTGCCTGCTAAGGAATTGCCAGAAGATGTAATTTCAAAAAATACCTTTATTGTTACTGACACGGTAAAAATGGATAGGGCAGACTGGGTCGTTTCCGACTTAAAATCATTTGGAAAGGTGAAGCTTCCTAAAGAAACAATAGCGGGGATTAAGAGACTAGAGCCTTTTTTCATGACTTCACCACAGGATGTGAGGGTACTGAATATGTCAGAACTTACACCGCTAGCTTACGAGTTCGGGTATAGGCTTCCGTCTGACCAACCATTGTGGTTCCATAAGGGAGTTGCTATTTTTCAAAAAGAAGTGGATATGTTCTGCCATAAAATCAATCAAAAAGAATACGACATTATACTATTTGAGATTATCCCTGACCTCAATAATTTTTATCCACAGGAGGTTTATGACTGTATCGGGAAAAACTACAAGATGCATGACAGATTTTTGGCACCCAGGCTAAATGAGGATTCATACATTGAAGTTTATAGGGTAGAATAAACATATGAACGCCAGCGGCTCAATTTATTTGCTGATGTGGTACGTTGCTACCAGAGGATAGTGATCGGAAAATTTAATATGTCGTAAGGTTTCGAAGTCGCTTACTTCAAATTTTCTATCAAAAAAATGGTGGTCGATGCGTAAGAAGAATAAACTTTTTCCACCGTAGGTAAACCCAAATCCATTGCCTGCTTTTTCAAAACTATTTTCCAGATTCTTGTGGAAGGTCTGATACACATAGTCATAAGGCGTCTGATTAAAATCACCACAGATGATCACCGGATGGGGGCTGGCCCGAATGAAAGAAACCAACTTATCGGCTTGTTTGCTTCGTATCAAAAGTCCATCTTTCACTTTTTTAAACAGTTCGATTATATTTTCTTTCATGGTATCAGAATCACCCGCATGAAAGGGATGTATTCCTTTTGCTTCGATGGAATGAAGATGGGTATTGATAATCCTAACTGTATCTTCCTGAATTTTAATGTCGGTGTATGCCGTTCTGTTATAGCTTTCCTCATTAAATAATACCTCCCCATGTTCGATGATTGGATACTTTGAAAAAATAATCACCCCTAATTCGGAATCCTTATATTCAATTTTATTCGATGAATAGTAATAGGTATATCCTAAAGCTGCAATTTTCGAAAGGTAATCTATGCTATCGTTCTTATAAAATTCCTGAAAGCAGATAATATCCGGAGAATAATCCGACAGCCACCGATTGAAGTCGTTTTTATTTGCCTGATCCTTGATCAGCGCAAAGCTATTTAAGTTATAGCTGAGTAAGGTAAAGCCTGCACGCTGAGGGACTGATTGCGGTGAAAAGGCTATTGTGGACCTAATGAAACCGAAACCAAATATAATTGTGAACAAAGGAAAAATGGTAACCATGGATCTCTTTATAGCCAGAACAAACAGAAGGACTATATTGATGAGCAGGACAGCGGGGATAAGTATTGGCAACAAAGCAAAATGCCATAAAAATTTCTCGGGAGGTATATTAACAGCATAAAATAAATAGATACTTATTATGGAAAAAATTGGAACTCCCCAAATAAGTATATTTATTTTATTTTTCATTTAAGATCTTTAATCTCATCAAAACAAATTATTGAGGTTTATCATTTAACTTTCGGCCCTTGTAAATCCTTTTATAATGTATTTAAAAAAGTACGGGTAATTATTAATTGCTAATGTAAACGGTTTCATGGGTTCAATAGGTATAAATTTATGTAGAAGAAAAAGTTTTGCAGCTAAGACGATGCACATCGACATTACCATCGCGTAGGCAGCACCAATCAATCCTAGCCAAACAATAAAGGCCCAGGAAAACAGGATGGTGATCGTAAAATGACAAATTACCAGGAGCATATCTGCACCAGGTTTTCCTATGGCATTTAAAAACACGCCTGCCTGCCTGTCGAACGGCTTAATAATGGCAAAAAAGGACAGAATTCTTAGAAAAGCTCCTGCATCGCTATACGCCTTTCCGGCTATCAATAAGATGATAGCATCAGCAAAAAGGAAGATAATGATAAATAGCGGAATGGTGAAGCTTAGCATCATCCCTACTGATTTCTCATAAATATCCTTTACTTTCGTCAATTCATTTTTTTCGTACGCCTCTGTTGCTTTAGGATACGCTACGGATACAATAGAATTCACTGGAATTTCTATTAGATTAGAGGCCCTTCCGGCTGTGTTGGCCAGCGCGACTTCTACTGGCGAAAGTAGTGCGCCAAGAAAAAATTTATCCAGGGCGCTGGAAAGTACCGAAACGAGGTTGGTGCCAAAGACATATTTTCCAAAATGGAAAATTTTGCTGATCCAGTATCTGTCCCAAAACAAACCGATATGAAGGTTTCCCTTCACTTGAAGATAAGACGTCATCGTGGCGATAGCAAAAGTGGCATTTAGACACCATGCTAGCGTAGTTAAACTTAAAGGAGCATTGCTAATATAAAACAATAGCAGAATGAGGAAAAATGGAAAGCTTTTGGCAATGCCAGCTAAAAAGTAAGCCTTGAAGTTGAAATTAGCCTGCATTAAAATTACGTTATGGGTATGGAGAATTAATACAGGCAATACGTAACAATGGATTCTTATAATCGATGCCAGCCCTGGGGCATTCAGCCAATGTTCCAGATACGGAGCAGCAACCCAAAGAAGAAAGATCAGGGCAAATGTCAAGATGGTGTTGAGAATCAATGCCGATGTTTGAAGTTTTTTTGCTTCTAATTCAGTCTGGTTCATCAAAAATTTGATGATTCCATTTTGTAAGAAGCCGATTTTTGCTACATCAATAATAGAAATGATGGTAATCATCAGAACCCATACGCCAAAATCTGCCGGCGCAAAAATTCTTACCAGGATTAGGAAACCCATGAAACCCAATAAAAAATCGATACCACGATGCATCATGGTAAAAAAGCTACTTTGTAACCAATATTTTTTTTCTGACATTGCCAGGGGTTCTACAGAAAAGTGTTGAAGTTGTTTCTGCGTTTAAAGTATGTATGCATGAAGAATATTCTATCTGGACCTTGTATCGTCTTCAAAACTACATAAACTATAATTAAATGAAAGCGAATATATATTTTGATTGTGTTTGTAAAGTAAACTATAGCAGGTAGCAATGAATGCCTGCTTCTAAAAAATGTCATTAATAGAAATTTTTTTCTGGATATGCGTAATCGTTGTTCTTTATACCCACATAGGATATGGGGTAATACTGTTTGTGCTTGTGAAATTAAGAGCTGGTGATGAAGTCTCACAGGCCTGCCTTACAGAGGAGGCGCTTCCGCCGGTTACTGTTCTAGTCGCTGCCTATAATGAGGAGGGATGTATAGAACAAAAAATCTTAAATACGCTTGCATTGCAATACCCGCCAGGCAAGCTGGCAATAATTATTGTTTCGGATGGTTCGGATGATAAAACCGTTGATATCATCGGGCGATTTCCTCAAATACTACATCTTCATCAGCCAGTCAGGCAAGGAAAAACTGCAGCCATCACACGTGCAATGTCATATGTGAACACTCCCATCGTGGTGTTTACCGATGCCAATGCTATGGTGAATAAAATTGCGCTAACAAAAATGGTTCGGCACTACAATCATGAAAATACAGGGGCGGTAGCCGGCGAAAAAAGGATCTTAAAAAATCACGAAAGTGATGCTGCCGAAGCAGGGGAGGGCGCTTACTGGAAGTACGAATCGGCGCTTAAAGCCTGGGACGCTACTTT
>LXQK01000061.1 GCA_001683905.1 Marivirga sp. ANT-B6
AAGGTACTCGTGTTCAAAAAACCCTTTCATTTTTTATAAGTTAATAATTATTCGCCTTCAAAATTAAATGTTTAACTTTATCAAACCTTAGATCCTTGATTTTGAATCTGCAAAGTAAAAATGGTTGCCTGATGTAAATTTACAAAATAACCTATTAAAAATGAACAAAACTTTTAAATATCTCCCCGTCCTTTTTCTGGCTTTGATAATGGCTATGGCTTATTCAACAACAGAAGCGCAATCGAAAAAACATGCTGAAAATAATCCACCAATGGTTGGATTTAATCAGACAGCTTCGGATGTTAAGGCAATATCTATTGCAGATGAAGTGATGGAAGCAATGGGTGGAAGAAAAGCCTGGGACAAAACAAGGCATATTTCATGGAATTTCTTTAATGCCAGAACCTTGATATGGGATAGGTACACGGGAAATGTCAGGGTAGAGACTACCGATAACAAGTTCAAGGCCTTATTGAATATCCATACTATGGAAGGTAAAGTGATGAAAGATGGGCAACTTTTAACACAGCCTGATTCCGTTAAAAAGTACCTTGAGCAGGCGAAAAGTATGTGGATCAATGATTCTTACTGGCTGGTCATGCCCTATAAATTAAAAGATTCTGGTGTTACGCTTACATATATAAAAGAAGACACCACTGAGGCAGGAGCCCCCGCAGATGTCCTACAGCTAACTTTTGAAGGTGTAGGCAGAACACCGCAGAACAAGTACCATGTCTATGTAGATAAGGATTCGAAAGTGGTAACCCAATGGTCATTTTTCAGGGAGGCCGCTAAGGAAACCCCTGACTTCACTACGCCGTGGAAAGATTATAAGGATTACGGAAAAATAAAATTATCGGGAGACCGTGGTGAAAGAAAAATTACAGCTATAAACGTAGATAAGAAACTTCCAGAAACGGCATATACGACATTTTAAAGCTATTTATAGCCCTGGGCTTGAAGGCGGAACAACTCTGCATAACGCCCTTCTTTTGCTAGCAGTTCCTGGTGAGTTCCAATTTCGTGCACTTGTCCATCTTCTAAAACCAGGATCCTGTCGGCCATTCTCACAGTAGAAAAACGGTGAGAAATAAGCACAGCAGATTTACCCTTGGTGAGTTCTGCAAAACGCTGAAATACCTCATGTTCAGCACGGGCATCCAGAGAGGCAGTAGGTTCGTCAAGAATAAGCAATTGTGCATCGCGCATATAGGCCCTACCCAGCGCAATTTTCTGCCATTGGCCACCTGAGAGGTCTACCCCTTCGGCAAAACGGCGACCGATCATCTGGTCGTAACCTTTTGGCAATTGGTCAATGACGGTATCGGCTAAACTTAATGCGGCAGATGTTCTTATTTTGGTCTCATTCCCCTTATCTTCTATGCGTCCCACCGCAATGTTATTGGAAGCCGTAAGTTGAAACTTCACAAAATCCTGAAAAATAACACCGGTATTTTTCCTAAGGTCTTCAGGATTATACTCTTTTAGGTCTATACCGTCTAATAAAATTCTTCCTTCATTAGGGTCATAAAGCCGAGCAAGCAGTTTTACAATGGTCGTTTTTCCAGCACCATTTTCTCCTACCAGTGCCAGTTTTTCGCCAGCTTTTAATAAAAAGCTAAGGTTGCGCACCGCCCATTTCTCACTATTTTCATACTTAAACCCTACACCGTCAAAAACAAACCCATGTTGAATTGGATTAGGAAAAGGAACAGAAGCCTTGTTGGGGGCAATTTTTGGCTTCAGATTAAAAAACTCAAAAAAATCTTTTAAGTACAAAGCTCCCTCCGCTACAGTAGAAAATCTGTTTAAAATGCTCTCAAGCAGCGCCCTTAACCTGGCAAATGAGCCTGCAAGAAACGTAAGGGATCCGAGCGTGATGTTGCCGTTGATCGTTTCAAATATGATAAATATGTAGGCCGCATAGTAGCCTGCGCTTCCCAGGGCGGCAAAAAAACTGCCCCAGCCAGCCCTTTTTACGGCGATATCTTTATTTGCTCCATAAAATTGATCTGATAAAACTTTAAACCTATCCGTAAGAAAAGAAGATAAGCCAAAAATCTTGACTTCTTTGGCGGTCTCATCGCTGGCACCTGTAAAACGTAGATAGTCAAGCTCGCGCCGCTCCGGCGTCCACCCGTGTACCAGCGAATAGCTGCGTTCGTTAAAATGAGATTCGCCTAAAAATGCTGGTATTACGGCAACAATGAGTAAAAAAATCAGCCATGGATAAAAGGCGATAAGACCAGCAGCAAGTATCATCATAGTAATGGCATCCTGCAACTGCCCAAGAACCTGCGACATAAGTATGGTTCTGTTTAGCGTTTGCCGTCGCGCTCGTTCCAGTTTATCATAAAACTCAGCATCCTCGAACTGGTCCAGATCCAGTGATGCAGCATGCTCCATCAGGCGGATAGAGGTTTTGTTAGAAAAGAGATCTCCTAATAGACTATCTAATAGAGCAATACCCCGACTTAGAAGATCAGAGACGATGGCTAAGACAAACTCAGTACCGATCAGGAACCATACACGTGAGAAATCCTGTGCCGCGCCAGCGTCGGCTTGTAATACCACTTCATCAATGATGAGTTTCCCCACATACAGCATAAGGAAAGGTATTGTGGATTTGAACAGACGCAAAACCAAATTACCCAACGCCATCGCAGGATTAGTGTTCCAAATCTGCCTGAAAAATTCGGGAAGGTTTTTAAGTGCCTGGAATCTCTCTTTTAAACTAACTTTCGGACTTTCAGAAAATGATTTATTTTTTTTTACGAACAATTTTTTAATATCAGTCCAGAATGACATATGCTAATAGGTATAGGTGCCGTAGGAGGAGGAAAGTAAGACCTACACATCAGTCTAATAACGTCATCACTATGGACAAAGTTTTTAAGTTTCAACATGACTTTCTAAACAATATTATTTGACAAATAGATATCAAGTCAAAAAATTTAAAATCCGGTTTATTTTTTTTATATTTCTAACACATCACAAATTATTCATTTTTTTAACCTCATACTCCATGAACAGAACGTTAGGAATTATTTTAACCATTGTCGGTCTTATTGCTTTATTGTATACTGGAATCAATTACATCAATGATTCCGAAAGCTTCGGCCTTTTTGGACTCGACATCACTGTCAGTGAGGGTAATATAGTACCCGTTATCATTAGTGGTGTAGTTTTCATTCTCGGTTTAATTATCCTTGCTTCTTCTAAAAAGTAGCACTTCCGTTAAAAACAGCCTAACTTAAACATATTCATTTTTTGCTGGTTTTATTAACCAAAGATAAAACTATGCGTAATTTATTCATGTTATTTTTAGTAAGCCTTCTTGTCAGCTGTGGCGATAGTAGTAGAAAAGAGGAAGCACTTAACGACCCTGAAATCGTTTCAAGAGATAGTGATACGGTTTTCAATCAGGTACCAGGGGAAAATCATCTTGGAATAGATGCATATACAGAAGATGCTGAAAATTTGATAAGAACAGTATCGAAAGATCCTTCCCTTACCAAATTTAATATCTTAATCAATCAGGCGAGAATGGGCGAAGATATTTCAGGCGATAAAGTTTATACTATTTTCGCGCCTTCTAATGCTGCTTTTGAAAGTCTCGAATCATCTCCCACCAACCCTTTCGGTACCAATGATGAACAAATGGTGAGGAAATTGGTGCAAAATCATTTGGTAGAGGGTACCATCTATTTGGATTCCCTGGAAGGTCATCGGTCATTTAAGACCCTTTCGGGAGAAAGCGTTTCTATTCATGCTTTGGACGACGGACAGTTTCGTTTAAACAAAGCAACCGTAAAACCCAAGGGTCATCAGGCCAGCAACGGTATGGTATATATCATAGACCAGGTCAACATTCCTTCTGCCCAGTAGACTCGAAACAAAATGATCGTTGAGACGGTTGTACCCTCTGAATTAAAGAATTTTATATTATGAAATTTACCTTATTATCAATTGTAATCGTTCTTCTATCTTTCGCAATGTTCAGCTGTGGCGGATCTAGTGAAAAAGAAACCGTCAATATAGAGGCAGATAGCATTTTGCTTATGGATGAAGCGGTCATCACTCCGGAAACTGTAGGAGCAGGTACTACTATGGAGGTATTACGAACCAATGGTTCGTTCAATACTTTGGTTCAGGCTATTGAAGCGGCAGGTCTAACAGATACATTTACCTCCCAAAATACTTTGACTTTATTTGCGCCAACAGATGAAGCTTTTGAATCCCTCCCTGCCGGCAGAGTTGATGAGCTCTTAAAACCGGAAAATCGAGAAGGTTTAAAGGCCATTTTGACCTATCATGTTGCGGAAGGAAGGATCATGAGCGATGATATGGCCGACGGAATGGTAATTAATACTTTGAATGGCCAGGAGCTCACTATCCATTTGATGGACAATATGATCATGGCTTCAGAAGTGACGATTGTCAGTCCTGATCTTCCATCGAATAACGGTGTAATACATGCCGTTAATAATGTAATCATTCCCCCAATCACCAGCAATACCTCAGCTAAAAAATAAAGCAACCCATCACGCACGGTAGCAAAAAAAGCCATTTCTCGACGAAATGGCTTTTTTGATACTTTTTTTTGTGCTCTAAAAGGGGTAGGTATTTTTTTCAATGATATAGTCAGCTAATCTCCTTCTGGCCTCCTTTAAGTTGAATGGCTCAATCTTGGTATATCTCCTTAATCCCATCAACATCATTTTCTGCTCATCTCCCTCAGCAAAAGCATATATCGCTTCTTTGCCTGCCGAACTGATTTTTTCGGTAGCATGGTGGAGGTAGATTCTTGCGATGTCGATTTGATGTTTACAAGCCTCTTCGCCTCTAGCGCGAACCAATTTCTCCGTCCTCAATAGTGCAGATTCTGCAACATATCCTTCTATCAACATATCTGCTAATAACATCAGAATTTCCTGCTCATCCTTCATATTTTGCATCAGCTTCTGAACGGCTGCCCCTGACACCATCAGGCCGGCTTTCTTAAGATTTCTCAATACCTTTTTCTCAGCTGCAAAAAAGCCACTATCTTCGTCAGCCCCAAAGTCAGGGATAGAAGTCAGTTCTTTTGCTACAGCCATGGCAGGTTTCATCAAATCGATGGTACCTTTCATTGCTCTGCGCAAAATCATATCTACAGCAAGCATCCTGTTAATTTCATTGGTACCTTCAAAGATTCTGTTGATTCTGGCATCACGGTAGGCCCTATCCATGGGAGCATCTGCCGAAAAGCCCATGCCGCCATAAATTTGTACGCCTTCATCTACTACATAATCCAACGTCTCGGATCCATGAACCTTTAAAATAGCACATTCGATCGCATACTCTTCAACAGATTTCAATTTGGCTTCAGCTTCAGCCATGCCACCTGCAACCATCATTTCGTAGGCATCATCTATATTTTGCCCTGCGCGGTATGCTGCAGATTCTGATACAAAAGTTTTTACAGCCATTTCAGCGATTTTATGCTTTATTGCGCCAAAGTTTGAAATTTTTGTTCCGAATTGTTCCGAA
>LXQK01000062.1 GCA_001683905.1 Marivirga sp. ANT-B6
GGGTACAGAATAGACAGTAGGTATTTCTAAAATATGCTCAATGGCTTTTTCAATGGCTGCCGCAAACTCCATTTCCAGCCCTTCCTTTTGTTCTTTGTACCATATTTTTGCTTGATTTACATCTATTTCTACTTCGTCAAAATACTGTAAATGGTAAGCCATTAAATTTTACGCTTTAGTTCATTAAGAAGGTTTTCTCCTTGTTTCAATTGGTCAGGGCTTTTGGCAATGGCATCAAGCCTGGTATCAATCAAATCTTTCTCCCATTGTTCTGAACCTATATCAACATTTTCGATATCGGGGTATTGGTTTTTTATTAAAGTCCAATCCTCCATAGGAATAAACACCCCTGCATTCTTTCCGTGCCCGTCTCGTATTATTTGAAATCTCATAAATGTACTATTTTATATATGCTTTGCTGGTTCTAAAATCCCAATGAGAAGTTATTCCAACCAGAAAGCTAGCGCAAGTCTTCCTATGCTTTTTTATGAACACAAGGATTCCCACCGTAAACCTGTATTTGGTGTTCATATTTTGCTTTCTATAAACTTAACCGGACAGAGTCCTACTTTCCATTTCTAGCATAGGAGAACCTGCGCTGGTACGTTTAAGAGCATATCGGGAAAAGAACGCTACAAGACCCAACATTTGGAAGCACTTGGAAAATTATCATTCTTAGAAATGAAACCTAAAGTGAAACCGAAAATGTTATCTTTACCAGATCAAAAATACAAATATATGAAAGGCGTAACATTTATAACAGACGAGACCCTTAACAAGCGTTTTGTGCAAATAGATTTAGAACAACTGGAAAAGCATCAAAGTAAAATAGAAGATTTACTGGATGCCATCATTGCTGAAAGCAGAAAAGATGATGATGAAATTAGCTGGGAAGAAGTGAAAGCGCAATTAAAAACGGCAGGCAAGCTATAGTGTACCACATCAAGTTTAAGAAAAAAGCCCAGAAAGAGCTTTTTAAATTGCCATCCGCCATGATCAAATAGGTAGTTGATGCGATTGACGCCCTTTCAGGTGATCCGCGTCCTGAAGGGAGTATAAAATTAAAAGGGAGCAGTGAAAACCTATGGCGCATCAGGGTAGGCAATTATCGGGTAGTTTATTCTTTAGAAGATATTATCAAAGTGGTTGAAATCAGGAAAATAGGCCACCGAAAGGATATTTACGAATAGCCATCCGCTTAAAGTTGCCCCAAAGCGCAAAAGGCCAACGCTCTGTTTGTTTCTCCCACCCAACGAGGTATGGAAAAAACAACGAAGGAAAAGCGGTGTTCGTCCGTAAGCAACTTTTTCACAGCTTTCAGGCCAAATGCTGCTAAGACTTCCGAAGTTTTTGAAACTTCGGAAGTCTTTATTCCAGTATCACCCACCCATTGCCTGTGCCCTCACCACAGGCAATATTTTTATCCGCACCTGCTTTTCGTTATATCTATTAAAAATTTTACAACTTCATTTTGTCTTCAAAACCATGGCATAGATATTCTTTCTTTGCCCGGGAACTCTTTACCTTGCTTCTTTCGAAGGTTTAACAGCGAAACTATCATAGCGAGAATGCAAAGTCATTCCCAGGACCTTAAAGGAGTTCGGAAACTTAGCTCATGATGTCGGCTGACTTTCTACCGCCCGCCAAACCCGAAAAACATTCTTGTAGCATATTTTTTCGATGTCCTCTTCGCTATACCCGCGCTTAAGCAATTCCAGAATAAGCTTAGGATAGTCGGAAACATCCTTGAGGTCTTCGGGTAAAGTGTTCCCTACGCCATCAAAGTCTGAGCCCAGGCCTACATGGTCTATACCTGCAATCTTTACAACATGATCGATATGATCGGCAACTTTGCTTACCGTAGAAAATTTAAAATTTTTATTGAAATATGCGTCTGCATAAGCTATGGCTTTGGGGTCGGAAGGTTCCAGCCCCTGTTCCTTTACCCACGAAAGAAGATGGTCTCTCAGGGCGTCCTGGCTTTTTTGGGCCTCAATATCTAGAAAAGTTGACCCAAAATTAATTTGAATCACACCCCCATTTTCGGCTAGTTTTTCTATCATATCGTCCGACATGTTTCTTTCAAAACCCGGCACAAAATGTCGGCAACTGGAGTGCGACGCGATAACAGGTCGGCTGGAAAGCGCCATTACCTGATAGAAGGTACTGTCAGAAATATGCGAAACATCAATCATAATACCTACCTGGTTCATCTCCTTTACGACCTCTCTGCCAAAGGGGCTCAACCCATTCCACGTGCGTGTGGTATCATAAGAGGAATCGCAAATCTGGTTGTCTTTTCCATGTGTAAGGGTTATATAGCGAATACCTCGTTGATGGAAATAATGCACATTAGCAATATCATCTTCAATGGGTGCGCCATTTTCCATGCCCATCGGTAAAGAAACCAGGCCTTTTTCAAAATTTGCTACTACTTCATCGGGGCTGTTGGCCAAAGCAAATTTATCCGGATGATCCTTTGCCAACTTTTCTACCATCATAATCAAGGTATCGGCGACCTCTTTTGCCCCGCCCGTTTCCTGATACTTTGCTGGAATATATATCGACATAAACGGAGCGTCAAGGCCACCTTCTTTGGCGCGCACGTAATCAAACTCTCCATTTTCAGTACGAACAGAAACATCCTCCATCCGGTTTTTCAGGCGATATGGTAAATCAATATGGCCGTCGGTAATGATAAATCGATGGGCCAGTTCATTGGCTCTATCCTCCATGGAAGCCCCGTCTGCCTCTTTAGAATTTTTAGGATCACTGGTACAGCTAAGTAATGTCATACTGCAGAGTATAATACATACATGAAAGCCTGTCTTTCTCATTGTTATTTCCGATATTTTAAAAGCGTAAGATATAAAAAATATCAGAGGTTTTCTGAAAAAGTAGCTTATGGTTTAAGATCAGCACGTCTGGAGATCAGTTATCTTTTGGAATCGTAAGCTCCGTTCTGCCTAATTTTCCAGGAACGAGTTGTCCCAAAGTAAGATATTCAAAAGTATAATCTCCTACCAACTTATACATTAATAGGAAATATGGAAATGGTAAACACATTTTGGAAACATTCAATGTTATTAGCGGTTAATAACTCATTAAACCGTCAAATAAGGTAAAAAACGGATAAATCTGTGATAGTTACACCTTACCCGTCAGGCTTTTTAAATTAAATTTAAGAACTTATGTTAGCAATGAACTATAGAGGGCCACAACGTGTCCGAGTCGACAAAAAACCCATGCCAGAAATACTTCATCCAGAAGATGCCATCGTACGGGTCACCAGGTCCTGTATTTGTGGCTCAGACCTTCATTTATACAATGGCAATGTACCAGATACCCGCGTAGGGATGACCTTTGGCCATGAGTTTACCGGCGTAGTAGAAGAAGTAGGTGATGATGTGCATAAAATAAAGGTTGGCGATAATGTGTTGGTACCCTTCAATATTGCATGTGGAAAGTGTGCCTTTTGCAAACAGGAATTATATGGAAATTGCCATGAAGCCAATCCACAGGCTACTGCTGTTGGTGGCATATTTGGATATTCCCATACTGCTGGTGGATACGATGGTGGCCAGGCGCAGTATGTGCGGGTCCCTTACGCCGATGTTGGCCCTACGGTAATTCCCGAGGGAATGGACCCTGACGATGCGGTGATGCTAACTGATGTAGTTCCTACCGGTTACCAGGCAGCTGAAATGGGTGGTATCCAGAAGGGCGATACGGTAGTCGTATTCGGTGCTGGCCCGATAGGCATTATGGCGGCCCGTTGTGCCTGGCTCTTTGGTGCCGGGCGGGTTATTGTGATCGATCATATCGAATACAGGCTGGAATTTGTTAAGAATTATGCCAACTGCGAGGTGTATAACTTCAGGTCACTGGAGGATCCTGTTTTGTTTATTAAAAAAACGACCGACTCGCTAGGTGCTGATGTGTGTATCGATGCGGTAGGAGCCGAAGCAGCAGGCAGTACTATGCAAACCATTACAGGAAGAAAGCTCTTGCTTCAGGCTGGTTCTGCTACGGCTTTAAATTGGGCTATCAATTCCGTTAAAAAAGGAGGTATCGTCTCTGTCGTAGGTGTATATGGCCCAACAGGAAACCTCATACCCATAGGGAATGTCGTGAACAAGGGAATTACCATCCGCGGAAACCAGGCATCAGTGAAGCGCCTTCTCCCCCGGCTGATCGATCATGTTCAAAATGGAATTATCGATCCAAAGGCTTTGATAACGCACCATGTCCCTTTGGAGGAAATCTCCGATGCCTATCGGATTTTTGCAGACAAATTAGATAATTGTATCAAACCAGTACTGGTTGTTTCAGAACGATAAATATAAACTCAAATGGATATTACCCTTAAAGATAAATCGAAATTGAAAGGTTGGGGCATAGATGCAGACCCTAAAAACGACCCCACATACCCAATGAAGAATCGTACCAACGATGAACATGACGGGTATACATGGGACAGGCCAGCGCAACAACCTATTGATATAGAAGTGCTGCATTCCACTGAACGCCCCAATGTAACGGCAGTTTTTGGCACCTCGGTACCACCAACAGGGCTAAGTGGTATGATCAGGCGTCTTGCATTTAAATATGGCGAGGGCAGCTTCGCCCATTGGATTCCGCTTCTTTTGGCCGACCGTGTTCAGGTAGTAGAGGGCGTGCTTGAAGATCTCTCTCGTGGGAAAATTCCTAATATTTATGCTGAAAAAGGCATGAAAGCAGAATGGAAACATAATCCAAAAAGTGTGGTGAAGAAAGTGGCGATTTCTTCCCTGGTTACGGCTTCTATCGTATATCTGATAGTTAGAAAAAAGAAGTCATAAGTCGGAGGTAGGTTGCTGTACATATGCTATCTTTTTTATATCAAAAAGCGTTTAGTAGTTAAGCGCTTTTTGATCGCTTATTACTTCAAAAGAAAGGGATAGCTCTCTTCCCTTGTCATCGACCAGGTGTAGCTTATGCTTTCCTTTCGTCGGCTGCAGCCCCATTTGATGTAGTGTGGATGTTTCCCCGATATACACCTCATCGAGGTGCCAATATATTGTAGCTGTCGTGCTCCGGTGGGCAACTTCAAAGACTGCCTCGCCCTTGGTGCCATCAAGTTCTGTGGGAATATAGAGTCGGGTATAGTTGCGTGGGTATACCAATTCCATAAACTCCATCGGAATCGCGTTATCAGCGCAGGAAAGCATAAATTCCGGCGGCTCCACATATTGATGATTATACTGCTTATAATAAGACGCTTCCGTTGTGGGGAGAACGAACCATTTTTTTTGCACCATCTGATTTACCGGATAACAAGAACTATTCACCTGGCGACTTTGGCCCTGATCCAAATTGACCACCTGGTGATAGGGACACGCGGGTGCTCTTTCGGCTATAGCCGGCAGGCTTTCCTGAACAATTGTCTCACAATGTAAGCCTGCTTTGAAGCCGCTGCTGGTACATACCTGAAATAAAACGTGGCCTCCTACGGGCGCTGGCAATGGTTTGCTCATATCCAGACTCTCAAAGATGTTGAAGAGCAAAGGAGCGGCCGCTTTTACGCCCGTAAGCTCCGGCCTCCCCTCTCCGTCGGCATTACCAAGCCATACACCCACCACATATTTGGAAGTTATTCCGATGGCCCACGCATCTTTGAAGCCATAGCTGGTGCCTGTTTTCCAGGCAATAGACCGTGAGGAGGCAAAGCTTTCCCAACCTGTTTCCTCATCTGGCCTTACCACTAATTTCATAGCCTGCAGCATCTGATGGATGGCGCCTGCGCCAAACTTTCCTTTATCTTTTAGTGGGCTATCTCCAGCCTCTTTCTTACCGGCGAGGTAATAATTCGGGAAGTAATCCGAGTCTGAATATTGCTTTCCCGCAGGCCTCTTAAAGTAATTTGCCTGACTTCTGGCCATCCCCGCATATAGTGAGGTAATTTCCCATAAGGAAGATTCGGCACCACCCAATATCAATGAAAGGCCATAGTGCGAAGAAGGTTTGTTCAATGAGGTCATGCCAGCTGTCTTCAGCTTGTGGTGAAACTTTTCATAACCATAGGCCTTCAGTAAAAAAACGAAAGGAACATTCAACGACCGGGCCAGCGCCTTATGTGCCGGCACAACGCCCTGAAACTTCCTGTTAAAGTTCCTGCGC
>LXQK01000063.1 GCA_001683905.1 Marivirga sp. ANT-B6
AATGATATACCATACCGTGCTTTTATAAAATTGGGTATTGAAATCGAGGGAGTGCAAACCCATATATAGCCATCGCGTGATCCGGTTTTGGCTGGTTTTGATGGTTGTTATCCGGGCTCCATTCGGATCAATATACACCAGGCTTTGGCTTCTATCGCTCAAAGAAAAACGAAGAACCGGCAAGGGTATATCTCCCGCTTTAGCGTAATAGTAGTTGTCGTATTGAGCGATCAGCTCATCTTTTTCAATACCTTTTTCCGGAAATAATTCACTTAAAACTTTGGTAATTTTTGTTTTGTCGTATGGTTGGCCAAGTACAAACTCACCGTTTATATAATGAAACCTCTTTTGAGACATATCTTTGTAGTTACAAAGCCAGAAATTATCCTGATCGAATTGGCTGTATTCAATTTCCCCGATATTTTTTTCTTGTGCAATAAGATCGATCAATCCCTCTAGCTCACCCTGTCTAATATCCCTGATATTAAGGCTTCCATTTTGCCATTTCAACTTCTCGTGCGTCGTCAAATGGGTAGAGGTCTCCATTTTTGCAGGCGCCATGGAAAAGAAGCCACTCAAGACCCAGGTAAATATCAATAGCCCGAATGAAAAACCAAGTACATGATGCCATTTGTAGAGTGATTTCTTGTAGGGCGTCAATCGGTTGTTTCTTTTCCACGACAAGTAAGTTCTTTGTATGCCGAGCGCTATTCCTGTCAGGCAGGACATAATTCCCATAAATGAAAGCACTATGACCACATTTCTCCAAAGCGCTGTACGGATACGCAAATCTTTGAAATATATCCAATGAGGAATGGCACCAAGCCAGGCCCAGAACTTATCTGAAGCGTTCAAATATTGGATTGGTTCGCCGGTAAAAGAAGAAAAGTAAGCCTGTGTTCTTGCATCATCAGCAAAAGAAACTACAAAAAATGGCAAATGGGTATTAAACTTTGTGCTGGGAGTCCATTGATCCAACGCTGAAATTTGTTCTACCTCCTTGATTGGTGCAGTTTTTAAAAAAGGCGTAGCCTTAATTATATTTCGTATTGCTTTTTCATCAATCACGGGACGTAAGCCTGTCTCGGCGTCGAAGACATGTTGATTTTCATGAAGGTCTATAAACTTGTATAGTATCGTTGAACCGGCACTTATCTGAAAGCCCAAAATTTCCTGCGTAATATTGTTGGCTTCCAAACACTGCTGAGGGAGCAATAATTGTTTTTGATTTAGATTGAAATTGCTAAACGCAAGCTTCTTTTGTTTATCAATGACAGGAAACCCCCGGAACATCATAACTATACCGGACAAACACCAGATAAACAATAAAAAGGAAAGTCCAAAGCCTAACAGACGGTGCACTTTTTGCACCGCCTTTATCACTTTTATCTTATTCGGCTTATTCTTCATTAAAATCTTGCAATAAAACTGGTCATGAAGTTCCGTGATGGGCCTACAAAGAATTGATTTCCGAATATAGCATCCCTATAATAAAATTGGTCTGTAATATTATTTACATTCAACCTTAACTGGTACTTTGAAAAACTATAGGCGATAGCGCCATCTAACAATGAATATGATGGAAGTGCATGATTATTTGCTTCAGTTGTAAAGTTTTCAGAAACGTATCTCCCCCCTACACTCAATGATAAGCCTTCCAATCTGGTGTCGGAGAAATTATAAATTAACGAGGCGTTACCAATTTGTTCCGGTGCGAAAGGCAATCTATTGCCTTCGTTAGGATTAACTACCCCATCACCTTTGTTTCTTAAAATCCTTGTTTGAGCAAAACAGTAGCCAAAGGAGGCAGACAGGCTTTTATTAACTTTAGCCTGTATATCTATTTCTACCCCATTAGAAGTGCCTGTGCCTATATTGGCAAAACCGCCTCCGGGCAATCCCCGAAGAATATTTGTTCTTACCAAAGAGAAAGCCGCAGCGTTGACAGCTATATTTTCAATTTCGAATCGGACGCCAAGCTCTCCCTGGTAACCTCTTTCAGGATCAAACATTTCACCATTTGGGGCTACTGTGCGGGAAGGTTTGAAGTAGTTATTATAGGATGCATATATTGTAGTAGTCCTATGTGCATCATAAACTAAACCACCTCTAAATGTAGGTACTAAAAGATTGAGCTTGCTTACCTCACCTTCACTAGTTACATTTCTTTCAACATCTACCTGGTTAGTGTAATACTCCCCATTAAATACATCTACACGGGCGGCAATCAGTAGCTTAAACCTATCCGTTAGTTTTGTCCAATGCTGTCCAAAAAATCCGTTAACCATTTCCATTCTGGCCTGGTACCGGGTATCTTCTACATAGATATTGCCGTGGTTTAGCATAGGGTTCACTACAGCAACCGTAGCGTTTACCCCCTCACCCAAAACATTCCCTCTAAATGTTTTCCTATCTAAGAAACTGAACGAATGGCCTATAACAAATTTGCTTTCCAATCCTCCCAATTTATAAGCCCCATTGAATTCCAGTTGGTTTTGGACGGGCTTTGTCTGATGGTTGAAGTAGAAAGGAAAAGTGCGTGTCAGCGAATCGTTGGAAGCATTAAAAGTTAGCTCCTCTGTAGATAGATAGTCTATATCATCAACAAAGTAGGATAACTGATTACTCAATGAAAACTTATCGTTTATCTTATACCGATAGCTAAACTGCAGATCAACCCTTTTATTATTGAGATAATCCTGTGGATCGTTATATCTGGTAGTTGAGCTCATGTTGCCCACCAGGGAACCATCATCTAGTACCGGCAACCCGGTATCAGTGCTGTAAAAATCGTCGTTTGCCTGCAATGAAAATTGGATTTGATGACTTGGTGCAGGTTTGAATAAAAGAGATAAATACCCATTGGTATAAGAACTGCCAAGACCCCGGAACCCTACAGATTCACCAACCCCAAAATCCGTTCGGAATGAAAGTTTGCTATTAATTGACCCTCCTGCCCCTGCTGAAAGATTTCGGGTATTAAAAGCGCCATACTGCATATTAAAGTCAGCGGTAAAAACATCCGTAGGTTGCTTTCTCAGAACATTGATGATACCTCCCAAAGCTGTATGCCCAAAAAGTACTGAAGAAGGGCCTTTAAGTACGTCTATTCTCTCTACTGCGGCAATATTTGTTGAAGGAGCACTTTGTGAAATATTGTGCCGTTCATCTCTTACGCCATCTACCAAAAGAACAAATTGCTCCATTCCCCTGATATGAAAATGCTGAAACCCTCCGTAGGTATTTCTGGTGCGGACACCGGTGACGTTTTTCAGGGCATCGCCCAAATCTATGGCACCTAATTCCTGCATACGGGCTTTGTCTATACCATGTACAGTTACAGGCAGCTCTTTCAAAGGGACGTCCATTTTATTGAGAATGATTTGTTCCCGTTTTTCCTTTTCGCCTAAAACTGTAACTTCAGCAAGTTCCTGGGAGAAAGGCTCCAAAGCAAAAGATACGCTTTCATCTTTTGACAAATCTATGTGTTTAACCTGGGTTTTATATCCTACATATTTAATCTCTATGGTGTAACTTCCGGGGTTTACAGAGCCTATGTAGTACAAGCCGTATTGGTTAGATACTGTTCCAATATTGAGCTCCAGTATTCGGGCCGATGCACCGGAAACAGGTATGGAATTTTCATCAATAATGTATCCTGATAAGGATGTTTGCGCAAAAGTTTGAAAGGTCAAAAATAGCAACGACAAGAGGAGTGCCTGCTTACAATTTAAATGTTTTTTCATGTTTTTAATTACTTAGTTCTTTATGGATGAGTTTAATAAATTCAGCTAAAGCAACAGATCCCTGATCTCCCTGTCCATGCTTTCTGATGGATACACTCTTTTCTAAAATCTCTTTTTCGCCCAAAATGAGCATATAGGGAATTTTTTGCTTTTCAGCATCCCTTATTTTTCGACCAATTTTTTCATCTCTGGCATCCACACCTACCTGCCAGTCAAATTGATCGTTGAGAGTGGCAGCAATTTGTTGGGCATAGTCTTCAAACTTGGCGGAAACAGGTAGCACAACAATTTTATCGGGGCTTAGCCATAATGGGAAGTTGCCACCTGTATTTTCAATAAGCAGGGCAATAAAACGTTCCATAGAACCAAACAAGGCACGGTGGATCATTACCGGACGGTGTTTTTCATTGTCGTTGCCGTTGTAAGTGAGGTCAAAATTTTCAGGCATCATATAGTCTACCTGTATGGTTCCGATCTGCCATTTTCTACCAATAGCATCTCTCAAT
>LXQK01000064.1:0-2925 GCA_001683905.1 Marivirga sp. ANT-B6
ACGCCAAGGATGCAGATGGAAAGATTGCCAAAGTGGAATATTACCAGGGCAGTACCAAGCTGGGCGAGAGCACAACCAGCCCGTACGAAGTAATCTGGAAAAACGTAGCCGGCGGCAGTTATACGCTATCAGCCAAAGCAACTGATGATAAAGGAGCAGCTACAACTTCTAAAACGATCCAGGTAGAGGTAAAGAAGCCTGCTAATGTAAATCCGACAGTCAGCATTACTAGTCCCGGAAATGGTGCAACCATCAATGCAGGGCAGCAATTTGTGCTAAAGGCCGACGCCAAAGATGCAGATGGAAAGATTGCCAAAGTGGAATATTACCAGGGCAGTACCAAGCTGGGCGAGAGCACAACCAGCCCGTACGAAGTAATCTGGAAAAACGTAGCCGGCGGCAGTTATACGCTATCAGCCAAAGCAACTGATGACAAAGGAGCAGCTACAACCTCCAAAACGATCCAGGTAGAGGTAAAGAAGCCTGCTAATGTAAATCCGACAGTCAGCATTACTAGTCCCGGAAATGGTGGGGCGAGAGTACAACCAGTCCATACGAAGTTATCTGGAAAAACGTAGCCAGCGGTAGCTATACGCTATCAGCCAAAGCAACTGATGATAAAGGAGCAGCTACAACCTCCAAAACGATCCAGGTGGAGGTGAAGAAGCCTGGTAACGCAAATCCGACAGTCAGCATTACAAGTCCCGGAAATGGATCTTCTTTTATAGAAGGTGGAAAGATTATTTTAAAAGCAAATGCAGCAGATAGCGACGGTAATATTGTCAAGGTGGAATACTTTCAGGGAAATTCGAAACTCGGAGAAAGTAAAATTAGTCCCTATGATATTGAGTGGAAAAACATACCAAAAGGCAGTTTTGACCTTACAGCGAAAGCGACCGATGACAAAGGTTCGGCTTCTTTTTCTTCAAAAGTTAAAATTGAAATTGTAGAAGTAAAAAAACAAGATGATAAAGCGGCAACGGAAGGTTTACTTGGATACTGGCCGTTTGAGGAAAAAGATGGATCGGTCGCGAAGGATCTATCTGGTAACGAAAATCACGCCAACCTACAAAATGACGTCTCAAGGACAGGCAAAGGAGCTATAGGTGCAGCATTATATTTAGAGAAGGAAAATGGAAAAGTGTTGATGTCCACTATCCAATGGAAACCAACAAAGTATTCTGTTTCCTGGTGGATTTACCCTTATAATGCAAAAGATTATAACCAACGAATTGGCGCAGAGAACTCCTGGGGAGCATTTCTTTTCCATACGACCAAAGACGGCGCTATCTATGTGGGTACAGATGCTTATAGCAGATTCACTCCTAGGCAACTTCCTGCAGGTACTTTCGAGCTTAATGAATGGAATCACTTTGTTTTTACATTTGACCAGGGAACAGCTTCCTTTTATAAAAATGGAAAGTTGCTGGCAACACTAGATGGTATGACGATGCCCGACAGGTGGAATGGGTTGAGTCTATCATCTTCTGAGGCGATGGTAGACGAAGTCAGACTATACGACCGTGCTATTTCAGCAAAAACAGTGGAGTCACTTTATAAGAAAGAGGAAGTGGGGCAAACAATTTCAGTCGCTATTACCTCGCCAAAAGCAGAAAACGAATTTGAGCCCGGATCAGATATCAAGGTTCAAGTATCGACATCAGGAGATATAAAAAGGGTAGCATATTTTAATCATAATGACAAATTAGGCGAATCTACTAAAGCTCCTTTTGCTTTTGAATGGAAGAAAGTGAAGGTAGGTAACTATGAAGTGACTGCAGTTGCCTATGATAAAAAGGGAACAGCATTATCTTCTAAGCCCATCGTAATTTATGTAAAAGCGGAAGCTGAGGAGGGCGATAGCCCGTATGGAGAAATGATAGGATACTGGCCTTTTGAAGAAAATAGTGGCCCTATTGCTGAAGATAAGTCAGGCAACAAACATGATGGAAAGATGCTTGGTGATCTTGAGCGGGTGAAAAATGGCGTGTTAGGTGCTGCTTTGCATTTAAGGAATAACAGAGGCAAGGTTTTAATGGCAGATATTACATGGAAACCGACTAAATTTTCAGTTTCCTGGTGGGTACTTCCTTACAATGCGAAGAATTATAATCAGAGAATAGGAGCAGAAAATACCTGGGGAGCATTCCTCTTTCATACCGCGGACGACGGTTCTATTTACGTTGGCATTGACGCGAATAGCCGGTTCACCCCAGCAGAACTTCCTGCCGGAACGCTTGAGCTTAACAAATGGAATCACTTTGTATTTACGTTCGATAACGGCAATGCTGCCTTTTATAAAAACGGAAAATTATTGGCTACGATGAAAGATATGGTAATGCCTAAAAAGTGGGAAGGTCTTAGTCTTTCCTATGCTGATGCCTTAGTTGATGAGGTGAGGCTTTTTGACCATGCCATTGGTGAAGACCAGGTTAATGGTCTTTATGAAGGAGGAGGAGAAACAAGTACGGCAGCATCAGAAATGATGGCAGGGTTTAGGTTTCATCCTGTGCCGGCTAAAGATTACCTGCATATCACCCATCAGGATTTGGTGGAGGAGAATCTAGAAATATTAATAACTGATATGACTAATAAGAAAATGGTGAGTGAAAAAATCAAGTTTACAGGTCGATATTCATTAGATCTGAATAAATTAGAAAATGGTCTTTATCTTATTAAAATAATGGGTAGAGGGCATACAAATACGGAAAGACTATTAATTAGTAAGTAATAGTCTAGATATGATAAAAAGAGGCTGCCTTAAAAGAGTAGCCTCTTTTTTTTACCAAATATTATTTTGTGCTATAATAAGGTCAGTTGAAATCGTGATTTAATTTAAAGTCAATATCCGGATAACTTCGATTTTTACGACACAAAATTAGGAATCGCTAAATGACTTTCTTAAAAAAAGCTGCCTTACTTTTG
>LXQK01000064.1:3055-7750 GCA_001683905.1 Marivirga sp. ANT-B6
CTTCCATAGACACCACTCCTGGCTTCAACCACCGTTTTAAGCAAAAGTTATAACAGGCCCGCGGATGTCTGCACCTCGAACAAAATTCGGGGTAAGCTGTTTTTAGAGAAAAACCAGCACTTATTATGAAAGGAAAAATTATAGGAAAAACAAACTGGGCAATAGCCGAGGGTTATATTCCGAGTGAAAGCAATGGTCCGGAACCGGCTTTTACGAGTCACGAGACAGCGTGTATTTTGAATACATCCGATCAAGCCGCTAATGTCAAAATTACCATTTTCTTTACCGATCGAGAGCCTATAGGTCCATATACTGAAGTTGTTCCTCCGAGGCGTACGGCTCACCTTCGGTTCAACGATCTATCTGTTCCTGAGACAATTCCCCGCGATACGGATTATGCCAGTTTAATAGAGTCTGATATTCCCATCGTAGTACAACATACGCGGCTGGACAGCCGACAGGCTGAGAATGCCTTATTAAGCACCATGGCATATCCCGGAGGCGAATGATGCGGTTTCTCTAATCGATTTTCTTTTCTAGCTATTTTTTAAAATGAATAATTTATTTTTTAACCTTTTCTTATGGTAAATATTGGTTATCACGCATCTCATGAGCAATTTCTCCCTAGTGACTTGCTAAAATATGTTTTAAAGGCCCAGCAAGCTGGTTTTACTCTTTCGCTATCTTCCGATCACTTTCACCCGTGGAGCGAACGCCAGGGAAACAGTGGCTTCGCCTGGTCTTGGCTTGGGGCTGCTTTACAGGCTACAACGTTAGATTTTGGTGTGGTAAATGCCCCGGGCCAGCGATATCATCCTGCCATTATAGCTCAGGCAGCAGCAACTTTGTCAGAGATGTTTCCCGAACGATTTTGGATCGCAGTAGGCAGTGGTCAGGCCATGAATGAAAAGATCAATGGTGAGGTATGGCCAGTAAAAAGGGAGAGAAATGCAAGGTTAAAAGAATGCGTTGATATTATGCGGGCGCTATTTGATGGGGAAACGGTCACACATCAAGGTTTAATAAAAGTTGAAGAAGCAAAATTGTATTCCAGACCAGCCGTAGCGCCTAAAATTATAGGCGCTGCGATTACACCGGGAACCGCTAAATGGGTGGGAAGTTGGGCTGATGGCCTGATTACTGTTTCCAAGCCGCCAGCCGAACTTCGTAAAGTCGTGGATGCTTTCCATAGTGGCGGTGGTGAGGGAAAACCAATGTATCTGAAGGTACAACTTTCATATCATGCCTCAGAAGAAACTGCTTTAATGGGGGCATATGACCAATGGAGAGAAAATATATTTGATAGTATTCTGCTAACTGATCTGCGTTCACCTAAACAGTTTGAGGCAGCGGCAAAGTTTGTTACGCCTGAGGAGATAAGAAGCGGTGTCCGGGTGTCCTCCGATATTTCGCAGCATATCGACTGGCTGAATGAGGATATCAATCTTGGATTCAACAATCTTATACTTCATAATGTAAATAGAGAGCAGGAACAATTTATAGATGCTTTTGGTGAAAAAGTCCTTCCGATGTTCAACAACATATGATCAACAGGAAGATCTAACCACTATTAATGAAACCTTAAGCCCCTTTTTGAGGTTTATTATACTAGACATGAATATTTGGAAGAAAAATAGTCTTCCTTAAAAGTAGTATTAACCGTTAAGTAATGAGTAGATTAAAGTTTAAAACGAATATAAATTGTGCGAGCTGCATAGCCAATGTAACTCCATACCTCGAAGAAGTAGATAATATTGAAAGCTGGCAGGTAGATACAACCAGTAAGGATAAAATCCTAACTGTCGTTGGTGATGACGTGAAAGCAGGGGAGGTTGAAAAGGCTGTCAAATCAGCTGGATATAAGATAGATCAGGTAAGGGTGAGCGTATTTAGCAAGTTTTTTAGCCTGCTGTAATTAATGTTTTACAATTTTCGACCTGCTGATTGAAAGATCAGTGGTTATGATCAATAAATAGATTCCCTTGTCGGCAAGATATAGCTTGCTTGTGGCAAGGGATTCAATTTTTTCAGCCCTTCCTGTTGTTTGCAGAATGCAGTTTCCCAACGAAGAAAATATTTGAAAGTTATATATTTTATCCCGAAACCCTTTTTCATCTGAGCGAATGCTTATTCGATCTACAAACGGGTTAGGATAGAAGACGATTGCTTCCTGAATGTTTTTCTTTTCAATACGTATCGTAGTACTAAAAGTAGATCTACCATTAAAATCAACTTGTTTAAGTCTGTAATATGCCGGGTACTGCACCGCTTCATCCTTGTATGTATAATGGTTTATATGAGTGGATGTTCCTTTACCGCCGACAAAAGATAAAGCTTCAAAATTCTTCGCGTCAATGGACCGTTGGACTTCGAAACCAGCATTGCCGAGCTCAGAGGCAGTCGACCATGATATTAGGTTGCCCATAGTGAGGGCTTTCCCGGAAAATGACAGAAAGGTAACAGGTAATGCAGATTCACTACTTCCAGCGGTCCAGGTACTAAATGATTCTATGGCTGTTTTTGTGATGGTACGATTTGTTGTGTTTAATATTCCGCCTTCGGCTGTCCAGTCGGTTTCACCGTTTTCGGATCTGTAAAGCTCAAGCATATCTTCGTTTAGGCCATTTAATTCAGTTCCCTCATAATGAAAAACCATGGTAGCCTGAAGATTTTCGTTATTTTCTGGTAGAATGGTAAAAGAGCGATGGATGCCTTCGTTTCCACTTCCAGTTCTCGCTTTTCCTGTTTCTCTTGTGACCACCGTAATTCCGGCATCACCTCCGGCAGTCGATAGTTCGACCCCTAGGCCGCCAAAATTCTGAGGACTGGCGCCTAAAAAGCTTTCTGCCTGTACCAGGCCAACTACCTTAGCCTGGCTAACCTCAACGATTGTAGCTTGGTTATCCAGGATAACACGACGTGGAGCATTAACCTCATTCACGGTAATCAGATTGCCTGTCGAACTGAGCTCAACTTTATCCTTGATAACAATGGTATTGGTCAATATGGCGTCATTCACCCGAAGGACCCTCAGCTCTTTTACGATGCCCGGTAAGCCATTTCCTGTAACCATGGAAGCGCTGCCGCCGCTCAAGCCATAGTTGGCCTCGGTGGAAAATACTCTCGATACGGTTCTGATGTTACCGCATGCCGTACCCTGACCACATGCCGCCGTGGTAATGCCATTTACGTTGCCATAATTGAAAGTAGCACCAGGTTTTACTTCAAATGTACCAGGGCCCTCAATAATCGAAGTGGCAAGGGTTTGATAAGCTGCCGGAGCATTGATTGTAAAAACGCCACTAATTCCTATAGTCCCGCCATGGCTAGCATTTCCAGCACCTACATTTGCTGCCAGTGCATTGATTTCTACATGATGATAGCTTTTACCTCCTCGCAAAGTCTGCTTTTGTGATGCATTTGTGCCATATAGCTCTACGGTTCCTCCTGTTATATTATAGTCCCCATTCATAGACGGTACGGAGGAACTTAGGTGGCTCGACCTAAACTTTCCCGATTCCATAACAAAATTGGTAGAGTCTCTACCGAAGGAATTGCGTTCGACATCTACCGTAGTTTCTCCAGATATGGTTACGGTGCCGCCGATCCGCGTAATAGCTCCTGTCGTTTTCACGATGTTTCCGCCACTAAAGGTCAGGTTGAAATATTCTTTATTTTTTAGGGTTTGTTGTTGGTTTCCATTGAGTTCCAATGTGCCGCCAATCATCGTATAAGTGCCATCCAGTCTGGGTATGGAGGCAAGGCCCTCTGTCACAGAGGTTAGAAATTTCCCGCCATACATTTTAAGGTTTCCGGAGCCGCTAATAAAGCCATCATTGGTAGTGATAAGTACACCCTGTTGAATTTCCACTCTTCCCGGATTGCTGATGCCTATAGATGATGTTAAGCGCACCGTATCAGGATTGTCAATGATAATGATTTTATTCGTGGACCCTGAGCTTAGATAATCGCCCGTATACTGGCTTTGGGAACCAGCGTAAAGTAGCGTAATTTGAGTATTATTATCTCCCCTGGTTCCTGTTACGCGGATATTTCCCTTATCGCCCTGCTTGTTAATGCCATCAGGACTTGTGATACGAAGCGATCCGCCTTTATTTAATCTAAAGAGTCCTGAGCCAATAAGGTTGAAATTATCGAAATCAAACCATCCGCCATCATTTACTTCCGCTCGGCCAGATATCGAAAGATCTCCATTTAACTGTAAATACCCTTCTGCTAAGATAAATATCGATTTTATACTTCTGGCACTTTCAACTTGTATGGTGTCCCTGATATAGACGATACTATTTTCATTTGGGGTAGCCATTTCCCACGTACTTCCATTATATTGCTCCCATATTTCCGGACTAGTCCAGCTTCCATCGTAGCGCGATCGGAAATCACCTGGCTCATACGCAGGTTGTGCAAAACCGGCCAGGCTGGCAGATGCAAGCGCCAGAGCCATGATGATAAAATGCGGCAAGCTTAAAAAGCTATTGAGGGTAAGACGTGCCATAGCTGAAAAAGTAAAATTGAACGAAAAATAAAGACAAAAAAGAAAATGGTTTTCTCTAATTCGTCATTTTGTGAATGGAATTCCCTTAATTCAGGCGTATCGTAATAAATATAACATAAAAATATAAATTAAACAATAATTTGGAATACATTTTACAGCAAAAAAGACAAAATATGCAT
>LXQK01000064.1:7891-18555 GCA_001683905.1 Marivirga sp. ANT-B6
ATAATGGTTTAAAGGCTTATTGAGTACAAATGCGTAAGTGGTTAGAGCAGAGTGTGCTACAGGTAAAATCCAGCCACAGGTAGCAAAATTACCGTTAATAGACATAACCATCGATTATGTACATGAAAATTAACATGAAGGATATTTTAAGCGTGATAATGAAATTGGTCCAATTGAAGTTCTTTTATTTTGTCATAGCAGTTATTCTTTTAGTGATCATTTCCAATAAATTTACGGAAGCGCAGAAAGAGAGGCATGAGATGAAGAAGGAAACTGGAACGCCCTTGCAAAAGGTCTCACCCAGGGGAGATCAATGGCTGGTAGAAACTAAGGTCGATTCGCTGGTTCGCTACGCCAAAACATTAGAGGGTGTCCCTTACCGATTTGCCGGGAAGTCATTACAAGGATTTGATTGTTCTGGATTTACGTTTTTTGTTTTTAATAAGTTTGATATTGAAATTCCCGCTGGTTCTGCAAACCAGTACGGCTTAGGTGCCGCTATCCAGGAGGAAGAAATAGAAAAAGGTGATTTATTATTTTTCAGGGGACCCGATCAGGGTGATGATCAAGTGGGTCATGTGGGAATTGTAATTTCAACTTCAGGGGAAGAGATTGAGTTTATCCATAGCTCATCAGGAGGTGGCGGGAGAGGAGTCACCATCAATAAGTTGGAGCACCCTCACTATAGGGCCAGGTTTCTAGGTGCTAAAAGAATGTACAGTCGGGGGTAACAGCTTATAAACCTCTAAGCGTCGCACGAAGCTTTACCGCTACTGTCGCTGAAGATTTCGGACGTGTAATGCTTCCTGCAAATCTTCAGGGGTGTCTATCCCAGCACTATCTGTTTCTGTTATTCCTGTTTTAATTTTATACCCTTGTTCCAGCCACCGCAATTGCTCCAGCGATTCTAATCTTTCCAGACTCGACATGGGTAACCGCGAGATTTTCTGTAAGATATCTTCTTTGTAGGCGTAAATCCCTATATGCTTGTAGTAAACTCCTTTCGCATGCCATTCCTCTTCGGGAACCCCTCGTAGATAAGGGATAGGGGAACGGCTGAAATACATAGCTTCCTGGTTGCTGTTCATGACAACCTTAACAGTGTTTGGACTTGATAAGTGCTGGGGATCCTCAATTCGCTTTACTAGCGTCGCCAATTGCGTCTCGCCATTCAGGCAATCTATCAAGGTGTCTATTTGAAGCGGATCAATAAATGGTTCATCACCCTGGATATTGATAATATATTCATATGGCGTACCTAAACTAAGGTATGCTTCACAGCTCCTATCCGTACCACTTTGGTGGTCGGGACTTGTCATGATCACATGGCCACCAAATGCTTCAACATGTTGGTAAATTCTATCGTCATCAGTGGCTACTACCACTTGTGTAAGGCCATTACATTGCATTGCCTGTTCATAGACTCTTTGAATCATGCTTTTACCAGCAATATCTGCCAGGGGCTTACCTGGAAATCGGCTGGAAGCAAAACGAGCTGGAATAATACCTACAATTTTCAAATCGGAAGTTTTAAATTAGTTAAATTAGGTCCGTATTTTGACTGCCTTTAGGGTGTAGGAAGTGGGATGAATTCTTTCACTTTTAGCGAAGTGCCGCTTTCTTCTATGACAATAACTTCCGTGCCTTTTTCAATAAAGTTTCCCCTGGTGTAGGCATCATACACATTATCATCAATAACGATTTTTCCGCTCGGTCGTAATACAGTGTACGTGAAGCCCTTTCTTCCCAAAAAGGATTCTGTCTGAAAATTTGATGTATATCCTTGTTTGCTATCCTGCACATCCTGAAGTGCAATCTTTTTAAAAGCCTTACTTTGGGTAAAATGGGCACCTCCGGCAAAAATCAATACCACAGAACCAAACACACCCGCTAATACCGCAGCACCTGCCTGGATGATATCGTCGGCATCAACAAAAGTAAAATCCAACTTATCATTATTGAGCATCATTAATATAAGGGTTCCTATCGTTAAGATAAGGCCGGAAATACCAGCGACACCAAACCCTGGAATAACAAATACTTCCAGGGCAATCAATACAATGCCGATGATAAATATCAAAATTTCCCAATTAGAAGCAAGGCCATGGATGTAATATGGAACAAGATATATCAATAAGGCTATCGCCGAGGCCAGTATAGGAAAACCAACACCTGGGGTTTGCAGTTCGAAGTATAAACCACCGATAATTACTAAAATTAAAATACTGCTCACAAACGGGTTTAAGACGAGGGAAATAATTTTTTCCAAAAAACCCAGTTCAAATGTCACAATTTCATAATCAGTGACATTATTTCTTTTCATAATCTCGTCAATACTCGTCACTTTGGCCTCACTAAATCCATACTTTATGGCCTCACTGGTAGAAAAGGTAATGACCTGACCAATAGATGAAATACTGTCAATTTCAAGACTTTCATCAACCATGGCTTCAGCAATTCTCGGGTCTCTGCCATTAGCTTCGGCAGTAGAACGCATAATCGACCGCATATACGACTGATATTTATCAGGTGCGGCTACTCCTTCGCCAGTAACTACTGTAGCGGCGCCAATGCTTGCACCTGGCGCCATATAGATACTATCAGCAGCAATCGATATGAGTGCTCCGGCAGAGGCAGCATCCTTATTGATATACACCAGCACAGGTTGCGGGTAATTTAAAATTCTTGTACGGATATCGTCGGCGTCATTTACCGCACCTCCGTATGTATCCATTTCAATTAGTATATAATCAGCGCCCTGCTCTGTCGCTTCCTTTAAACCAAGCTCCACGTACCTATTCATTCGTGGATCTATTTCAGCATCAATTTTCAGCAGGAAAACCAGGGGTTTTTCTGTGCTGTTTTCCGCCTGCTTTTCTTGCGCCAAAACTGAGCTGGCGATTAAAAAACAAAGCCCAAAAAGATATAATATTTTTTTCTTTACTGACATAGTTTCAAAACCTGTACATATCGTTTAATTTAGCGAAAAATTACGAAGAAATAGTGCCAAAAAAAATAAAGCTTCATTTTTCCATCCCTTTTAATTCGATGGTCTGGAATATTCTTTCAAATAAAAATGGAGAATATTTATTAATGGAACTTAGAGACACAGCATTACACCAGGTTGACTTCGCAGCTATCGATTTACATAAAGGGGAAGTGATGTGGCAAGGGTGGGCAGTAAAACCTTCCTGGTGGACAGGCCTATCTGGCATCATCGATTCGGTGGGCCTTTTTCACGTATTTGAAGGAGGCCAAAGTCCCGATCCACAGGCGCTGATTGGCGTAGACATACTTACTGGCAATATACTTTGGGAAAAACCTGCTGTGAAGATGCATAAAATTTTGCCGCAATTCTTACAGATTATTTATAAAGTAGCCGAATCTGAGCAGTATGCAAAAATGAACCCTCTAACCGGACAGATTACAAACAATTCAGTAGGGGAGGATGAACTTCTTACAAATACTGGGAATGAGAATAATACGGTATTTTATCCGTTTCATTATACAGAAGGGAGTGATCACTTTAAAACGGTGCAGGATTTCCTGACACAGAAAGAAATCAATGCTATAAAAGGCTGCGACTACCTTGAAATATCCAACGGAATTGTTATTTCTTATTATATTTACCAAAACGAGCTATTACAGAATGTTTTATCAATTTTTGATTTTCAGGGGGAGGAATTATTTCAGGATATCCTTTTCCAAAGCCAAAGCGTAGAGGAAGATCAGGCGATTGGGTTACAAACATTTTTTTCTACCCAAAGCCAGGTAATTTATGTAAAAAATAAAAACGAATTAATAGGCGTAGCTATAGCTCAAGCATAAAATACGTGACCTATCGTTCATTATCAATCAATATTTAAAATCAGCATCAGTTATATGTACAAAAATATAATCTTCCTTTTTTTCTCTTTCGTCACCTACAACACCTTTGGTCATACAACTATTGATTCACTCGGGATTCAAAAAAGAGATGGAAAAACTTATATTATGCATAAGGTGGAACCTAAGGAAACTTTCTTTTCCATTTCTCAGCGCTACAAAATTACCATCGACGACTTAGTCAATCAGAATCCTGAAACTAAAGATGGTTTAAAGATGGATCAGATCATATTAATTCCATATGGTGAAACACCTAAAAGCAGGGATTTGAAAAGAGGAGAGGTACTACATGTCGTAAAGCCCTCAGAAACGCTATTTTCTATAGCAAAATTATATGATGTGAACCTTAATGATATAAAGCAGTGGAACGTTCTTTCCGGAAATAACCTTAGCGTAAGCCAGGAGCTTCTCATCAAAAGGGCTAAAAAGAACCAGAGTGGGACTACAACTTTAAGTGAGGCGCCGGTTGTGCCAATGGAAACCAATAGTGGTGCAAATGTTAATTCCGTAGTTACCCATACTGTAGAGCAGTCGCAAACTTTGTTTTCCATAGCTAAAATGTATGATGTGAAGGTCGAGGATTTAAGAACATGGAATAATATGAATAATAATGACCTCACTCCCGGTCAAAAACTGGTGGTGAAAAGAAAAGTTATCTCCGATATGACTGCCGAAATCAAAGAAGAGAAGAAGAATACTTTTCTATCAGAGGAAAAGCAAGTGGTTAAGGAAAATTTTGAACCTTATGAGGAATCTCCTCAAAAAACATCGGTATCTGATACCAACCATAGCATAACAGTAACACCGGCAGTGGCAGAGACTACTGTAAACTCAGGCATGAGTAAGCGGGTAGAACTTGGACTTGCCGAAGTTATAGAAGGAACGGGGGATAGTAAGAAATATCGTGCATTACATCGTACAGCCCCTGTAGGCACGATCATTCAGGTAAAGAATGAAATGAATAACCAGAGCGTGTTCGTTCGGGTGTTGGGTAAACTCCCCGATACCGGAGAGAATAATAAAGTATTGATAAAGATCAGTAAGTCTGCATACGAAAGCTTAGGAGCTATAAATAACAGGTTCCCGGTAGAAATTTCATATATCCCATAGCAATACCACCTGGCTTTTGGTGCCAGCGTTGTAAATGTTATGATTTTTCATATCCTATTGATAGAATAGGACAAATGACGATAATGTGCATAAATATTCACCGCTAAAGATTATTTGGAACATTTTGTTTGTAATCTTCTATCCCATCATCACCTCCTTTTCGTTGGTGTTTATGGGGGTTATTTATTTTTTTTCGAGTATTTCTAAGGTGCTTTCCAAAATTTCTACAAGTTCCGCCTCAGGCTTAGAGATTAGAAAGCCTGTTTGGGCACCCTTTATGCAATGTAAAAATTATACCTTTCAGTATCTTTTTGTTGATGAGATTATGTTTGGCCCCTCGTATTACCAACTAAAGTCTGATCCTACAATTCAATATTTTGATGGGAAGGTTTTTGGAGACTTCAAACACTTCTGTTTCAATGGCGTGTTACTTCAAAAATGGAATACAATCGAGGTGATGCAGTTGCCTGACTTTGAATTAGTATATGTTGATTGTGAAACAGGCGAATACAAGGAACTGGGGACAATCAAGTCGTTTTCCTGGACCACTCCTGTGGACGAAGCTGGCGAAGTAAAGCTTAAATGGTTCAATGGGACAGAAGGCGGTGAGATACGTATAAAAGCGGCAGACCTATAATGCCTCCACTTACCAGCCATGACTTGAGAAATCTTAAAGGGTTTTTAGAAGAAAAAGTCGCCTTTTATAACCATGCAGGATTTATCGAAAACGATCCGATTGTAATTCCGCACGGATATTCCAAGTTGCAGGACATCGAAATCACAGGCTTTTGGGCTGCCATATTAGCCTGGGGCCAGCGAAAAACTATCATTCAGAAGAGCAATGAATTGTTCGCCTTGATGGATCGCGCGCCACATGATTTTATGCTTAACCACTCAGAGAATGACCTGAAGACTTTACTACAATTTAAGCATCGAACATTTAACAGTACCGATACCTTGTATTTTATTCACTTTTTTCGCCATTTTTATCAGCATCACGATTCATTGGAAGAAGCCTTTCTAAAGGGGCTAAGACCGGGCGATCCCCATGTGGAACAAAGCCTGGTTTCATTTCATGATCTTTTTTTTAGCCTCGACGCTGCACCGGAAAGAACCAGAAAGCACATTGCTACCCCTGCGAGAAAGTCTGCATGTAAAAGGATCAATATGTTTCTAAGGTGGATGGTAAGAAATGATGATATGGGCGTTGATTTTGGCTTATGGAACAAGATTCAACCTGCGCAACTGATCTGCCCATGTGATCTGCACGTTGATCGGGTTGCCCGGGAATTAGGGCTGATCACCCGAAAACAAACCGATTGGCTCGCTGCCCTTGAACTTACATCCAATCTAAAAAGAATGGATGCGTCGGATCCTGTTAAGTACGACTTTGCCTTGTTTAGAATGGGTATTGATGCCACATATTAAACAACGCTATTGAAGCCAGTTTTCGGGATCTTTTCTCCAGGCTTCTAAAGAAGCCAGATCTTCCTCGGCAATGTATTGTAGCACTAGCGCTTGCGTAATCAGGCGGGAGTAGTCACTGAGGCAATGCAAGGCTATTCCAGCCTCTTTGAAGTTCTTGTCGGCTATAGGAAAGCCATACGTAAATATGGCGACCATGCCTAATACGCTAGCCTCTGCAGCTCTTAATGCTTCTGCTGCTTTCAAGGAGCTGCCACCCGTAGATATTAAATCTTCTACAACCACAATTTTTTGACCGGGATGGGTTTTTCCTTCAATTAAGTTTTCCATGCCATGCCCTTTTGGTTTTGCACGTACATAAAGGAAAGGGAGGTTCAGCATATCAGCTATTAAAACCCCTTGCGGAATGCCGGCTGTTGCTACTCCAGCAATAGCTTCAACGTCAGCGTATTGTGCCTGGATCAGCTTAGAGAGCGACGATTTGATAAGATTACGCACCGACGGAAACGACAACGTAAGCCGGTTATCGCAATAAATCGGGGACTTAATACCTGAACTCCAGGTAAAAGGCTGATGAACCTGCAATTTTACAGCCTTTATTTCTAGTAAAGAAGTGGCAATCCTTGTGGCAACATCTGTAGTGGAATCATCAATCTTCATAGCGGACTTTTGACAAAAGGGTTTTACGTTATATCAATGGATAAAATAATCTTCAAATTCAATTTATAAAGCTACTTAATTAATTTTTTATCACTGATAATTATTATTTATTTGTCATGTCTAGTAGTCAATTATAAAACGCGTCGCTTCGGAGTGAAAGTTTAAAATACTATGAGGGCGTATTGTATTACCCAAATGAATTGCATATTTTTCCCCTTTTTAAACCACACAATATCATTAACTTTCTTATAGTTACCTTCGTCTAATCATAAAAGCCCCATGAAGTTATTTATTAATGATATACCTGTACACATTTTGAGCGAGGATAAACTGCATGCTTTAAGTGATTACGATCTTGTGTTGGAGGCAGGGGAGGATCTGAAGCCGGTGCAGCTGGCCGATGATGTCCTAATTAGGAATGCTTCAATCGAACAGATTGATCAGGTGTTTAAACTGATGAAGGGGAAGAAATTTAAGAAGCTAGACGCCATAACCTTTGTCGTTGAAAACCCAAAAGCTGTTATTAAATTGATAAAAAACAAATTTACCATTATTAAAGCGGCAGGCGGGTTGGTGCAGAAAGACGACAAGGTGTTGCTGATTTACAGACTGAAGAAATGGGATTTGCCGAAAGGAAAGCTTGACAAAAAAGAAAAATCCAAAGAAGCTGCCGTTCGGGAAGTAGAAGAAGAGTGTAACATCAAAGTGGTTTTAGGCAAAAAGATTTGTGCTACATGGCATACCTATACCAGCAATGGAAAGGGAATACTAAAGAAAACTTCGTGGTATAATATGGTCTGTTATGACGATGCTGAGATGAAGCCGCAAATGGAAGAGGATATAGAAGAAGTTAGGTGGATGGATGCCCGAGAGGTGAGGCAAGCACTATACAATTCTTACCGTTCGGTTCGGCAGGTATTTAAGGAGTTTTATAAAGTAAAAGTGAACACTACCTAAAGCTTGTAGGGTAAAAAGTCAGCCACATTGCCTCCGTACTTATGCACCTCTCTGATGATAGAAGAACTGATAGCAGCAAATTGAGGTGAAGTAATTAAAAATACCGTCTCTATATCTTTATTGATATGCCTGTTCACCTGAGAAATACTGTTCTCATATTCAAAATCCGTCGTATTTCTCAAGCCTCTCAACAAATATCTCGCCTGGTGCTTTATGGCCAGCTCAGCGGTTAATTCATTGTAGGTCAAGATAGAAATATTGGGGTAGTCGGCAAATGTTGCCTCCATATGCTGGATCATGTTTCCAATTTCAAAGTGGCGATGCTTTTTACTATTGTAGCCGATCCCAATAATGATTTCGTCAAAAAGCTTAAGCCCTCTTAGAACAATATCTTCATGTCCTTTAGTGAAGGGATCAAAAGACCCTGGGAAAATGGCTATTTTTTTCATAACAAAAAGCAAGCATGAGTGGCTGTATTGTTGAAGCAAGGCGGCTATCTACCGATTTTGGCCTGCATCAATCACAGAGGTATGTACTGTATACATCAAAATATTGATATTCTGGTAATTCGTCGAAAACAAAACCATATTTTAAAAATGACGGCCTGCCGCCAAAAGAGAGGTTTTTAACAAACTTATGTAAATCCAAAAACTGGTCCGATTGAGGTGTAAGATGGCCTCTGATGATTACTTTCGTAGTGAATTGGTCCAGTGCCAGTTGTTGCAATACCAGCAGTACGTATTTTACAAAATCCGCCTCTCTGGCGATCTTAAACTTATTGATAAACAAAAGACGCTTGTTGTCGGTAGCTACCACAGTAAGGTCTTTTTCCTGAAAATACACATGCACCGTTTTACCCATGGCATGATCATCGTGTTTGAGGAATCCCTCAAGTAATGAGCTGGTATGGTGAATGATCTGCAGCTTTGCGATAGGGTAGGTATTCTTTAGCCACGAAAGAACCTGGTGGTCGGCAGCAAATACAGTGACAGTGTCGCACTGCAGATGTTGATAATAAAAAACTTCTTCTTGATTTAAATCTAGATGACAGTTGAGGCTAAGGTATTCCACTTGCGCATCTTTTTCGAAAAGTGCAAGTGGAACTTGGGTAAACTTTGAATTTTTAAAGGAGATTTTGATGGTATTCCAGAAGCCAGCTAACAGGAGATGGTGGTTTTCCCATATATTTTCTAATATGTTCACCAGTTCCGCAGGCGACGTTACGTTGTCAAAGACATAAGCTTCCAACAACAAACACCTCATGTTTTTAGTATCGAAAATGCAAAGCTGAAAATCGCGAAAGCCTATTTGTAGGGTTAAGTTGTAATTTTGAAGCTGTTCAACATCAAATTTATCATCCTTAGCCTTGTGGATTAACTTAAAATTTTCAATGCTAGCTTCCAATTATTCCCAATTACCTGATGTAGTCACATCTGTTTTAGAACCTACGCGTAAGGCTCTTTCATTATTATTTAATCTTCTACTTGGATTTACCGGATCGGTATCCCTCACTTCGAAAACATCTACAGAAACGCCACTTTTTTCTATCTTGTCAGCAAACATCTCAAACTGTTTTCCCCCTGTACCAGGGATCACCAGCAAACGATCTGCGTCAAAATTGGGATATTTTCTTTCATTGAATAATGAATCCATTACACTTACTGTACCAAGCGTGTCTATCTGAACAACAAGGCTATCCCGACCGTAGGATAGTAATATAATCTGCTCTTTCTTTTGCGTAATATAGATCCGGCCGGTTTTTACGAAGTCGATTAGTTTTTCCGGCGTACTGGTGTAGCTACCCTTTACAGCGCGATAAGCAATTTGAGCGTCCCGGATCATCTTCAACTTATTGATGACGTTCCTTTCTACATTCGCAATCCTATCTTCCTCATCAATTTTAAATTTTATCCTATCAATTAAAAAATAAGCCAAACCAAGGGCTACAATAAAAAAAACAATGGATAATATTTTGGTCTTGTTCATTTGTAATAGTTTTTATTGCAATTATAATTATTTATTTAAGGAAAACATAATAAACTAAAGTGCTATTTATGGAAAAAATCTATATTTTAAAATAGCCTTGCATGTTTAGTATATTTTTTCCTGGCGTAATCTTCAAAAAAATCTGATGGAAAGCTTCCTTTTTTTTCTTCCGAATATCATCTGGTGAAAAATACCTCAGGTCGTCAATAATCTGGTTATTTATATCCATTTCAGGATCAATACCTAACGCCAAAGTACCGCCTGTTACGGAAACGGCGAAAAATAGCTCGATAGCATGTAATGGGGGCTGCAAAAACTCATGAACGAAAAGGAATTTGCCAACCGTAACATCCAGTCCGGTTTCCTCTTTAAATTCTCTTGCAAGGTTGCTTTCTAATGATCCCCCATATTCAACACCCCCTCCGGGTGGCATCCAGCAAAAACCTAATTCTCCCAGGCCATTGTGCTTGACTAAGAGTATTTTATCTCCCTCCATACATACACCACATACCCTGACCCTCAGTCGGTTGCCATACATATTGTAGATGCTTTCTGATTGATTGGTAGGCATTTTCTTATCGTTTCAGCATAAATTAAGAGGCGAAAAATTATATATATAGGACTTTAAAAAAGGTAACGCA
>LXQK01000065.1 GCA_001683905.1 Marivirga sp. ANT-B6
TGGATATGCTGATTCGAAGTTTTTAAGTTTCAGAAGTGAATAAACTTTTTCTATGCGAGATCAGTGCGCTGCCACATAGTACCAATCAAAACACACCAAAATATCAACCCCTTATTTAAAGCATAAGGAAGCTGCGCCAATGATGCCTGCATTATTGGCCAATGATGCTCTTCGGATGTTTATCTCGGAAGTGTAATAGGGCGTAAGGTAGTTGTTAAGCACTTCCATAATGGAATCAATGATCAGGTCAAAGGATGTAGATAATCCACCGCCGACAATCACATCCTTTACATCTAATATTCTAATGGCTGTCACCAGCGCCTCGCCTAAAATCTCTCCTACCCTCTCTAATATTTCACAGGCCAGGCCGTCATTCTTATTGGCGGCCACAACAATTTCTTTTGTGCTCAGGCCAGCCATCGATAGCAGGGTGTTACCGCCATACTTTTGTTTCAACGTGTTTGCCAGGTCGATAATACCCTGTTTTCCAATCAGTTTCTCAAGGCCCTGGTTATTGACAGAAAGGATATGCCCCAGTTCCATACCATTGCCCCCACCGCCTTTAAAGATATCACCATCGATAATTGCCGCTCCGCCAATACCTGTGCCCAGCGTGATAAAAATGAAGTTATCGGGAGGCTGCGCACCCTTCTTGGCAAAATAAAGCTCACCTAATGCAGCAGCGTTCGCATCATTCTCTAACAGAAAAGTCTTCCCCGGAAACCGATTCCGCAAAGCTTCCAGCAGATTTACATTATCCAACTCAGGAATAGCGGGTATTTCCAAAGTGATACTCCTGTCTTTACTCAGCATACCGGGTACCCCAATACCCACCTTTGAAACCTGGGGATAATCCTCCAATTCCTCGGCAATAACCTGCAACAATGCTTCTACAAAATCTTCTGCGTTTCTTAAGCTGTGGGTAGATACCTTTTTTCTTCCGGTGATCACCCCATTTTTGTCCACCAATCCCATTTTCACATTTGAGCCGCCAATATCGATTCCTAAAAAATATTTTTCTTGATCATCTTCGTTCGTTATACTTTTAGCACTCATGTGTTCTCTGCGATTTGTTTAAAAATTAAAAATACGAATATATGCGCTATTTATCTTAAAGAAGAAGCTCTTACGATTAAACTTGTTTTAAGCACAACTTTTTCTTTTTTATATTGGTCATCTTTGATCTGGTTGAGTAACATGCGCGAAGCGATTTGGCCCATTTCAAATCCCGGCTGATAGACCGTTGATAAAGGCGGATCCAGGAGAGCTGTAATAGGCTCGTCGCTAAAGCCCACGATAGATACCTGATTTGGAACCAATATGCCAGCATTCTTTAAAACCAGCATTGCGCCTATGGCAGCCGGATCACTTACAGAAAAGATGCCGTCGAATGAAATATTTTCTTTTAGAAGGTACTGTGCTGCTTTGGTTCCATGTTCAGTAAGAAGTCCACAATTAATCATCAGGCGCTCATCGATCGCTATACCATGTTTTCTTAGGGCCGCCATATAGCCAAGTTTTCGGCCCTTGCAGTTGACCAGGTTTTGCGGCCCTTCCAGGTGTACAATCTTTCTTCGGCCAATGGCAATCAAATGTTCTACTGCCAAAAAGGCACCTTCGAAATCATCGACCACCACGCTGCTGGTGTCCAGATCTTCGCAGATCCTATCAAAAAACACCAGCGGAATGTTGCGCTTGATAACCGATCTGAAATGATCGTATTGCCTGGTTTCGCCAGATATTGCAACTAAAAATCCATCCACCCTGCTGGAGAGTAATGCCTGGGTATTGGAAATTTCCCTCTCATACCGCTCGTTGGACTGGCAGATCATCACATGGTAGCCTGCATTATTTACAACATCTTCGATGCCACTGATTATTGTAGAGAAAAAATGGTGCACAATTTTAGGAATGATTACGCCAATAATGTCAGTCTTACTTTTCCGCAGGCTCATCGCCACCGAATTTGGTTGATAATCCAGTTTCACGGCCAGTTGCTTTACAGCGAATTTTGTTTCAGCACTTATATCAGGGTGATTTTTTAAAGCTCTTGAAACTGTTGAAGGCGATATCTTTAGCTCGCGTGCAATATCTTTTATAGTAATTTGTCCGCTTTTCATATCTTATATTACCACAAGGTAAGAATGCTTCTTCTTAGATTATCGACTACTCTGACTTTCTAAAATTATAATATTTATTTTAAAGAATATATGTTTTTATAATATACTTGAGTGATGGTAACGTATAGAATCCGAGTATCGTTAAACTATTTTAAATTCAAGCCCTGCTTTTCGCTATATTTATTTATACTTGAAGAGAAAAATTTTCTAATGCTACCCTATCATACTTAACAAGTTGAATAAATGAAAATTTATTAAATTTCTGCAAATATCTGTCATCGCTAAAATATAAGATAAGAACTCACGTAAGTATCAATATCATCTATGAAAAATTATTGGCATGTCTTCCAGGCAACACTGCGCGGTATTTCTTGCATCGCACTGTTTCTGGCATGCCAACATTTAAGTTGGGCCCAGCACAATCAGTACATATACCATAATATCGATCAGATTCGCTCCAATGAAGTGATTAAAGGTATAACAAAAGACGCACAAGGTTTTATATGGTTGGCAACGGATGAGGGCATTTTACGGTTCGATGGAAGAACAACCACATCCTTTCGCAGTGGCTTATCGAGTCTCTATGGAAAAAAATTCTTAAACACTGATGACGGGCAACTCCTGTTACTCACCGATCAGGAAATTTTGGAAGTGGTCAACCAAAGAGATACCACCTTCTTTAAGCCGTTAGGGCCTTTTGAAAATACGCAGGAATCGATCAATTATCCAAAGTCAATCTATGAGGACAAAGATGGTACGCTGTGGATTGGGGAATTCAATACCATTGTAAAAATCGGCAAAAGTGGCGTTAAACGATTTGCACTGGATAGGAATTTTCAATCAATCAGCTATCACCGCTCCTTTTCTTTTTGTGAGGATGCGTTTCATAACCTATGGATTGCCGCTTACAACGGACAACTTTTAAAATATGATAAAGAAAAAGATGTTCTGAAGGAAATTTCTTTAAAAATACCCCTAACTGATGTGTCTACTATATTTTCTGTTAATGGAGACAATATATGGCTTGGTGGTAAAGAAGGGTTGTATAAATTTAGGGTAGACAGCGACGATAAAATTTCCGATATGGCTTTTATACCTGGCCCTGAAAATATCTCTACAGGGTTCTATATCGACAACCAGGTTTACGTTGGGACCTGGGATAATGGCCTACACCGTGCTTCAAGCCAGCTGTTTCCTTATCAGTTTTCTCAAGTAGATGGCATCCCCTTCAATGATATTGTAGATCAATATCTTGATAACAGCCGACAGGAAATATGGATCACAGGAAGTGAAAACGTAGGAGTACTAAAGCCGGCAGTGATTAAGAAGGTGCAAAAAGTAGGAAAATCCCGTGTCGAGACTATGACGATGGACCTGGAGAAAAATATATTCTTTTCAAACGGTCAACAGATCTTTTCCCTTTCACAGCAAAACAAGGAAGAGGCTACATTGGTATATGCATCAAAACAAAACTTTGTAGACCGTATGATTTGGCAGGATCATAAATTATGGATGGGTTATGCCTTTGGTGGAATTGCCGTTCTGAATCTGGAAGACAAAACAGTTAATCTAATAAAGGATGATAATAACAATGCAGTAAAGTATATCCTCGAGGATAAAAAAGGTAACAAGTGGTTTACTGGCGACCCTTTGGGCGTTGTGAAAGTATCTCACGACAATGCAATTACCCTATACGACGGCGTAAAAAACTCCGTGGCTATAAGAGAAAACACGCAGGGTGAAATCTTCTGTAGTGGTCTTGGCAATGATGGATTGGTATATCGCTATGATCCTGATCGGAATGATTTTCAAAGCCTCCCCTATCAATATCAATTTAAAGCTAAAGCAGCTATATTTATTGAAGATATCGCATTCGATAGCTTAGGAAATGTATGGCTGGCCTCCGATCAGGGGCTACTTAGCTTCCAGCTGCACGATGATGAATATCAGGTTGTACGCATAGAGGTGAACGGGCTTCAACCAGATGAGCATTACAAGGCTATCGCCATATTTAACGACATTATATACCTCGCCCATGCGCAAGGGCTCATCTTGTTCCGAAATCAACAATCGATCAATTATACACCCCAAAACGGCCTTCCTTCCAGATTGATCAAAGAACGTGGCTTGTCTGTCAAGGATGATAAATTGTATATCAATACCGCCAAAGGTTTAGCTTTCATTAATTTAAGCCAACCAACATTTAAGCAAACTGCTAGTCCAATATTCAAAGCCCTCCTGGTAAACGGAGCGAGGCAAGCCGGCGTTGAGGCGGTAGAATTGTCATATGGATCGAGAATCGTGGCTGAATTCACCAGTCCTGCTTACCCCGGAAATAACCTGGTCTATCAAACTAAGATTATAGGCCTGGATAAGGAATGGTCTGATCCATCTTCTAATACCTCCATTTCTGTTTTAGGCTTTACAGAAGGAAATTATAGCATATCGGTAAGGGCGCGGGACGATGGGAGTCTATGGAGCGATGCTACAGAAGTATCTTTCATAATTGCTGCTCCGTGGTACAAGGCCTGGTGGGTCATCGGACTGGCGCTCATTGCCTTTGTTTTGGTTATTGTGGGCACGATCAAACTCTACTACCTCAATCTGATCAGGCAGAAGAAAAAGTTAAAGTTGATTATTGAAAATCGCACAAGAGAAATTAACCTGCAGAAAAACGAAATCATTGAACAGCAAAACAAAATTATACACCAAAAAGAAGAATTGTTGGAAAAAAAAGCCGCTGTTTTTAATACACAAAAAGCGCTTTCCGAGGCAGATCTAAATTACCTGCACCTGAAGAAGAAGCAGCTGGATGATCAGATAGAGTATCGGAATAAACAAATTACCACCCATACCCTTAAAATTATTCAAAAAAATGAAATGTTAAAAGGATTGTGGGACCAGCTGGAGTTGATTATCAACACACCTGATGGCGTTTCTCAAAAAGAGCTCAGGAAGCTACAGAAAACCATTGATGACAGTTTCCGGCATGATAAGGACTGGGATGAATTCAAAATATATTTCGAACAGGTATTTACAGGCTTCTATGCTAAACTAAAGGTTAATTATCCTGACCTGTCGAATCAGGAGCTGCGCCACTGCGCCTTGATTAGGTTAAATTTGCGAACCGCAGAATGTGCATCAGTCTTAGGAATTAGCGCCGCCAGTATAAAAGTGACCAGAAATCGGCTCAAAAAGAAACTGAACCTGCAGCCAGAGGAAAGCCTGGGAGATTTTTTGATCAGCTTCTAAAAACATGCACCGAAATTTAGCGCTCGACGAAACCCACTAACCAAAAATCCCAGAAAAACATGACGAGTTCCACCAGATCCTGGATGGTAACCGGCTTCACGATTGCGTCTTACTCAACATAACTCATCAATCTAGAACGTTTAACGATTTTGTAATAATAATCTGAAATAACGGGCGTCACGATTACCAAATAAATAAAAATTAGTGAATTTATTTAATTAAAGACACTAAATATTGTGAATATAGTAAACTAAACTAATTTTTCCGGGCACTTTTTAAAAATCTAGCAAAAATTATTTTGTTAACCATTTGTTAACCATTTATTCATCTAGAATAAGCGTTAAAGTCGGTTAAAGTCCTTTTCTGTATTTTTCCTCTTCGATTTTTTATTCGTGGTGTTAACACCTTGTGACCTTCCCTAAATAGGACAACATCAAATCATTGTTCAAATTCCATCCGATAAAATATTTTGTGATGCTCAAATGCCCTATGCCCGAAAGCAAAAACACCGAAAGTATTATGCTCACCATATTGGCAACCCAATACATCAAATTGAATTTCAAATGATGAATACCGTCAACAAATTAAAAGTTAAACAATTAAATACCATCTTATGAAAAACAAATTACTACTATTAAAACCTTTGCTCCTATTGCTATTTGCACTGATGGCATGCCATATAGTAGGAGCACAATCCAGGCGTGTGAGCGGCAAAGTAACAGCCTCCCCGGATGGTGCCGCGATACCAGGCGTCAACATCACTGTCAAAGGAACATCGAGCGGAACTACGACAGATATCGAAGGTAATTACTCCTTAATTGTTGACGCACCTAATGCAGTGCTCGTATATTCTTTTGTGGGATACTTACCTGAGGAAGTACAGGTAGGGAATCAGTCTCAGATTGATGTGCGCCTTGTAGAAGATGTTGTTTCACTGTCAGAAGTGGTAGTTATTGGCTATGGAACGCAAGAGAAGAAAGATGTAACGGGTGCTATTGCCGTTGTCGGGGAGAAGGAGTTTAACAAAGGGGTGATGTCTTCACCGCAGGATCTATTGGTAGGTAAAGTTGCCGGTGTATCTGTGGTGAGCAATGGCGGCGCACCAGGCGCAGGTTCTACTATTCGTATACGTGGAGGTTCCTCTTTAAGTGCAAGCAACGACCCTTTGATCATCATTGATGGTTTTCCAGTAGACAATACTAGCATTGGAGGAAGTCCTAATGCGCTGGCAACCATTAACCCTAACGACATTGCAACTTTTACGGTTTTAAAAGATGCTTCCGCCACCGCTATTTATGGCTCCAGGGCGTCAAATGGCGTTATTATCATCACCACTAAAAAAGGAAAAAGTGATAAGTTGCAAATTAGTTACAACGGAACATTTTCAGTAAGTCAGCCAATTGCTTATATAGACGTATTATCAGGCAAGGAGGTTCGAACACTCGCCACGAAACTGGATTCGGCAGGTTTCTCCGGGCTGGACGATGCGGCACTTGCTCGGTTGGGTAGTGATAGCACAGATTGGCAAAATGAAATATACAGGATTGCCCTTTCTACAGATCAGCATATCAGTGCCAATGGTATCTATAATAACATCCCATACCGGATTTCTTATGGATACACAGGCCAGCAAGGTATACTAAAAACCACTAACCTGAAGCGGAACACCATCAACGTAAACTTAAGCCCAACCTTGCTTAATAATTCACTTGATATCAATGCCAACCTGAAGACCTCGTTTTCAAAACATAATTTCGGAAATACAGGTGCCGTAGGTGCTGCTGTAGCCTTCGACCCTACCCAACCCGTAAGGAACAATAATGCCAGGTATGGCGGCTTTTTTACCTGGACTGAATTAGGCGATGCACTCGCTGACGGTTCAAATAATCCGGAAGGTAATAGAAATCCGATAGGCGTACCTAACCCAGTCGCGCTACTAGAGCAAACCAACGACCAGTCTGATGTAACCCGAACGATTGGAAATATTCAGGCTACATATCGCCTGCCATATGTCAATGGACTGAGCGCCACGGTTAATGCAGGGTTTGACAAAGCTACTGGAAAAGGAATAAGAAACTTTGACCCCAATGCATCTTTCATATCTGCTGCAAATCAGCTTAATACAAACTATGAATCGCAGAATACGTCCGAATTATTAGATCTATACCTGAACTATAAAAAGGCAATCGGAAAGCACAATGTCGACTTAACCGGGGGATATTCCTGGCAGCATTTTCAGCGAGAGGGTAGCAACTATCAAAGAGGTCCGGCTAATATGGAGTTCAACGATAGTTCTGTCTACAAAAATGAGAACTTCCTGGTTTCATTCTTTGGTCGTATCAATTATTCATGGAATAGCAAGGTTTTGCTTACGTTAAGTTTAAGAAGAGATGGTTCTTCCCGTTTCAGTGAAGAGAATAGGTGGGGATTATTCCCAGCTGTGGCAGTAGCTTATAACTTGTCTGAAGAAGCATTCCTTCGAAATTCCAATACTTTTTCCAGTCTGAAGCTTCGACTAGGTTATGGTATTACAGGACAGCAAGACGTTGGTGGTGGTTACCATCCTTATTTGGCAACCTACCGTGAAAGTATCAATGGCGCCAATTACCAATTCGGAGACCAGTTTTATTCCACTCTTCGCCCCGACCCATACGATGCGAATATCAAATGGGAAGAGACAACCACCTACAACGTGGGCCTTGACTTTGGTTTCCTTCAAAACAGAATTACGGGTAGCATTGATGTGTATCAACGTGAAACCAAAGACTTACTTAACTTTATTCCAATCGCGGCAGGAAGCAATTTTTCTAATTTCCTTCTCACCAATGTGGGAAATCTGGAAAATAAAGGCTTTGAGGTTTCCTTAAATGCACAGGCTATAGAAACTGAGAAGTTCAGCTGGAACATTGGCGTGAACCTGTCACGAAATGAAAACAGAATCACTAAATTGTTAAAAACCGACGACCCGAGTTATCCGGGTGTAAATACTGGAACCATTGCCGGTGGTGTAGGAAACTTTGTACAAAACCACCAGGTAGGATTTCCTGCTAGTTCATTTTATCTATTCGAGCAAGTGTACAATAGTACCGGAAGACCTATTGAAGGCTTGTATGTTGATAGAACCGGGGAAGGAGGCGTGGTGACCAGCAATGAGTTGAACAGACACCACTATAAAAATCCGGCCCCGGATATGCTCATTGGTGCAAATACAAGCTTAACCTTTAGAAATTTTGACCTATTTATGTCAGGAAGATTGAGTATCGGCAATTATGTCTATAACAACACGGCCTCCGACAGAGCGGTCTATGCATCCCTTTACAATCAATCAGGATTCTTCAGCAATCTGCCAAAGGCTGTCAATGAGACAGAGTTCAATACCCAGCAATTATTTTCTGACTTTTATCTGGAGGATGCTTCTTTCTTTAAGATGGACAATATGAGCCTGGGCTACAATGTTCCCCTGGCACATACAACACAACTACGGTTGAGCTTTACGGTACAAAATGCTTTTACCATCACAAACTACAGCGGCCTTGATCCTGAAGTAGATGGCGGTATAGATAATAATTTCTATCCACGGCCAAGGGTGTATCTACTAGGTGTAAACTTAACATTTTAATTAGAAGACTATGAAATCAAATACATTGAAGACAATATATGCACTGGTTTTTTTCACGCTGCTATCATCATGCGTCAACGACCTGGATGTAACGCCCATCGACCCCAATATAACGACTGCCGATAAGGTATATGTTACGGCCGATGATTATAAAAAGGGACTGGCCAAATTATATGCTTCTTTTGCAGTAAGCGGTCAGAAGGGTCCTAGCGGTGAACCTGATATCTCCGGAATTGATGAAGGCTTTAGCAATTACCTACGCCAGTACTGGAATGCACAGGAACTCACTACCGATGAGGCCATTATTGCATGGAATGATGCTACAATTAAAGACCTTAACTATCATACCTGGACTGCAACGGATGTTTTTCTAGCCGCTTTATATTCCAGGATCATGTTTACAGTCACGATCAGCAATGAATTTATTCGGGCTACTAATTTATCTGACGATCCGGAAGTAAAAGCCATGCAAATGGAAGCAAGGTTTATCCGGGCGCTGGCCTATTACCATGCATTGGATCTTTATGGCAACCCGCCCTTTGTGACCGAAGAAAATTTACCTGGTGCTTATTTTCCCCCACAGATTGCCCGAACCGACCTTTTCGACTATATCGAGGCGGAACTAATAGCAATCGAGCCAGCGCTAGGCGCGCCTAAAGCTGAGTATGGTCGGGCAGACCAGGCTGCAGTTTGGATGTTGCAGGCTAAGTTATATTTGAATGCTGAAGTATATAAAGGCCAATCGAAATTTACAGAAACTATCGCGGCTTTGAACAAGGTGATAGGAGCCCCATATACTTTATCTGACACATACCTCCATAATTTCGTGGCCAATAATCATACTAGCCCTGAAATGATATTTGCCATCAACTATGACGAAGTAAACACGCAATCCTATGGCGGGATGGTTTACCTAATTCACGCATCTATCGGTGGTTCTATGCCGGCTGGAAGCCTGTTTGGTGTAAATGGCGGTTGGGGTGGTATCCGGACGACATCTGGCTTGACTGATAAATTCGATGACTTAAGCGGAAACACCGATTCACGCGCATTGATATGGACTGATGGACAGTCTAAAGAAATCAATGACGTCGGCCAGTTTAAAGATGGTTTTGGGTTAACGAAATTCAGGAACAGAAATTTAGATGGCTCTCAGGCAACCAATAATGCCCCAGGCGATTTTGTCAATACTGATTTCCCTATCTTCCGACTTGCCGACGCCTATCTGATGTATGCTGAGGCTGTCGTAAGAGGTGGCTCAGGTGGCACACGGGCCGAAGCGCTGAATCTTATCAATGATCTGAGAGAACGTGCCTATCGCAATACCACTGGTAATATCAATGATAGCCAGATGACGCTCGATTTCATTTTGGATGAGCGAGCCCGCGAACTGTATTGGGAGGGGCACCGACGAACTGACTTAATCCGCTTCAATATGTTTACGGGGGGCGAATATTTGTGGCCATGGAAAGGATTGGTAAAAGAAGGTACTGCTACAGCATCTTTTAGAAACTTATTCCCGATCCCTGCAGCTGATCTAAGCGCCAACCCTACGCTGGAACAAAATCCTGGTTATAACAACTAAATCCGAACATCATGAAAATACATAAAATATTAAGTTTTTGTGCCATAGTTGCGACAGCTTTTACCTTTAGCTGTTCTGAAGAGGAAGTAGACCCCATGTTGATGGATTCGGAAAACTTCGTGGCACCTGCCTTCGTGAATGCTACAACCGCCGAAACAGTTGTCATCACAGCAGAAAATGCCTCAGAATTATTTGAGACATTTTCGTGGAGCAAGCCATCCTATGGTGTTAATCTTTCCGTGAATTATGTACTACAGGTAGATAATAATGAAGACTTTAGCAATGCTAAGCAGCTAATGGCCTTGTCAACCAACCAGGTAGATATTTCGAAAGAGCGATTCAACGCAACCATGCTTTCGCTTGGCCTGCCAGGCTTTAAAGAATCCCAGGTATATATGCGAGTGAGGGCAACCATTAATGGTTATGTTAGTGATACACTCTATACCGATGTAATTGTGCGTAAGGCTGTCACCTACCAAAATAGCGAATGTGGCAATTTTTGTACATTAGGTATAATCGGTAGCGCTACCCCAGGTGGCTGGGATAATGATACCGATCTAAGATTATCTGATGCTACTAGAGCCGATAAAGCAAATTGGACTAGCACACTTTACCTAATTGGTGGCTCACAGGTAAAGTTTAGAGCAGGCGATGCATGGGAAACCAATTGGGGAGGAACTGACTTTCCTTCTGGTACCGGAACAATTAATGGACCAGATATTACCGTGTCTACAACAGGCTATTATGAGGTGAAATTTAATGATGAAACAGGCGCCTACACTTTTACCTTATTGAGTGCGCCAAATTATCCAACAATCGGAATTATTGGTAATGCAACACCTGGGGGTTGGGATAACGACACAGACCTTACGAAAGATGCAACAAACCCTCACATTTGGACGGGCACCATTACCCTTACCGCGGGCGAAGCCAAATTCAGGGCGGATAACGACTGGGCAAACAACTGGGGAGCCACATCGTATCCTTCAGGCATCGGAACAAGTGGCGGACCCAATATCCCGGTAAATGCAGGAACTTATTTCGTGAGATTTAATGATGTAACAGGTGAATATGCCTTTATGGCCACAGCCCAGGCTGCTCCGTTTGATGCTGTTGGCATCATTGGCGATGCGACCCCGGCTGGCTGGGATGCAGATACTGACTTGATAAAAAACCCTACAAACCCCTATTTGTGGAGTAAAGTTGTGGAGTTAACCGACGCAGAAGCTAAATTTAGAGCGAATGATGCTTGGGATATTAATTGGGGCGGCGCAGATTTTCCAGGAGGCATAGGGGCCATCAATGGACCAAATATACCTACCAAAGCAGGAAAGTATTACGTTACGTTTCATACAGGTACTGGTGAATATTATTTTCTGAAATAATAGGCACCAGAATTCAATTAAAACAATTACAGCAGGACAAATGACGATATTTGTCCTGCTCTATTAAGCATCTCCTATGAAAACAATTTACACATTGCTATTGACTCTGTTCGTCCAGCACGCGGTATGGGCACAACAAAACCTGGAGCCTACTATTAGCCCCGGCCTTTTCAGATACAACGATCCTATAACCGTACAATTTGATGTCACAGGTACGCCATTAGCAAATCTAAGCACTGCATATGCCTGGGTGTGGATACCGGGGAAAAACATCGACGCGAAATACAACGTCAATCCTGCCAATTCAAACGCCACATTAACTGATAATGCAAAGTTCACTAAATCCACCGCCAACGGAAATACTTTTTTCACGATTACCTTTACCCCTTCTGATTTTTTTGCCAGTTCGATTGCCAATGAAAAACAACTGGGAATATTGCTTAAAGGAAACGACTGGTCCAATGGCCAGACCAAAGATTTTGTTGCCCAAATCTGGGATGGTAGCTTTCAGCTTAAGCTGGTATCCCCTACGCAACAACCACTCTTTGTAGTCCCACAACAAATTATTGAAATCACAGCAGAAGTTCCTGTTGCTGCTACTTTTAAATTATTTATCAATGAAGTTTTGGTTGATGAAAAACCAAACTTAAAAAACTATACCTACAACCACACGGTGCAGGAAGTGAGCGGATCGGGCACAATCCGGCTGACTGCTACTACAGGAACTAATACGGCAGAAACTGAATTTCAATATCTTTTAAAAGGAACCAGCCCCCTACAGGCTCGGCCTGTAGGCGTCATTCCAGGAATAAACTACAATACCGATAATACCAGCGTCACTTTGTGTCTGTTAGCACCAGAAAAATCTTCTGTCTATGTTACCGGTGATTTTTCTGATTGGAAAATTATCCCGGAAAACATCATGAAAAAAGATGGTGCCTACTTTTGGATTAAGCTATCAGGACTCTCGAGTGGGCAGGAATACGGTTACCAATACCTGATTGATGAATCCATATTTGTAGCAGATCCATACGCTGATAAAATACTTGATCCGGATGATCAATATATTCCATCGACCACTTACCCAGGACTAAAGCCCTATCCAGCAAAGGCGCTGAGTGACAAATGGTATTTCAACAGAGTGGCAGTCTTCCAAACCGGCCAGCAGCCCTACAATTGGGCTGTACCGACGTTTGATCAGCCAGCGAAGGAAAAATTGGTGATCTATGAATTGTTATTACGCGACTTCTTTGGAGATGGTGAGAAAAACTATCAAAACCTGATCGACACCGTTAGCTATCTGAAAAACCTGGGCATTAATACGATCGAGCTCATGCCAATAATGGAATTTAATGGCAATGAAAGCTGGGGATATAATCCTACCTTTATGTTTGCACCCGATAAATTCTACGGGTCTAAGAATGATTTTAAAGCCTTTATAGACCACTGCCATCAGCAGGGGATAGCGGTAGTTTTAGATATTACCATGAATCATCATGATATTCCAAATCCCTACCTGATGATGGATTTTGATTTTGGAACCTTCAAACCTACCGCGTCAAACAAATGGTTTAACGTAAACGCCACGCATCCATTCAATGTCTTCTTTGACATGAACCATGAAAGTTCCTTTACGCAAGCATACCTCGATACCGTCAATCATTACTGGTTGAATGAGTACAAAGTAGACGGATTTCGGTTTGACCTTTCTAAAGGCTTCACGCAAGTAAATTCAGGAGGAAATGTGGGTACATGGTCGAATTACGACCCGTCAAGAGTAGCGCTTCTAAAGCGGATGGCTGATAAGATATGGGCACATTCGCCGGAAGCGTATGTTATTTTGGAACATTTCGCTGACAACCAAGAAGAAAAAGAACTAGCCGAATATAAAGCTGATGAAGGAAAAGGAATGATGCTCTGGGGAAATCTGTCACATGCTTATAGCCAAAATGCGATGGGATATGCCGAGGAATCCAATATAAATGGCGTCTACCATGGCTCCAGAAATTGGACGACTCCCCACCTGATCGGTTATATGGAGAGCCACGATGAAGAAAGGATGATGTTCAAAAATCTGGAATTTGGGAACCAAACCAGCACCTATAGCACCAAAGATTCTAATACGGCTTTGGAACGTATGAAGGCAGCTGCGGTAATCTTTTACACCGTACCCGGCCCAAAAATGCTATGGCAATTTGGCGAACTAGGCTACGATGAAAGCATTAATTTGTGCCCTGATGGTACAATTAACAATGACTGCCGTGTGTCGCCAAAGCCTGTGGTATGGAACTATTTGAATGAGCCCCCGCGAAAGAAATTACAGCAACATGTCGCCGACCTGTTAAAGCTACGAAATACGTATGACATCTTTTCTAGTGGCGATGCGGTATTCAGCGGTGGCGCATCCCTAAGTAAGCAACTTACCCTGCGCAATAAGCCTTATACGGCAACCCCTGCAAATGCTACTCAAATGAACGTACAGATCGTAATCAATTTTGATGTGGTAGCGAAAGACATCTCTGTAGTATTTCCGCATACAGGAAGCTGGTTCGACTATTATTCTAATGGAGAGGCTATAGAAGTCACTTTATCTACTTTTAATATAAGCCTTGCCCCGGGAGAGTATAAGTTATTCACCGATGTCCAAATCGAAACGCCTGTTATAACAGCGGTGGAGGAAATTCCTTTCTCAGGTATGCTTTTATACCCTAATCCTGTATATAATTATTTAAAGCTAGATGGCGGTAATAGAGATATTACAACCGTCCAGGTTCGCAACCTTCAGGGTCAGGCGATACAGATTTCTAAAATTGGAGAACATACCTGGGATGTTTCATTGTTGAGCCATGGACTATATATCCTGGAAGTCGGCACAGGGAAGCAAGTGGAAAGATTAAAATTTGTAAAAAGATAAAAATTAAACCATAGTATATTACACGGTTTAAAACTTACCCGCTGTCTATGAATCTATTGAAGAAAATCAGGGTCGTATTCGTTGTAGGGCTTTCCTTATACGGTTCGGCTGTATGGGCACAAAGACCATTGACCAAATTTGAACATGTAGAACCTGCATTTTGGTGGGTAGGAATGCAATCACCTGAGCTTCAGATCTTATTTCATCAAAAGGACGTAAACCTTGCTGCATATAACGTTTCACTGGAATACCCCGGGGTAACGTTGAAAAAAGTAAAGAAAGTAGAAAATCCCAACTATCTTTTTGTTTCTGTCGCTATTTCTCCTCATGCAAAAGCCGGCGTGCTTCCTATAAAGTTCACAAATGGTAAGAAGACCCTTACCTACCAGTATCACCTTAAAGATAAAGGGAATGACCCGAAGCGTATTCAGGGTTTTAGCGCCGCTGACGTATTGTACCTAATTATGCCTGACAGGTTTTCTAATGGCAATTCAGGCAATGATTCGCTTCCTGGCATGTTGGAAGGCGCTCATCGTGACAAACCTGGCAGCCGGCATGGAGGAGATTTGAAAGGTATCGCAAATCATATCGACTACCTCAAAGACCTGGGCATTACGGCGCTTTGGCTGAACCCGGTTTTAGAAAATAATCAGCCCAGCGCCAGCTATCATGGCTATGCTATTACGGATCTTTATAAAGTAGATAGCCGCTTTGGTTCCAATGACGAGTATGTGGATTTTATCAATCTCTGTCATCAGAATGACTTAAAAGTGATTCAGGACATGGTAATGAATCATATTGGCAGCAACCATTACCTGATGCAGGACATGCCCGAGAAAGACTGGGTTCATCAGTTCCCAGCCTTTACACGCTCGAACTACCGCGGAAGTGCGATTTCTGACCCCTATGCTTCCGTGTCGGATATGAATCTGATGGCCAACGGCTGGTTTGATCACCTCATGCCTGACGTGAATCAACAAAATGAATTATTTGCTACCTACCTGATCCAAAACACGCTTTGGTGGATAGAATATGCAGGCATTGATGGCATCAGGATGGATACATATCCTTATCCTGACAAAACATTCATGGCACGTTGGGCAAAAACGGTGATGGAAGAATACCCTGGATTTAATATCGTTGGCGAAGTGTGGACAGAATCTATTGTAGGCACTGCATATTGGCAAAAAGACATGAAAAATACGGATGGCTACAACTCATTTCTTCCATCTGTGACTGATTTCCCCTTAAGTTTATCTATCCCTAAAGCATTGAATGAACCTGGCACTTGGGATGCCGGAATGGTCCGATTGTATAATATGCTTGGGCAGGATTTTATTTACCCTGATGCAAAAAAGAATTTGATATTTGTAGATAATCATGATATGACACGTTTCTTCCTGTCGGTGGAAAGGAATCTCGACAGGTTCAAGCAGGGCCTTGTGTTTCTGCTGACTACCAGAGGGATTCCACAGCTTTACTATGGTACTGAGCTACTCATGGATGGCGATGGGGCGCATCACCCTGATGTGAGACTGGATTTCCCTGGCGGATGGCCCGGAGATTCAATCAACGCATTTGAAGCATCTGGAAGAACAGCCGTACAAAATGACGCGCATTCCTTCTTAAAGCAGCTACTTAACTGGAGAAAGACACAACCAGCCATACATGCAGGAAAACTTATACATTTTATCCCTCAAGATAATGTATATATGTATATCCGGACACTTAATAACCAAACGGTTTTGGTTGTACTGAATGGCAATAACGAAGAAAAGCAGGTTGCTACCCAACGACTTTCGGAAAACCTGCAAAGCTACCAGTCGGGGCGGGATATTTTTTCCGGCAATATGGTGGATTTAAAAAACCTGACCGTGGCAAAAAACGGATTTCTGGTCTTAGAACTTCAGTAATATCACATCCGGCGTGTTTCTTTAAAATCCAGAACCCGCAGTATGTGATTTACTGCAGTGCCTGATAAATATCTCCTGTTATATCTGCCGCTGCCTCGATGCCTACTGACAAACGCAACAGGCTGTCAGAAATTCCGGCAGATGTTCTTTGCTCCGGGGTCATTTTCAAGTGAGAAGTTTTTGCCGAAGCACAAATCAATGTTTCTACTCCCCCAAGACTCAGTGCCGGCACGATCATCTGAAGCTTATCCAAAAAGTGGTCGGTGGCTGCTGCATCTCCGTCCAGTTCAAAAGATAGCATTGCTCCAAATCCTTTCATTTGCTTCTGAGCAAGGGCATGCTGCTCGTGGCTGGATAAACCAGGATAATTTACTTTTTTAATGCCCGACTGCCTGGAAAGAAATTCTGCTACAGCCTGTGCATTCTGTGTCTGCCGCTCCACCCTTAGACTAAGCGTCTTCATGCTCCGCTCTATCAGCGCACAAGTGGCGGCGTTCAGGCTCCCGCCCAGGTTGATGGCACGTGCATGGACCTGTGCTATATTTGCTTTGCTCCCAACTAAGGCACCAAAACATAAATCACTATGTCCACCAAGGTATTTGGTACCACTATGCATGACCAGGTCGATGCCCAGGAGCATCGGATTTTGGTTGATGGGAGAGGCGAATGTATTATCAATAGCCGTCATTAAATGATGGTCTTTGGCTAACTGTGCCACCGCGGCAACATCCGTTAATTTCATCAAAGGATTGGATGGTGTTTCCAGGAAAAGCATCCTTGTATTTTCACGAATGGCTTTCTCAAAGCTGGCCACTGTTGTATCGTCAATAAAGGTGAACTCAATGCCCAACCTGTTTAACTCACTATTGATAAAATGATAAGTCCCCCCATAGATTTCTTTCGGTATTACCAGGTGGTCGCCGTGTTTTAAGAATGCCAGTATCAGCGTGCTAATGGCAGCCATGCCCGAACTAAATAAAATTCCGTCCTCTGCATGTTCCAATGCGCATAATTTATTAACTACCGCAACTTGATTGGGCGTATTGTAATACCGTGGATATTTATTTCCATTGGTATGCATATAGCCAAATGCCGAAGAGGTATGGATGGGCGTATTTACGCCTTTTACGTGATGATCAAATTGGGTACCTGTGTGGACACATATGGTGTCGGGTGATGCCTGTAATTTCATGTATAGCTATAATCTTTGATATGGTAATGTTACAATTGCAATTCTTTGAAACTATTGGATAAATATTAGTTTAAGAAAAATATAAATACCTGAAAGAATTTGCAGCTCAATTTAGCATTATCTTAAAGTATATTCTCTTATCTTCACCATTTATATTTTGTGCTGTCGTCCATCCTGTCTACTCAATCGCTACAGCACCAAGATATCTAACTATTCCTAAGGATGCAATCGACAAAAATAAGGGTTGGCGGTGTGCCAGAACATTTTAATTTGCCTTGGCTTCAGGCCACAGAACAGGGCGCTTTTACAGCCGAAAATATTGATTTGAATTGGAATATTTACCCGGGCGGCACTGGTGAAATGAATGCAGCCCTCAGAAACGACGATTGCGACATCTGCATTGTTCTCACAGAAGGTATAATTACGGACATCATCAACAACAACCCATCTAAGATCATTAGCGGCTATGTGAAAACACCCTTGATCTGGGGCATTTATACGGGCAGAAATAGTGCGCTTTCCCGACTGAGTGAAATCAACAGCAATAGGATCGCCATCAGCCGATTTGGGTCAGGCTCGCACCTTATGCCAATGGTAAACGCTAAAATTCAAGGAGAAACGATTCATGAAGACCAATTCGTGAAGGTCCTTAATCTGGATGGCGCTATTGCTTCTTTGAACAAGGGAGAAAGTGATATTTTTTACTGGGAAAAATATACCACCAACCCTTATGTGAAAAATAAGATCCTTAAGCTCGTCGGGGAGTTCATTTCACCATGGCCTTGTTTCGTCATTGCAGCCACAGACAAAATTATTGCTCAAGCACCTGAAGCTTTAGACAAGATGCTTAAAATCATCCACACACAATGTGCTACATTTATGAACGACCCGTTAGCCATTCAGACGGTGAGCCAGCGTTACAATATCGACCTCCGGGATGCCAGCCAATGGTACCATGCCACGGAATGGGCAACTAATAGCTGGGTAAGTAATAAAATGCTTGCCAATGTTAAGTACACCCTACGAGAAGCTGGCGTAATAGACGAAATTGATCATGATACCCCCCTTATCTGGAAAAGGAATTAGTATTTTCACTCAAGGCAATAAGCAGGGATTTGTTAGAATATTAAGTCTGTAAGGCAGAGATGTGATGGATGATAAGTAGATAAATCCTCTTCATCATCCCAGTGAGTAAACATGGGATGAGGGAATAAAAACGAAGTAATTAGCTTGACCTATAAACAAAAGGAGGCTGGGAATACCCCGGCCTCTTTTTGTTTTCTTTGGAATAAGTGCTGTTAGTACCGCTTATAAATCGACTGCCCGTTGCAGGTAGCTACAATAGTTATTCCTTTCTCATAAACTTTCGAGAGGTCGTAAGGCCTCTTAAAATTAACTGCCATAACCGTTTCAGTGTAAATGATTCTCTCGTCGGCATTATAAATCGTGAACTTCACTGATTGGCCCTGGTTATTAACCACTTTTAAAGATAACTTCCTATTTTCTTCCGTTAAGAAAGACATCTTTACCAGACCATTTATATCTGCTGGACTCAGGTAATCGATTTCAGTGCTTACGGTCTCCTGATCGTCTTTCAATAAAAATTTATAAGTGCCTGATGGTAAATCATGAAAATTGTAGGGTCTGGAAAAGCTTTTGGTATTGGTGATTTTTTCTTTAAATACCACCTTACCGGCTTTGTTCATGATCGTAACGAATAAAGGAGAAGTCTCAGATGTCGTATAGTACAAGGTGAAGATCTGACGACCTTCATCAACTCTGATTTCTTTACTCTTTGAAACACTAATTGTTCTTCCTTCTTTATCTTCTGCAAATGCGATGTTCAATATGGAAAAGAACATCACTAAAATTAACACTGATTTCATCTTTGTTTTGTTTGGTTTTAAATATGGCACAAAGATGGAGAAATAAATTATATAATTTTGTAACGAATTAGCAAATATAGCGCCATAATCATACTAAATAGGTATAATAATTACATTATATACAATGAAAGGAATGTATTGTTATAGATATTAAAACTATGTAAATATTATTATATTGAATATGCCTTTTTTGGTAGATGATTATTGGGACATTCTTTGGTATTCAGAAATAAAAGACCGGAAAATCTTATAAGTACATCGTAAGGAAGTGGAGTATGGAGTCAGTTTACGCAAAAAGGAAAAGTATTTTAGCTGAATCTTAACGCCAATAAGATCACTACCTGGTGCATAACTTACAAGAGCAGGTAAGATTTTCATTTCAAAACAAGTAAAAATATTGCTTCATTTCCAGCAATTTCGGTTCGCAATTTATATTTTTAACAGAAGGAACGGAAGGTCATTTGTTGAGAAGGATCATTTGTAAGACTGCACCTTTCTATTTTCGGTCTTATCCTTAGGATCCAGCGGATGATTTGCCCCGGTTCGAATAGCATGCGACGAAGGCATGATTTCGTGGCCGTACTTTTTGGCGTAAACCTGCGTAAACTCAGCACCAAAAAATAATATCAGGCATGAATAAGATACCCATAAAAGAATAAGGATGACCGAGCCAGCAGCACCAAAAGCTGATCCTGGATTGGCCTTTCCAAAATATATCCCCAGGGCAAACTTACCAATTACAAAAAGCAAAGCGGTAATTCCAGCACCCACCCATACGGTCCTCCACTTAATCTGAACATCGGGCAGAATTTTAAAAATCATAGCGAACAACACTGTTATCACACCAAAGGAGATAACAAATTCAATAATGAAAAAGAGGTAGACCATAAAGTCAGGCAAATTACCACTAATCCATACGCTGAAGGCACTTAGAGCGGAAGTAAGTAACAGAGAGATGAGCAGTAAAAACCCAATTGCAATAACTACACCCAACGAGGTGGCCCTATCCATTAAAAGCTTTTTTATTCCCTGGTCAGGGGCGGGCTTCACGTTCCATATATGATTAAGCGATATTTGTAAGTGATAAAATACCCCGGTGGCACCAAAAAGAAGCGTAGCTATACCAATGATGGTGGCTATGATGGTATTTCCTTCAGCATGGGAATTGGCAATCATGGTCTCTACAGAACTTGCAGCATCTTTCCCAATCATACCACCTATTTGTGCAGATACTTCACCTTGCACGGCTTTTTCACCAAAAATAATTCCAGCAACAGAAATGATGATGATCATTAACGCCGGTAAGGAAAAGATCGCATAATAGGCAACAATAGCACTTAACCTGAAGGGTTCGTCTTCATTCCAATTCTTGTATGTCTCTTTGGTTAATTCCCACATATCCTTCCACTGAAACTTTCTTTCTGCCATCTCTTATCAAAATTTAAATTGCGACTTCAGATTTTCAACAAAAAAGTTTCGGTTATGTTTTTACGAACCCTTCATGAAAGCGTAGAAAATTTTGGATAGCGATGGGAATTACGAGAGCAAAAAGGCGTATTGATCGCCGATTAAACCGGGGGCAACCACTGCCAGGTCGGGAAAATTATATTTTCAGCAGAAATACGTAGATGACAGTCAACAAGGAAAGTATCACAACAAAAAAAGTTACGATAACATATAGGCCAACATTTGAACCATATACACCAGATTTCAAGCGCTTAATGCTTAAGAAAAAATGAAAAATGGCCAATATGAGTACGATCAAGCCAATGGCGATGATAACAGTGCCCATATGACGGGATAGATCAGGAAGTGAGTGGCCAATATTCATTACCCGGATAAGCACATTGAACTTTTCCAGAATCAGGCCGAAAGCAATGATAGAAATAGATGTTCTAATCCAGGCCAGAAAAGTTCTCTCCAGTGCTAAATAGTCGGTTGGCTTTACTGACTTTTTACTTTTCTTTTCCATCCCTATTTTTCTTAGTGCAAAACTAAATTAATATCGGGAAAGATAAAATGTTGATCACAAAGAATGTTAATGACTACGTCTTGTAGGCACAATTATTTCAAAAATGAATGCAGGACTGCAGGAAGCCAGATTATTTTCGGACAGCATGAAATTGGAATGCTGCTGGTCATCCTGGACAGAAGCTTCTACAGAAATTTCTCCTTTTGTGTTTGTTTGTTGGTGATTTTCCTGGTACGCTTTAATGATTAGAACAAAACCTACCAATACCAAAAACAGCGATCTGAATAATACTTCGATTTTCATGATTAGTGTCCTTTCTTTTTTAATCCTCCCCTTTTCCATGGCCTTCAGGTATATTTAAGCTCTATAATTTTATTAATACG
>LXQK01000066.1 GCA_001683905.1 Marivirga sp. ANT-B6
CCATGAGGGTAACGATGTATGAATATCTATTGGATAATGGCATGAAAAGGGACGAGTACCATTGGTTTGGTAATAATTTTTCTAATTATTTGAAAAGTCGGTGTGTCATGGGCAACGATTATTATATTACCAACGAGCATATGGTGCATGCTGATGGATCCACTTCTGCCTCGGGAGAGATATTTGGTTATTACGTGATTACACAACAATACTTCAACCGGTATAAACTGCCGGTTATGCATACAGAAACCAACATTCTTGAACCGATGTCTGTAGATTGGTTGAAGAAACAGTGGGCCAATGCCTACCGCTTAAAACAGGATGGTGTACCTTTGTTGGGCTTTACCTGGTATAGCCTTATCGATCAGGTAGATTGGGATTCAGCACTTAGAAATGACGCCGGAAAAATTAATCCGCTAGGTTTATACGATATCGATAGAAATATCCGTGAGGTAGGAAGAGCCTATAGACATATCATTTCAGAATGGAAGGGCATCCTCGAAAACGAAAGTTTGGGCATATACATCGCTCCCGGTAATGGTGAAGATGATCGATAGTTGTTACACTGCATAAACCTTTCTTTATTGGAACCGTAATGTATGTAGTAACATCTATTATTTGTTTTGCAGGTTTTACAACCCATCTGATTTATACAGCCTTATGCAAAATCTAGTCAACGGACTTCATCATATGACTGCAATCGCCGGTGACCCTCAGAAAAATGTAGACTTCTATGCGGGTATCCTGGGGCTGCGGTTTATTAAAAAAACAGTAAACTTTGATGCACCTGATGTTTATCACTTGTACTATGGTGATGGCAGTGGTACCCCTGGTTCAATATTGACCTTTTTTCCGTATGGCAACATTTCCCGGGGGCGAAAGGGTACCGGTGAAACCAGTGTAACTTCATTTTCCGTTCCATCCAATGCCCTTGGGTTTTGGATGGAAAGATTGAAAAAGTTTCAGGTTGTCTTTAAAGCTCCACAAAAGCGATTTGATGAGGAGTTTATTTGTTTTGAAGATCACGACGGCCTTGGATTAGAATTGGTCGCTAATGACCATGATCAGAGGAAAGGTTGGATTACCGGGGGCATTTCAGCGCAATATGCGATCAAAGGTTTTTTTAATGTGACACTAAGTGAGCATGGATATGAAAGAACTGCAGGATTGTTAACCAAACATATGGAGCATCGGCTGGTGGGCGAGAAGGGTAGTTTGCTGCGATTTGAGGCAGGTGCCGGAGGACCAGGAACTTATATTGATATTCGATGTGAGCCGGACATGGCTCGCGCTTGGCAGGGAAGTGGTTCGGTCCACCATATTGCTTTTAGTACCGATAACGACGAATCTCAGGCTGTTATTCGTCAGAATCTGTTGAGGGCGGGATTCAACCCGACACCCGTTAAGGATCGGCAATATTTTCACTCTATTTATTTCAAAGAACCTGGCGGGGTTTTGTTTGAAGTAGCTACCAATAACCCTGGCTTTGCGGTTGATGAACCTGCCAATGCACTTGGTAGTAGCCTGAAACTGCCCGAATGGCATGAACCTCGAAGAAAGCAACTTGAGCAGGTACTGCAACCTTTGCATCTGCCGGAAGTAGTTTAAATGCATTGAACATTGTAATATATTTACGCCAAAGCAAGATATTTAGCGTTTGATGCCCCACAATTAAGATGCTTGTCTACCCAGTTCGACAGTGAATATTTTATAGTAAGATGTTATTTCCAGGTCTAAGCCTACGTATATCGTCAGCTTATAAATAGCAATCGGTATTAAAATCTTTCGTTGGTTTTACTACCGTAAACTAGTTTATAATGGTGTATGAAAATGTGAAATAGTGTAAAATCCATCCTGTCGATTTTATAGTATATGTGAAGAAATTTTTATAGCTTGATCGCTGATTTATACCTAAAACATTACTGATCAATTCATTGTCATGGAAGCATCATCTACCAATAGTAGGATTACGCTAGATTTAAACATCACTGCCCCGGCTTTTAATTTAAGAGATATATATGGGAGGAATATTGATCTGAATGCCTATAAAGGAAAAAAGGTCTTTATATCTTTCTTCAGGCATGCTGGCTGCCCTTTCTGTAACTTGCGTGTTCATGCTTTGCAAAAAAAACACCTTGAATTGAAAGAAAAAAATCTTGAGATGATCTTCTTCTTCGAATCGAGTGAGAAAGTGTTGTTGTCGAGCATTTTTCACAAAGAAGTATCTCCCATACCACTGATCGCTGATCCTGAAAAAATATGGTACCAAACATATGGAATTGAAAACTCGGCTGCAAAATCTACAAAAAGTCATTTAACGGGATTTATTCAAACCACCGTAAAAGCGAAACTTAAAGGCCTGCCGGTACATATGATGGCGGGTAAGGAATCGATCAACACAATCCCGGCGGAGTTTTTACTGGATGAAAATCTGATCATTAGAAAAATTCATTACGCCAATGGTTTAAATGATCGATTGTCCATGGAGTTTATCTATGACTTTGCCGAAAGTAAATAATGATGCGTTAACGACGGTTAGGCACTGATACCACTTAACTATTATGGTACGCTAATGCCCCGGTTTTTGCCGATCAGATTTCGAACATGTAATAATGCAAGGACCAACGAGGCAATAATGGAGGCATAAATAAAACCTACATGTACGTCATGCAATAACAAAGCTGAAACAAAGATACAGCAAGCTACCCACATGCGCTTCCGAAGTGAACGGTTGTTAATCTTAGACGTTGAAAGGTAAACAGCGGCGATCGACAATAAGACGAAAAGATATTCGACCCAATGTTCGAAATCTTCGAAAATGCCCACTGACAAAGATGTAAAAGTCACTAGTAGTGGAAATATGATGCAATGGAGCAGGCACAGTCCAGCACTAAAAACTCCGACAAGATCCGCTTTTTCACGCAGGGTCTTCAATATTATCATAATCAAAATCTTTACGCAAAGTTAGGGCTTTTAATTTAAATATGCAACAATGTTGCACATTTAAATGATTGAATGATAACTCCACTACATTTCTTTGCGATACTAACCGCCTGTTTTAAAAAACAAAACACGCTGAGCGACTGAAAATAACCATGATCTTTTCTTTATATTTGGAACCAATACAAAGTCTAATCAATCTATCGTATGGAAGATCAACCTAAAAATCCATTGCATGGTAAGACGCTGGAATCCATATTAAATGATTTAGTCGATTATTATGGATGGGAGCAATTGGGATATAAGATAAATATCAACTGCTTCAATAATGATCCTAATATTAAATCCAGTCTTAAATTTCTGCGAACGACCCCGTGGGCGCGTAAAAAAGTAGAAGATTTATACATAAAGGTGGTGAAAATGCTGAAGGACCGCGAATAATAATCAACATTTATTCATATATCGTTAGAAACGGCTCCCTGGAGGGAAACCATCAGTATGACTATTTTCATCATTGCTTCAATTCTTGTCCTCATTGCCATTGGCATTTTTTCATTTTTCCAGTTTGCGCCGCAAATTGGCGGTAAGCCCGTGGGTGAGCGGGCAGTACGCATGAAAAATTCACCACATTATAGAAATGGTATCTTTTACAACCAGGTGGCAACTAATATGGACATGCCTGCCGGTATCATGGCAAAAACGGTCTGGAAGATGCTTACTGAAGGGAAGTCAAATGAACCTGCTTCGCCAATTCATAATTTAAAATTTAATGCTGAGACTTTTCTGCAATTCGACGATGCCGAGGTTGTTGTTACGTGGTTCGGGCATTCGGCCGTCTTAATAAAAATTGAAGGTAAAGTCTTTCTAGTTGATCCAGTTTTCGGTGAACGCGCCTCTATGTTTTCTTTTCTTGGCCCTAAGCCCTTCAATTATCTGCATCCGCTGTTGCTGGAAGACTTACCCCCCATTGATGCCATCATCCTTTCGCACGATCATTATGATCACCTTGGTTACCGAACCATTTCGGCATTGAAGGGCAAAGTAGACAAGTTTTACATGCCTTTAGGCGTAGGTGCCCACCTGGAGAAATGGGGCATCGATAGTGCTCGCATCTTTGAGCTTGACTGGCATGATTCTATCCGTTACAACGATAAAATAACCCTTACCAGCACGCCATGCCGCCACTTTTCTGGGCGAGGCTTCAAGCGTTTTCAAACCTTGTGGTGTTCCTGGATTGTCCGGGGGCAAAAGCAAACCCTATTTTTTGGCGCAGATTCAGGGTATTATAATGGTTTTAAAGCAATTGGTGATCAATATGGCCCGTTTGACCTGGTTCTATTGGAATCTGGTGCATATAATGAAAACTGGGCCGATATTCATATGATGCCCGAAGATACCGTTCAGGCCAGTCTGGACCTGAAAGGTAAGGTGCTCCTCCCTATCCATTGGGGAAAATTTAATCTGGCGCTTCATCACTGGAAGGAACCTATTATACGGCTTACGAATGCAGCTGCCGCAAAAGGGGTAGAGGTGATCACACCCAGCGTTGGTGAAAGTGTCATCCTGAACCGACATATGCCAAAGGAACGATGGTGGGAAGCTGAAGGTTAGGTTGAGATCTGCGACCATGTGCAACAATTCGTATATGGTAGGCCCATTTATATAATCTATTTAATTATCGTTTAGACGATATTACCGGTGTTAATACTTGCCTGCCAGGGCAATTATGCTTTTAATTTCCATGTCAATCAATCATGAGGCAAAAAAACTGAAGAAATTTTTCTTCCTGTAAAATTTATATAAATTATAATTTTCGAGCGGTTTAGTCTTTAACTTTTAAAATTTTTCCATTAATTGGGTTTTTTTAAATGCATACTTTCATAATTTTATGAAGTAAAAATTAAATATTGGCTATTTTTTAAGGTCGTTTCTGAAAATATTACTTTTTTTTCTCAGATATAGGTGTTATTTTCACCATTAGTTGAGTTAAAACCTGTAAATAATTACGAATATGTCTAAATCTAAACTAGAATACATCTGGCTGGATGGATACAAGCCAACCCAAAGTCTGAGAAGTAAAACTAAAGTAGTCAAAAACTTTAGCGGGAGCTTAGAGGAATGTGAAATGTGGTGCTTTGATGGGTCTTCTACAGAGCAGGCGCCAGGCGGATCGTCTGATTGCCTTTTGAAACCAGTATTCATTTGCCCGGATCCACAAAGGAGAAATGCTTACCTGGTAATGTGTGAAGTGCTGAGTCCTGACGGTACAGCCCACCCGTCGAATGGTCGTGCTACCATCGATGATGTCGATAATGACTTCTGGTTTGGTTTTGAACAGGAATATTTTTTATGGAATCCGGAAACCAACAAACCACTTGGCTTTCCTGAAAACGGATACCCTGCTCCCCAGGGGCCATATTATTGCTCAGTTGGTGCCAAAAATGCTTTTGGCCGCGACATTGTAGAAGAACATCTGGATGCCTGCATTGATGCGGGATTAAATATAGAAGGCATAAACGCCGAGGTAGCTGCAGGACAGTGGGAGTTTCAGATCTTTGCCAAAGGTGCTCAGGAAGCTGGTGACCAAATATGGATCGCCCGGTATTTGCTGGAAAGAATAGGGGAAAGATATAATATTGCCATCAACTGGCATTGCAAGCCACTGGGTAGCCTGGATTGGAATGGTTCTGGCATGCATGCAAACTTCTCTAACTCACTATTGCGCCATGCTGGAAGCAAAGACATTTATGACACCATCTGCCAGGCGTTTGCCCCCTTGGTAAAAGAACACGTAGCGGTATACGGTGCCGACAATCATCTGCGTTTGACGGGTAAGCATGAGACACAATCTATCGACCAGTTTTCTTACGGCGTTTCTGACCGTGGTGCTTCTATCCGTATTCCTATTGGAACAGTAGAGAGCGGATGGAAAGGCTGGCTTGAAGACAGAAGGCCAAACTCTGCTGCTGATCCATACAAAGTGGCTGCGAGAATTGTAAAAACTGTAAAAACGGCTAAAGTTCGTAATGGTGTTGAACTAGCAATATAGAACAAGATTATTTTGAGATGCCAAAAGCCCGGTTCTTTCAGGAACTGGGCTTTTCTATGACTTATAATCTCATCGTTACATGGCAGATGTTATTTTACCAACACATCAATTTCAAAATGCGAGTCTTTTTAATAGATTTTTCCTTCAGCGATCAATTTATATTGCCCGGATAAAGTAACAGTTTTTCCCTCAATTTCGCATTGAAAATGCCCCCCGCGGGGGCTCAATTGATTGGCTTGTAGAACATTTTTTTGAAGCCTCTCTGCCCAAAACGGAACCAATGCGGCATGTGATGAACCTGTGGCGTGGTCCTCCAATTGCTGAACATGTGGTACGAGTGTGCGGCTTACAAAATCCACATGATCACCAGGTGCAGTGATTACATAGCCAAAGGTTTTCGATCGCCTTAACATTGCAAAATCAGGCTGCATAGCAGCGATACTAGCCTCATTTTCCGCCAATACGATATGTTTGTTATTCGTGGTATAATACGCTGACAATGAGATATTTAATGCGAA
>LXQK01000067.1 GCA_001683905.1 Marivirga sp. ANT-B6
TATAATTTAATACAAAAGCTGAGCTTATATTAGAAAAATCAGATTCAGCTTGAAAATCAGATTTTTTCTAGTTTTATAGTTCCATTTCCCATTGGATGTAATTCTTTTCCTCAAAATATTTGGCCTATTCAACCGTAGTTCCTCGATAAAATAACATTATAGGGATCTCATATTGATTAAATGTTTAGGCAAGTCTTCCACACGCTCGCAACAAAGCTGATCCATTACCTGCTTGAACTGTGTTTTTAACATATTGATGGTATGTTGGCCGCCTCTTTTATCCAGGGCTCCGGTGCCATACATAAATGATCTACCCATAAAGGTGAATTTTGCCCCACAAGCCATGGCCCGTGCTATGTCGGGGCCGGATCGGAGGCCACTATCCATCATCACTTCGATCTGTTCTCCATAATGCGCTGCAATATCCACCAGGGAATGGATGGAGGATTCTGCTGCATCAAGCTGTCTTCCACCGTGGTTAGAGACAATAATACCATCAAAACCCATCGCTATAGCATCTTCTGTGTCCTGTCTTGAGGATACTCCCTTCGATCCTTATGCTGAAGGGAAAATTAGGTGGATTTCACTTCAACGATAGCAAATATGGCGACGATGATCTGACAGTTGGAAGCATCAAACCTTATGCGCTATATTCCTTACGATACTGGGCAAAAGCAGGTTCTAGTTTTTTAACGATATCATCAGTTGCAGTGATGTCAGCATTTTTATCTAAATCCAGAACTAATGGTTGTATTTTAGTTCTCAGAAAATGGTCAGGACAGCTGGTTCCCATAGGGGCAAGCCTTTTAAGATCATGACTGTTAATATATTGCAATACTACATCACTATCAGAAAAATGCCCGATCATGCGATCTTCCGAAGAACACATGCCTCTTAATAATGGCATTAATTGGGCGGCTTTCTTCATACGATCTTCTTTAGCCAGACTTTCTACATTCTGACCACCGAAAACCGCACCGTATTCCTTAATTTTGTTTTCAATATATTCAGAGGCCATTTCGATAACCTCAAGACTGTTCATGTAACACTCATATGAGGTGTCGCCCCAGGTGAAAATTCCGTGACTACCGAGAACGATTCCACGGATACCTCGATTTTATTCCAGACATTTTTCTAATTGCAAACCAAGGTCGAAGCCTGGTCGTTGCCAAGGCACCCAACCCATCGTGTCACCCCAGATATCTTTGGTAACCTTTTCGCTGTCCTTAGCTGCAGCTACTGCGATCAGGGCATCGGGATGCAGGTGATCAATATGTTGAAATGGCAATAAGCCATGCAGCGGTGTATCAATAGATGGTGCTTTGCTGTCCAGGTCGTAAATACAATGATTAAAAAGGCCTACCATCCTGTCTTCGTCTTCAAGACCGCCATAAACGTTTTTTAAATCACGGAGTCTGCTGGTGTACAAACCGGCAATTCCCTGTCTGGTTAATGTTCCAATATCTCCACCAGAACCTTTTACCCACATTACTTCAACATCTTCATTGGTAAGAGGATCTTTTTCAATGGTTTTACAGCTGGTATTCCCCCTCCGTAATTGGTTATTCTTAAATCGGCGCCCAAAATATTCGACCTATACAAAAAAAGGGCAACCTGATCATCGCCATGTTTTTCTGCTTTATTGTCATCCCATAAGTAATCCAGATGCTTGAAATTTTTTACAGTCGTGCTCATTATTAACGGTATTTATTTTACTTGGCCCAAAGAATTTTTCTTCAGGAATTGATCATTTTACAAGAATAGCGATGCGCTGAATTAAAAGACTTACGATTTCCCAAAACGAAGTAACTTTTCAGTAAACTGTTTTGATTGTATAATAAGGTATGAAGCTTAAAACGAGAGCAGATAAACGATGATTTTTGTCTGCTGCAATAAAGAAAAGTTTTAGCTTATGACAACCAAATTGTAATAAGTTATTTCAATAATAATATACAAAAGGGCAGTTGAAGTTGGAGTGATCCCATCGGACGAAGTTTTTAGAAGATAAACCTGGCCAAGCGCGGCTTCAGATTCGGTATGAAGCCCACTAGCGTTTTTTAGGGTATATAGAACTGGAAATCAAATAGTTTTCATTTTTAGGGTATGGACTAAGAACGATTTGCATTATACGGCGGTGTTTTATAAGAACATCCTATTTAGGATGAGAATCAGAAAAATCAGTAGGAAAGGGCAGTAGAAAATCCATTCGGTTTTAGAAATTAAAAGTATGGTGTGTCTTACGTTCATAAACGCTAAAATAACAAGAATACATAGATCAAACCCCTGGTTTTTAAAAAAAGTCCAAGTAATTAGCTCTTAAATTACGAATTAGTAGAATAAGAAAATATCTCTCAAGTACTTTAGAAGACTTTATCTGAACAAATTCACGAATAAAACCAAATTTGATGAAAAGCAAACTTACGCTAATGTTATTGTGCTGTTTAGTAACCTTCTCGGGTTATTCTCAATGGCAATCTATTAATCCCGGAGCTGGAGGCCAGGTTCAAGATGTTGTTCCGGATCCAAACGTGGAAGGACGATTAATTCTTGCCTCTGATATGGAAGGAATTTATGAAACGACTGACAATGGGCTTTCATGGCATATCCACGGCGATCTATTGAACAACCGTGTTTTTTCAGTTTCATACGCTCCTAGCAACCCAGAAAAACTAATTGTTGGCACATTGTATGGTTTACAGGTGTCTAACGATGGCGGGGAAAACTTCGATTTTGTTGAAATTACTCGTAAAAAATCAATTGCATCTGCTGCTGTAAAACCTGATGACGATAAAATAGTCATCGCGGGAATCGGATGGCGCGACGATTATGAATTTTCCAATACTTTTGGAATGGAGCAAGATGCCATTGGTACAGTTTTTCGCTCCACAGATGGAGGAGTTAGCTGGACTGAAATAACTTTTGAGAGCGATGCTACTACAGATAGGAACGTTTGGACAATACAATTTGATCCTTCAGACAATAATATTGTATATATAGGCGCTTCGAAAGGTGTATTTAAAAGTATGGATGCAGGCGCTACCTGGACAAAAATTTCATCACCTGCCGGAACAATGAAGAATCGAGGTGTTGCTGTTTCTCCCAATGGAAAAGTGTTGTATGCAGCCTATGCCACTAACGGAAAAAATGGAAATATCTATGCTACTTCTACGGCTACCATAAATTGGACGAAAGTAGCAGCTGGGAATGGTGAATCCCTGGACGAATTGGCTTTCTGGTATCCAGAAGTCGATCCCAGATCTACAGGCGATTCCCACAAGGTTATATTAAGTCTTGAAGGAAGTCGTGAGGGACTCTATGAAGGTACATTCGAATGGGAAAACAATGCTATCAAGTCGTATGCCTGGAAGCTTATCTGGAGCGGAACTGAAGGGTACGACAATGGATGGGACAACGCCCCACCAAACCCAAGATATGTGCACTACACGCCCGCTTCCTGGGATCGTGCTATTTGGTCTACCACCAATCAGACGATCTTTAGGGGTATCATGGATGGCACTGACTATGAGTGGTTAAATAGGTATTCGAAGCCAAACTTATCTTTTACTATTTCACAGTGGGGAGCAGATTGGCCAACATATTCTAGCAGAGGTACTGAGAGTACTTATTCTTATGATGTTGCTGTTCATGAAAATTATGTTGTACAGGGCCAGGGGGATAATGGTGCTATGGAAAGTTGGGACTATGGGTTCTCATGGTCTAATATTCAGCATAGATTAGGACAGCCGCCGTTGTCCGACGTGCAAGCTGTTGATATTGGAGATGCCTGGGGTACTCCGGTCGTAGTGGCTCAAATGACTAGCGGTTACGGCGGAAGTGCGGCTAATGGCCAGTTATATGCAAAGAAATTAAATAGTCATTCACCTGACGATAGATGGGTGATGCTCGCAGGAGGATCTACATGGCAAGGTGCCCTACCTTCTGGTGTCCTTCGAGATATAGCCGTTTCTCCTGCGAAACCTAGTAGGGTTTATATGTATTCTACAGGGTATGGCCTTTATATGCTCGATGATATAGGCTGGGGTTTAAGCCAGGTAGAAAAAGGGGATCAAGCCTGGGTCAAAAAAATAAGCAACGGCGTTGCCGACAACATTTACGCCGTCAAAAAAATAGCACCTCACCCGACAAACCCTGATATCGTTTATATGAATGGTACCGGAGGATCAAATCAAGGTGTATTCAAAGGCGTAAAAACTGGAGAAGATTGGGTTTGGAGCAAAATCTACGATGGCTACGGGTGGGATTCTGAAATTACAGCGTGGGAAAACAAAGGTCAAATATATTTGTATTTTTCAGGTAGTTCTAAAGAATCAGATGGAGATGGTGATAATTATATAGGTGCGCTTTCTTTAGACGAAGGGGCAACTTGGAAAACTGTTATCAACAAATCTGTAGTTATGGGACTAACCACAAACGATTGGTATTCCGAATTAGGAACAGATTTTCGATTTCAGAATAAAGGTGGTGTAGCAGGTTATGAAGATCAGATCATCATGAGTTACTACGACCATAGAATGCAAAAGACCTATGGTATATATAAAGGAACAATTGATGCGCAAGGAGATGTAACATGGGAGGATTGGACAGGAGATATTCACTTTGGAGGTTTAACTTCTTCGGTAGTTGCAGACTATAAAGGATTTCCTTATGTATATTCTACTACTGCGGGCGCTGGATTATGGAGACGACCACTTCAAGCCTCTTCTATTGCCGCAACCGTTCCAGTTGCCCCAACTACACTTATCGGAGAAGCACTTTCAGGTTTAGAAATAAGGCTGACATGGGTAGACAATGCAAGCAATGAAGACGGATATAGATTAGAGCGTATGGATGGCGACGGTTATCTTACCGTAGCCACCCTGGATCCTAATGTTACGACATTTACGGAGGATGGTTTAAAAAAGGCTACGGAGTATACCTATCGTGTAAAAGCTTTTAATACGAAGGGCGATTCTGATTTCTCAAACGTCATGAAACAATCCACAACGGATGAAGATGTTACCTGCGATGCTACGAACCTCATAAGCAATGGAGAATTCGATGCGCCACTTGCAGATTCTTGGGAGTTCTATAATAACACAACGGGAGGTGGAAGTGCCACTATTTCGCAAGAAGCTGGCTTTTCAGGAGTTAATTCGGCCTATATAGACATTGAAAATGTTGAATTGGCTGATGGTAGTACTTCAGACTCTAATATTCAATTCTTTACTGGGCTGCCAACTTTAGAAAAGGGAAAGACCTATCAAATTACTTTTAAAGCCAAAGCCGCTGCTAATAAAAATATTCGTGTAGGCGTGCTTAAGGGAGAATCCCCTTGGACAGATTATGCTTCCGAAAGTATTACCTTGTCTACCGATGTTAAATCCTATGGCCCCTACGAGTTCACCATGGCACAAGATGGCACTAATACGCGTTTGGATTTTTTCTTAAGCAATGACAACACAAATGTTTGGATCGATGCGGTTGTAATAAAGGAAAAGTGTAGCGACGGGATGGTTAAAGTGTTAAATACACCAACTGAACTCACTACGGTAGCATTATCTGGATCTACTGTCGCACTCACTTGGAAAGACAATTCTGATGATGAAACCGGCTTTGTTATAGAAAGGAAAAAAGGAAACGGTGAATATGTCAAAGTGGCCACTGCATCAGAAAATAGTACCACTTACGATAGTGACCAATTAACGGTACTCACCGAATATACATTTAGAGTGAAAGCGGTAAGCAGTGACGGAGAATCAGAATTTTCAAATGAGAGTAAAATAACTACCAAAGATAATGGTGGGAATGTCTGTAATGACCAAAATTATATTAATAATGGAGAATTTGCTCAAGGACTTGCGAATTGGACATCTTACAACAATACCGAATCTGGCGCGGTCTCTGAAATCAAGCCTGTAACTGGAAAAGGTTTGTCGGGAGATCAAGCAGCTGAAATAACAATCCAGACTGCTGGTAAAGGCGATGGCGATGTACAGTTTTATTCTGCTTTGCCAACGCTGAAAGCTGGCGTGACTTACGAGCTAAGTTTTATGGCTAAAGCGAGCGCCAGTAAAGCGATAAGAGTTGCCGTTTTAAAAGGCGAAGATCCATGGACTAATTTTTTAGAAAAGAATTTAACAATTACCGATCAGGTGCAAACCTATGGTCCATTTGAATTTACAATGGAGGCGGAAAGCACCAAAACCCAGTTTCATTTCTTTGTAGGGGCAAATGTTCAAAGTATAATTGTTGACGCAGTATCGCTCAAGGAAAAATGCGTAAGCGAAGCATCACCTCCAGCAGCACCTTCTGAGCTTACTGCGATGGTTGTAGATCAAAATCAGATCGATCTAAAATGGAAAGATAATTCTATTAAAGAAAATGCTTTTAGAGTCGAAAGAAAAAAAGGAGAAAACGATTATGAAGTTATTGCAACAGTAGAAGAAAATGAGGTTTCTTTCAGCAATATTGGTCTACTTCCTGGAACTGCATACACTTACCGAGTAAAATCTGTCAATGCGGCTGGAAATTCGGAGTATTCCAATGAAGTTTCTGCTACTACCTTAAGAGAAGGGGAGCTTCCTTACAATAATTTCACTATTGAAAGTATTGGAGAGACCTGTACGGATAAAAACAATGGTCAAATTATAATTAAAGCCAAAAAGGAATATAATTATACAACTACTATTGATGGAAAGGATTATAGTTTTACAGACATGCTTCAAGTAACAGATCTTAAATCGGGAACTTACGACTTCTGTATTGGAATTGAAGAAGAGAGTTTTGTCCAATGTTACACACTAGCAATAGAAGAAGGCGGAGTATTAATTGCCGAAGCCTTTATAGGAGCTAGCGGAAGTTCTATATCGATAAATATAGCGCAAGGAACAGCGCCTTTCCAGGTAGTTGTGAATGGTGATGATCTGTTTTCAACTTCCGCTACATCGTTTTTAGTAAATGCTAATCCTGGAGATAGAGTGGAAGTTATAAGCAAGGTGAAATGTGAGGGCATTTTTTTAACGAGCTTAGAATCGCTATTGGTAAGTACGGCATATCCAAATCCTACGCAAGGGTTTGTAGAAATAACCATTCCTGGTGATCTTATCAGCGATCTTAAAGAAGTACAGATAAACGTGCTAAACCTTCAATTGCAGGTGATTTCATCAAGGACTTTGCAAGTATATGACAACAAGATTACGGTGGATTTACAAGAAAAGCCTGCCGGAATTTACTTCATAAGGGTTCAACTTGAGAACCCCAGAACTTTTAAAATTGTAAAACAATAAAATATGAAAAATTCTATATTTATACTCACGGTAGTTTTTTTACTGGGAGCATGTGATAAGTCTGAAGAAAAACCAGGTAACGAACCGCCTACGGTTCCTTTACTCGTATACCCTACCAATAATCTATTATGTATAGAGAATGAGGTAGATTTTGAATGGCAACCCGCTACAGATCCTAATGGAGATAATATAGCTTACGAGGTAGAGATTGCAAAAGACAAGGCCTTTACTGGTGCGGGAAAGGTTTCTCAGATTACACAAGGAACTTCGGTTACCGTATCATTAGAAAGAGGCATTGCTTATTATTGGAGAGTTAGAGCTGTCGATTCCTTTGCGGCTGCAGGAGAATTCTCTCCGATTAATTCATTTTATGTGGAAGGAGAAGGCGTTTCTAATTACCTTCCGTTTACGCCTACTTTGGTTAGTCCTGAAATGGATGGTTCCATCACCGGAACGGAGGTAATGCTAAAATGGGCAGCCGATGATATCGATGTCGATGTGTTGATGTATGATATCTATTATAGCTCTGAAAATCCACCAGCGACGATGTTATCAGAAGATCTAACGGAAACCTCAATCACTGCAAGTGTAGAGTCTGGCAAAACTTACTATTGGAGAGTGGTGGTAAAAGATGAAAAAGGAGGTCAAACCAAAGGCCCTATCTGGAGTTTTAAGGCGCAATAAAATCATCTATGCATCAAGCGTTAACATAAAGTAAAGTTAGCGCCTGATTTTTTACAAAAATGATTACTTCTGAGGCACTCTTAAATTAGCTGAAAAAGGCAATAAAAAATACAATATTAATTTATTATTGTGTCCTTTTGAACTGTAGCGATCAAGAAAGTTAGACGAAGAAATTAAAGGGTAATCGGTAAAGCGAATTACCCTTTATTATGACAGCAGTTATACAGCAGGAAAAATATGCGATACCGTTTTTGCCATTAATTACTAAACTTTACTACCATTATAAAGGCAAAGCAGTATTTTGTCAAGCTGCTTTTAAGTTTTAATCATATGTTCGATTAGCATGAATAGAGAACGCAAAACCTTTATATGAATTTCTTGAATACGGTCTGCATATCCTGTATGCGGAACCAAAATGGATAAATTAGCCAAATCTTTTAATTTAACGCCTTCCGCCTGAAAAAAAGATTGTCGAAATATTTTTTTCTCTTGCAGCTAAAAACGCTTCAGTTATACTTGGTGAATTCCCGCTTGTACTTATCCCCAGCAAAACTGTTTCTAATGTTTTATTAAATGCATATTTCCTGCTCTTTTAACCAATTCCGAATAAAGTAAATCGATATTGCCCACTTATGTCTCTCTGGTGCCTGTAATCACTTTGATTTTATAAAACGACACAAAAAATATCTAATTCTAGATATTTGATTATCCAAAAAGCTTTAGCTTGAAGATTGCAAAGGTTTTACTTACGTTATCACCAATAATCATATGGTGTAACGACTGCTTAAAAATAAAACGAGATATCTATAGAGGTAAAATTTGACGTTATTGGAAATAGGTATAACTAACACCGAACTATGAAAGAAAGCTTATCTTTATTTTTGCTCTTACTATTGAGTTCTGCTGTTTACAGCCAGCAGTATATTCTCGATTCAGATACTGGCAACGAGATAGATGATCTTTACGCTATTGTTTATGCAGTAGCAGCTCCGGGAATGGAATTGGTAAGTCTCAACTCGGCACAGTATAATAATGTTCAGATGGTGATTGACAGTACTTGGAGTGGGAATAAAGTTACCAGTTTTATTACTGTTTATGAATCTCAAATGCTAAATGAAAAACTTCTTGAAGGACTTGGTCGGATGGACATTCCACACCCATTGGGCAGCAAAAACCATTTAGGCTATGCATGGGGATTTTATGAAGGCGCACCAATACCAGAATCTCCGGCCTCAGCATTTATTATTTCAGAAGCTAAAAAAGCCACTCCTCAGAATAAACTTAATGTCATTTGTATTGGAGCTTCTACAAATCTAGCAGCAGCCATTGAAAAAGAGCCTTCCATCGCTAAGAATATACACGCATACTTACTGGGTGCTCAATTTGACAATAAAACGAATGTATGGAATAAGAATGAATTCAATATTCAAAGAGACCTTAATGCTTTTGACGCACTTTTAAATCAGCTTGCCTTAGAGCTAACCGTTATGCCCATTACAACCGCCCGACCTTTTGTTTTCGACAAAGGTAAAACGCTGGAAAAACTTTACAGTTATAAGCATAATGCGACTGATCAACTGGCAGATAGGTGGACACATATGAATGCGGACGATCTTAGAGTAATGTGGGATTTAGCTCTGGTTATTGCCATTAAAAATCCGCATTTAACAACTTTAGAAAATAGACCTGCTCCTCCTGAAAATGAGAGAGAAAGTCTCCAAGTCTACACAAATATAGATATTGGGGCGATGTTTTCAGAATTTTGGAAAGTTTTGGATATTTATTTTAAGAAATAGTTCATGACGTGAATCAATTTGAATGATACATCAGTTCTCACGACCTCCATTAATTTAAAAACAGGGTATACAATGAAAAATAAGTAGAACATTTTTTTCTTAACTTAGAAATCACAGGTATGAGAACATTCCTGCTCTCTATATTAACGAATTATAATTTCGCAACTCGATCATTTTTTCATTTACCAGTCTCTATTAAAAACTAAGCTATGCGCATTAAAAAGTGGCTGAACTTCGGCGAAGCAGAAAATATACAAGAATATGAAAGGGAGCCAGTACCAAAATCAGAAGTAAAGAGTTTTAAAGAATTTGTAAGCCTCGTAGCCGGTGAGCACATTGCAGGAACAGAATTTGTCATAGGGCCTTTATTTGTCTTACATGGAGTTTCGGCTACAGATTTATTTTTAGGGTTACTAATCGGTAATACTTTAGCAACGTTAAGTTGGGCTTTAGTTTGCGCTCCCGCTGCTGTCAAAACCAGACTCACCATTTTCTATCAGCTCGAAAAAATCTGTGGGTTTAATCTCGTCTCCATTTACAATTTTATCAATGGATTGTTGTATGCAGGAGCTGCTGCAGCTATGATTGGCGTTTCAGCCTCTGCCATAGGCATTATGTTTGGTATCAAAGGGCCTGGAATGACAAGTCTTTATCCCGAAAGCTTTTCATGGGTACTTATAATAGTGGCAGTTGGTTCTGTTATTGTTATTGTGGCTACTTTTGGTTTCGAAATTGTTGCTAAATTTTCCTCACTTTTTGCTCCTTGGATGCCACTCATTTTTCTAGCCGCGGGCGTGGCAATTCTACCAGAACTGGGCGTAACGGGTGTGAGTGACTTTTGGCAAGTTGCCAATGAAAAAATTTGGACCGGCGTTCCTATTGCAGGTGCAACCAAGTATACATTTTGGCACGTCATGATGTTTTCTTGGCTTGCTAATAGTGCTGCGCATATCGGTCTTGCAGATATGTCAATCTATCGATACGCTAAAAAAGCCTCTTATGGGTTTGCGTCTGCATTTGGGATGTTTATAGGTCACTTTATGGCATGGATAGCTTCGGGTATATTAGTTGCCTATGCCATACATATTGGGAGTAAAGATCCAACCGCAGGGGAGATTGCATTTTTAGGCGCTGGTATAGCGGGTCTTATTTGCGTGGTAGTTGCTGGGTGGACAACTGCAAACCCCACTATCTACAAAGCCGGATTAGCGGTTCAGGCTTTATTTCCGTTTATTAAACGCTGGAAAATAACCATAGTCGTAGGAATAGTAGCAATTATAATGGCTTGTTTTCCGATTTTAATAACCAAGTTGGATCAATTCCTCGGGATATATGCTTTAGTAGCAGCTCCTGTGGGGATAGTAGTTTTAATAGATATCTACCTTTTTCCGAAAATGCAGCTCATTTCAAATTTAGCGGAAGTAAAAAAACTGAAGTTTAATCCTTCGGTTGCCCTTACTTGGGTTATTACTTTGGCTGCTAGTTATGGATTGTATAAGTATTTTGACGCTGACTTTTACTTTTTTATGGCCCTGCCAGGATGTGTAATCGCCGGGATATTATATATTTTATTGGCCTACCTCCAACAAAAAGTATTCGTGAAATCCGCTCAAACAGTTAACCTATGAAATCAATCATAAAAATTATATCTTACTTAGGACTTGGTCTTACGATAGTGCCAGCTTTTCTGGTCTTTTATCAAGTAATGACATTGGAACTATATAAATCCATGATACTATTGGGCACATTTGTGTGGCTTGTCAGTGCTCCTTTCTGGATTTTTAAAAAAGTAGAAGAGCAATAAAATTGAGTGTTTACAAACGAAAAGATTAAACATCATACTCAATCCGAATGAATACAAAAATTTATAATTTAAGTCTAATAGTACTCGTTTACTTTTTACTATGCCTTAAAATTGGGGATTCTAATCATAGAATAGGATATAAAAGTGGGATTATTATTGGTTTGATAATTTCGGGAGTCGGATGTTTTTTACTCTATTTGGCAGCCCAACTTAAAATATATGGTCTCTTTCTTTCAACTCTTTTTGCATTGGGACTCCGATTTATTTTGCTTCAAATTGTGGCAAACCCTTATGTTTCTATTTTGGGAAATATAAAAATGGCATCTGCAAGGTTGGCAATCTAGGAGCTGTCTAGATCCTACTATTGCAATGGTTTTTAGTTGATTCCATTGGAATTCAATTTTCGTTTGGGATTCCGTTAATCTGTTATCTTTATATTATAGTTTATGGTTTTTACAGTAGAAAATTAATCATAAAATAACCTCAAGACCTTAAAAATATTAAATCAATGAAGCAACTCGTTATACTTATTTTTCTTTTTATAAGTTTAGACTCATATTCGCAAAAAGTAAGTGACAGAGCGGCTATTCTACATCTAAAGGAAGGTAGCAGTCAAAAATTAAATAAAAATCTATTTGGACATTTTCTCGAAAAATGTAATTGGAATGGTGAAACCGGAGCTGATTTAATTTGGGATAATCAAAAAAACGACTTTCGTGCTGATGTGGTGGAATTAATTGATTCTCTACATCCACCTATAATTCGGTTTCCAGGCGGAACAGATATAGATTATTACCAATGGACAGATTTAATTGATAACGCATACGACCGAAAAAATCCTGAAAGACCTCCGTACAAAGGTAGATCAGGAAATATTGTGTCTCATAACGAATTTGGAATAGATGAATTTTTAACTTTTTCTGAGAATTTAAACTTCGAGCCTCTTTTGGTGATAAATTTAGGAGATGCTTATTTCGAAAAAGAGAGCTTGCAAGACGCCACTGAGTATGCGGCAGCCTTTGTCGCTTATTGTAATGCAAGAGTTGATGCTTCACTTCCCGAAAAATATTTAAAATGGGCTAGACTACGGATGCAAAATGGTCGAAAGGAGCCATATCATGTAAAATACTTTCAAATTGGTAATGAAGTTTGGGTTTTTAACGAAGAGGAGTTAAGTAGAGAGGGAACAATAGAGAAAAAAGTGGTTGACAGATACTACGATATTGTTTCTGCTTACATAGATGAAATAAAATCTGTAGATCGAAAAGTAAAAATAATCATTGAGGGAAATTTAGTTGATTTTATTAAACCTGCCAAAGAAAGACTGGGTGATAAATTTGACTTAATGGCATACCACCATTATACGCCATGGGGAATGAATGATGCCATAAACGCTCAAGGGGATACCGTAAATAATATTACAAAAGAAGACTTTTACTACGCTTGTGTTTCAGTACCAGGATTTAATAAGAAAACAGGTGAATCAGATATTGACGACATTGTTTTTAAAACATTATTGGACAACAATGTTCCTATAGCCATGACAGAATGGAATTGGAATGGATGGGTTGGCGGCGGGCTCAAGGACAACGGTCACAAAGACTCACAATTAGCGCAGGGATTGGGAGCAGCGTCCTATCTACACGCCATGATGAGACATGCTGGTGTTATAGCATTAGCAAATCAATCTATGTTAGTTGGAAACAGCTGGGGAATTAACTCTATTCGTGTTGATAAGGAAACCGATGAAGCCACCACTTTTCCTACGGGAATGGTTACTGGTATGTATTCTAGATACCACGGAGATAAAGTTTTGGAAAGCACGCTTACTAATAATGAATTTTATGATCAAATTTATACCATTGCGGGGATTTCTCCACGTTCAAATATATCTTATTTAGATGTAGTAGTAACTGAAAGTGTGAATAAACTCTTTATTCATGTAATAAATAGAGATTACGCTATGCAACGGAAATTGCAACTTGATCTACAAAATTTGTCAACATTTTCTGATGAGGTAAAGCATATAGCACTTACCGGGAGTGTCTATGCTAGGGGCAAGCCAGAATCGGCAGATGTAAATTTAACAGAAACATCGATAAAAATGAAAATGTATTTGCCAACATTAACGATCGAGCCGCATTCAGTGAATGTCTTCGTATTTCAGAAAAAAATTAAATAGTGTTTACTGTAGATTATTTTAAAGGTCGATCATCTTTTAGGTAGCTGTGAAGTATGAAAAATGATATTATTGAATCAGCTGAAGTTATTGTTTGCTCTCCTGGGAGAAATTTTGTGACCGTGAAGGTTACAACTAAATCCGGACACATTGGCCACGGTGATGCTACTTTAAATGGAAGAGAACTTGCCGTCGCTTCATATCTGGAGAATTATCTATGTCCGCTAATCATCGGAAAATCAATATTTCAAACGGAAGATATTTGGAATTACTTCTATAAAGGAGCCTATTGGAGGAAAGGACCCGTTACCATGACAGCTATTGGAGCTATAGATGTCGCCCTATGGGATTTGAAAGGTAAAATTCTAGAAACCCCGGTATATAATCTTTTGGGTGGTAAAAGCCGAAATAAAATGCTGGCTTATACGCATGCTAACGGTAAAGATATTGATGATACACTTAAAAGAGTGGAATATCTTAGAAATGCATCTTATCAAGCCATAAGGATACAATGTGGCATTCCTGGTATTGAGAAAGTATACGGGATAGGAGAGAAGGGAGCATATGAACCCGCCATAAAAGGGAATAAGCCACTGGAAGAATCTTGGTCTACTCATAAATATTTAAATTTTATTCCTTCAGTTTTTGAAGAAGTGCGCAAAGAATTTGGGGCTGATCTACATTTATTGCACGACAGTCATCATCGACTTACGCCGACAGAAGCTGCACGCCTGGCAAAAGATTTGGAACCATACCATTTATTTTGGTTAGAAGATGTAGTTCCAGCCGAACATCAAGAAAGTTTTGCGCAAATAAAACATAAAACGGTGACACCATTAGCGGTAGGTGAGGTTTTTAATACCATCCATGATGCACAAGAATTAATTACGAAACAATTAATTGATTACATAAGAATGACGGTAAGTCATGGAGGAGGATTGAGTCCTATGCTTAAAATAGCGCATTTGGCAGAACTATACCATATAAAAACTGGATGTCACGGACCTTCAGATATTTCTCCTATCGCACTAGCTGCCTGTCTACATTTTAATACAGCCATAAATAATTTTGGAATACAAGAGTATATGGGATATTCGGAGGTTACTGAAGAAGCATTTCCTCATGAATATTATTTTGAGGACGGACATCTATATTTAACGGAAATTCCTGGACTAGGTGTTGATTTTAATGAAGATTTTGCAAGAAAATATCCCTACGAGAAGGCTTACCTTCCAGTGAATAGATTGGAAGATGGCACTATGTTTAATTGGTAAAATATAGTATGTATAATTATGTATAAAGATCTAGAAAATACAACAGTAGTTATTACAGGTGGAGCGAAGGGAATTGGGTTAAGTACAGCCGAGGTGTTTATAAGAGAAGGCGCCAATGTTATCCTGTTGGACTTGGACATGGAAGCTGGAAATCTGGCAGAGAAAAATCTTGGCGCCCAATGTTTGTTTATTAGAACGGATGTTGCAAAATCTACTGAAATTAAAAACGCGATCGATAAAGGAATTGATAAATTTGGAGCTATACATCATTTGGTCAACAATGCCGGAATTATCCACTATGCAAATGCTGTAACATGTAAAGAGGAAGATTGGGACAAAGTGATGAATGTTAATTTAAAGTCCTACTATTTAACCGCTAAATATACTATTCCATTTATGCAGAAATCTGGAGGCGGCGTAGTCATTAATGTAGGCAGTGCGCAGTCGTTTATAAGTTCTGCAAATATGGTGCATTATACAACGGCTAAATCAGCTGTTCTAGGACTAACACGTGCTATAGCCATTGACTTTGCTCCCATGATACGCTGTTTATCCATTTGCCCTGGTACAGTGGATACACCAATGGCTAGAAATGCTTGGGCCGAGGCTTCTAATCCTGAGCAAATTCACCAAGATAGTATAGACATGCACGTCTTAAAAAGAATTGCGATGCCCATTGAAGTAGCAGAAATGATTGTTTTTGCAACCTCTAATCGTTGTGGATTTATGACCGGTCAACATATTAGGGTTGATGGTGGTCTGGGTATTAAAATACCTGGAAGTGTAGAAGAATAATTTTAAATGAAATGTCGCAACATCCCTTTTAAATAGCGGGTTCGAACCGTGGCTATTGATATTGACCCCGCTGAGATCTGCGGTAAAATTTTTCCAAGATATCAATGGAAAGAAAACTCAGGCTAATTTACAAATAACGAGCGTGCTCATACAGTTCTCTGCTTCGTTAATCCAACATTTAGCTCGCTATTGTATATATAATGATTATTTAATTTCTCCTTCTGTTTCAATAGTTAATATGGCGTTTCCGGTAGTAAGTGCTTTATGGCTAACTACATTCCCAATGATTGAATCATTTAAGTAAATATTCTTTATTCTTCCCCCTTTAGGACCCCTTCTTTTAATCGTAAACTTTTCTCCAGGATAATATTTTGGATCCAGCTTTACGACAATTTCCTCAAAAGATGGTGTAGTTATCAGGTAGCGCGGATTTCCAGGGGTATCTGGATAAATCCCAGACATTGCAAATACTACCCAAGCAGACATTGTTCCTGCATCATCATTTCCAGGAAGTCCATTTTTTTTGCTTGTAAAATGCTCGTTTAAAAGCTCATGAACTTTTTCTGATGTTTTAGTAGCACTGTCTTTTGTGAAATTATAAAAGAATGGATATCCCAAATCTGGTTCATTAGTCATATCAAAATGTTTTTCATCAAATACTTTATTTAGCTGAGCCAGAAATACATCATCTCCCATTATAGTCTGTAAGGTATCAATGCCATGAGGAACTGAAAATAAATATTGCCATGCCGAACCCTCTACAAATCCTGGTCCTCCTCGAAGTCCATATTTCATTTTATCCCAACGACCTTGCGTAGGATCAAAAGGTGCATACCAACTTCCATCTTTATTTTTAGGCCTGAATAAGTTCATTTTTGGATCATAATAATTCATAAAAGACATCGAACGGTCTCTAAACCTTTTATAATCTTCATCTTTGCCTAATCCTTTGGCCATTTGCGCTATATTATAATCGGCAAGGTTAAATTCCATAGTGGTGGAAACTGGTCCCCAAACAATACCATTGTTCCATTCAAAATTGGCCACATCTCCTACTTCTCCATCCATGGGGATATAGCCTAAATTTTTGTATTCTTTTAGTCCTCTTCTTAATCTATTTCCTTCAATTTGATCTGCTTGTTTTACAACAGCTTTATAGGCGGTCTCTACATCAAAATCGGTCAAACCTTTTACATAAGTATCTCCGATAACAATAGCAGCGGGGTCTCCTACCATCAAATTAGGCTCTGATCCAAAAATTTCCCATTTTGGCAACCATCCCGATTCTTCATAAATTGCTACCATAGTTTTTACCATTTCCAGTTCCCTTTTAGGATAGACAAGCGTAAAAAAGGGGTGAACAGTACGGTACGTATCCCACAATGAAAAAACGGTATATCTGGTGTAATTTTCAGCTACACCAATTTCCTCGCTCCCAGCTTTTAGATACTCACCATTGTGATCACTAAAAGTAAAAGGCATCAAAAGACTTCTATATAAAGCAGAGTAAAATACAGTTTTATCGTCGGTAGAATTAGAGGTTACTTGGATTTTCTTTAATTCTTCCTCCCAAGCATTCTGTGCATCAATTTTAACCTTGTCAAATTTAAACCCGTTCTGCTCTGCATCTAAATTTCCCTTCGCATTCTTTATAGACACATAAGAAACCCCTACTTTTATTTGAATGGTTTTTGAGGCTGTATTGTCAAAAACATATACAATTCCACTAGGTTTATCGTCTATATTCTGCTGAAATTGTTCTGTTGTTTTGTTCTTATAAACTAAAAATAGTGAGTCTGATGGGGAGTCTAATTCAGCATTGAAATATACATTACCTCGATTATTCGATCCACAAAAATAGCCCTCGAATTGATATCCAGTAACAGATTGATTTGTAAAATCATTTATCTCTCCCCCTTTTATGTGCCCTTGTTGAGCGGTCAGATCTAAATAAACATTACTTTTTCCCTTTGGTAGTTGTACTTTAAAGATCCCAGACCTAACAGTACTACTGACTTCTACAGTTATATCTTCATCATCTAATTTCACCCGATAGTACCCGGGTGCTGCCTTTTGATCAGAAAAGCTCGACCCTTTCGGTAACGTATCGAACAAAGAAGCGGAAAATTTAAAAGGAATACTTCCTCCTGCCGGACAGCCTACACCTGATAGGTTAACACAACTGAAACCAAATATTTTGCCTTCTTCACTTCGAAAGCCAGTAGCGTTGTGGATTTTGGTAAAGTCGAAGGATTGAGGGCTAATAGCTACCATTCCCCATGGCATAACTGCTCCTGGATGAGTATTTCCATCACTATGGTCTGTATCGTTACCTTGTGTTCCGATAAAAGGATTTACATACGATGTTAAACTTTCATTTTTTAAGGATTTTACTTCTGTAGTATGTGTTTTCTTTTCAGCACATCCAAAAGTTATCAATGTCACTGCCACAATAACAATAGTCAGTATCTTTTTAAAAGTAAAAATTGATCTATTCATTAGTAAGTCGTTGTATATGATATTTCAAAAGTACTTACTACTATTTCTTTAACTCTTTGATTTTAGAAATTAGAATATGAAATAGAATATTT
>LXQK01000068.1 GCA_001683905.1 Marivirga sp. ANT-B6
TTATATATTTTTTGTATTATTGCAACTTCAATATTATATAAACGAAAATTTCGACTTACTTTTATCAAAATTTTTAAATCATGAATCAAAAGAGAAAATTAATTTTTTCATTAGGCCTGATGGGGACTATGACTTTTTCCGGATGCGCTCTTAACCAAATGGTAAAGGCTGCAAAAGATCAGGAGCTAACTGTAACACCTTCACCTTTGGAACTTCATGGTGATTCTGTGAATTTCGAAATGTCCGCTGTGTTGCCAGCTAAATTATTAAAAAAAGGTAAAGTATATACTTTACAGCCTTCATACCAAACCGCCGGTGCCGCTCAGGAACTTCCTTTAGATGGCGTTGAATTTAAGGCTGGAGACTACGAAAAAGGTGCGCAGCCAAGAGAATCCGAGACTTTTGCTTTCGCTTACGATCCTGCTATGAGAGATGGCGATCTGATGGTCCAAGGTATTGCCAGCAATCCTAAAAACGGTAAAACAAAATCTTCCGATAAGATGAAAGTTGCTGATGGTATCATTACTACTTCGCAAATGGTGCAAGATGTGAACTATGCATCTTTTGCTGACCACGGATACAACGATCAGGAAGAACTAGAGCCTACCAATATTGAATTCTTCTTTCCTCAAGGCAGTGCAGTTTTACGTACTTCTGAGGCAAGAAGTGATCGTGGTAAGTTTTTGAATGCTTTCATAGCTGAGAAAAATGCTACAAGAACTGTGACGATTACAGGTACCCACTCTCCTGAGGGAGCTGAAAGAATAAACACTAGACTAGCACAGGACAGAGCTGAAGCAATCGAGAAATACTACAGAAACAACATGAGAAGATATGACTACAAGGGTGCTGCAGATTCTATTGAATTTGTAATTAAGCCCGTTGTAGAGGATTGGACCATGTTCAAAGAAATGTTAGCTGAATATGGCAAGATTGACGAAGATCAAAAATCTCAGATTTTAACAATCGTCAATGGTTCAGGATCATTTGAAGAAAAAGAAGACGAATTGAAGAGATTACCTTCTTACAGAGCGATCTTCAGAGACATCTATCCTGAATTAAGGGTTGCTAAAACTGAGATCTTGACAGTAAAAGAAAAGAAACCAAATTCGGAAATTTCGGTATTATCACTACAAGTTGCTGATGGTTCAATTTCTGCAGATACCCTTTCTGATGAAGAACTGGCTTTTGCAGCGACTTTAACACCTTCTCTAACTGAAAAAGAAAATATATACAAAGCAGCAACCAAAAAGAACGATAGCTGGACTTCTCATAATAACTTAGGAGCTGTTTATGTTGAGATGGCATCTAAAGCTACCTCAGATCAAGATAAAAACAGGTATATCGAAATGGCTTTAACCCAGTTTGAACTTTCAAACAGAAAAGAAGAAAATGCTGAAGCTTTTAATAACCTGGCCGTCGTTTATATGATGCAAGGCAACAAGCAGAAAGCGATGGAAGCCATTGACAAAGCAAGTAGTTTAGAATCTACCGACGACACATCAAGAGGCATTGCTGGTGTAAGAGGAGCTCTGTTGATCAGAGATGGAAAGTATGACCAGGCGATCACAACTTTATCTCAGGCTAATGAATCTTCGGTAAACGCATACAATAAAGGTCTTGCTCAGTTATTGAAAAAAGATTACCAGAACGCGAAGACCACTTTGAATGAGGTAATTTCACAGGAAGATAAAGGTACGCATGCCAAAGCACATTACTTATTGGCTGTAGCCGCTGCGAGAACGAAAGACGAGAGTCAGTTAACTTCAAATCTACAGAAAGCTGTACAAGCTGATCCATCAATGAAGCAATATGCTTTAGGAGATTTGGAATTCAATGCTTATGCTGAGTCAGAATCTTTCAGAAATTCATTGAGATAATTAATTGAAATATTGAAAAGCCCTTCCCTACCGGAAGGGCTTTTTTTGCTTAATTCCATCCAATATGGCTTTGACTTTTGTTAATTTCGGAGTTATTCCTATTTTTACCTGCACATAAAAAATCCATAAAAGAATGAGAGAGATACAGTTTAGAGAGGCTTTAAGAGAAGCTTTGGCGGAAGAGATGAAACGTGATGAAAAGGTATTTTTAATGGGTGAAGAAGTAGCGGAATATAATGGTGCATATAAAGTAAGTCAAGGCTTGCTCGATGAGTTTGGCCCAGAGCGGGTAATCGATACGCCTATCTCTGAATTAGGCTTTACAGGAATTGGCGTTGGAGCAGCAATGAATGGTCTTCGGCCAATCATTGAATTCATGACTTTCAACTTTTCGCTGGTTGCTATAGATCAAATTATTAACAGTGCAGCCAAGATGATGTCTATGTCCGGCGGCCAGTTTAATATACCCATCGTTTTTAGAGGGCCCACTGGAAATGCCGGGATGTTGAGCTCTCAACACTCACAGAACTTCGAAAACTGGTTCGCTAATACCCCAGGCTTGAAAGTCGTCGTGCCATCCAATCCTTACGATGCGAAAGGATTACTTAAATCTTCTATTCGCGACAACGATCCTGTCATTTTTATGGAATCGGAATTGATGTATGGCGATAAAGGTGAAGTTCCTGAAAAGGAATACCTTATCGAAATTGGTAAAGCTGAAGTTAAAAAAGAGGGAAATGATGTTACTATTGTTTCGTTTGGTAAAATGATGAAGATAGCCTTGGAAGCAGCGAAAGAATTAGCCAAGGATAACATTTCTGCAGAAGTAATCGACCTGATGACCGTTAGGCCAATAGACTATGCAGCGATAGTGAACTCGGTGAAAAAGACCAATAGACTCGTGGTTGTAGAAGAGGCCTGGCCTTTGTCATCCATCTCTACAGAAATCACGTATCATATACAAAAACATGCCTTTGATTTTATGGATGCTCCTGTACACAGGATTACCAATATGGATGTACCGCTGCCTTACGCCCCAACCCTTATTGAGGTCATACTGCCAAACGTAAAAAGAACCATTGATGCTGTTAATGCTGTCATGTACAGATAAAGTCGGCAATTAAAACTTAAATTTAAACCCCGGTCATCGGGGTTTTTTTATGCAAAACGAACGAAAGATATTTTTAAGGAAAGCCATTCAGCTGGCCATTGCAAAGATGGAAGCGGGCTATGGCGGTCCATTTGGAGCTGTTGTCGTGAAGGATGGAAAGATTGTCGCTGAGGGGTATAATCAGGTCACCTCAGCTAACGACCCTACGGCCCATGCTGAAGTTGTAGCGATAAGAAATGCATGCAAAGCATTAGGCTCGTATCAGCTGGTTGGCTGCGAGCTCTACACGAGCTGCGAACCCTGTCCTATGTGTCTTGGCGCTATCTACTGGGCACGTCCGGATGCTGTTTACTTTGCAGCTACAAAAACAGACGCTCAAGGAGCCGGATTTGACGATCAGTTTATCTATGATGAAATGAATTCACCACCGGCATCAAGGAAGATACCGATGATCAGAATCGCCTTGCCCGATGCTACTTTACCCTTTGAGCGCTGGATCAGTAAAGAAGGAAGATTAGACTATTGAAAAAAGGCAAACATCTGCCGGAGCAAATGCTTAAGTTATTAAAAACCATGTATTAGTACAGCGCCAGTCTATTAGGGCATAAACTTAATTGTCGCCGAACATTTTCAAGTTGGCAAGGCCTTTTTTGCCGCCACCCATCTTGTTCATAGACTTCATCATTTTACGCATATCTTCAAATTGCTTCAGCAGGTTGTTTACCTGTTGTATAGAAGTACCGCTACCGCTGGCAATACGTTTTCTCCTGCTGCCATTCAACATATCAGGCTCATTTCTTTCTTCCTTGGTCATGGATTGAATAATAGCCTCTATAGGTTTAAACGAGTCGTCGTCGATATCGATTCCCTTCAACGCTTTATTCATCCCGGGTAACATACCGATCAGGTCTTTGATGTTCCCCATTTTCTTGATCTGCTCCAGCTGTGACAAAAAGTCGTCGAAATTAAACTGATTCTTCCTGATCTTCTTGTTGATCCTTTTTGCTTCGTCTTCATCAAAAGTCTGCTGGGCCCGTTCTACCAGCGAGATCACATCGCCCATGCCCAAAATCCTTTGTGCCATCCTATCAGGATAGAACAAGTCTATCGCTTCCATTTTTTCACCGGTACTGATGAATTTGATGGGTTTTTCTACTACAGAGCGAATAGATAATGCTGCTCCACCTCTCGTATCACCGTCTAATTTGGTAAGCACTACACCATCAAAATCCAGTCTTTCATTGAAAGTTTTCGCTGTATTTACCGCATCCTGACCAGTCATTGAATCTACTACAAACAAAGTCTCGGTAGGTTTCAGCGCTTTTTTCAGTGAGGTAATTTCCTCCATCATCTGCTCATCCACTGCAAGGCGACCCGCAGTATCCACAATAACGACTTTTTTATTGTTCGCCTTTGCGTATTTCAAGGCATTTTCGGCAATTTGTAAAGCATTTTTTACCTCCGGCTCGGCATATACATCAACATCTATCTGGGCACCAAGCACTTTTAGCTGTTCGATCGCAGCCGGACGGTATATATCACAAGCAACCAATAGCACCTGCTTATTTTGCTTCTTCAGGAATAGCGCAAGTTTACCGGTAAAAGTAGTCTTTCCTGAACCCTGTAGGCCCGAAATTAAAATAATCGCTGGATCACCTTTAATATTGATATCCTCCTTTTGGCCACCCATCAAAGCAGTAAGCTCTTCACTTACTATCTTCACCAACAACTGACCGGGAGAAACGGCTGTAAGCACCTCGCGGCCCATAGCCTCATCCCGAATTTTGTCCGTTACTTCTTTGGCAACTTTATAGTTAACATCCGCATCAATTAAAGCGCGGCGAATTTCCTTTACCGTTGTAGCTACGTTTACGTCGGTAATGCTCCCCTGCCCCTTTAACGTTTTAAAAGCTTTTTCTAATTTAAGATTTAAATTATCAAACATAGTATTTCCTGTTTTACACC
>LXQK01000069.1:0-5214 GCA_001683905.1 Marivirga sp. ANT-B6
TATGTTTGGGAGTGGCACGCCACACCATGAACCAATTACATATGGTGGTCCTTTTGTAATGACAACTCAGGAGCAAATGTTAAAAACGCAAAAAAGATATGCCAACGGAGAAATGGGAACTCTTTTACCCTATAAAATTTTAAACTAAACTAAAATGAAAATAATGTACATAATTCTTATCATAGTCACGGTAGTAATTTTAGTACTAAGCCGTACACAATTTGAAGTAAGACACGATATTACCATAAATGCTTCACCAGCTAGAGTTTGGCAAACAGTGATAGAATTTGAGAATTATAATAAGTGGAATAGTCAGTTACACTATTTAGGGGGTAGAATATCAAAAAATGAAACAATACACCTTAAATTATCTGTTGAAGGTACGGCACCTTACGAGTTTAGACCCACTATTTCTCAATGGTCAGAAGGAAAATCATTTGCTTGGATAGCAAGAACAGGCGTACCACGTTTATTTGACGGAGAACATTTTTTTGAGATAAAACCCAATGTGGACGGTACGACAACACTCATTAATAGAGAGGAATATCGCGGTGTGCTTTCATTAATTATGCAACAAATACCAGCAATGAAATTAGCACCCAAAGGTTTCGAGAAAATGAACAATGAATTGAAAAATTATATTGAAAGCACTCCCATTGCGATTGAATGATTATTGGGAAATTTCTACTGCAAATTGGATAGACGATAAATTCCGCAAGTACTTGATTGGATATTTATTTTTTACAACCACAAAAAGCCAACCAAAAAAATCCAAAAGTACCACCAAGCCAATGCCCGAGACACAACAACTCTGACACGACCCAGCGTCACCGAGAGAGAAGCACATACGCCTAACAGCACCTACAAAAAATTGGCGGTTCAGTGGTTAAATGAAGCTTTGTGCTTCGTATCAAGTTTTGTGGTGGCAGACAGTTTAGTGCTTCGAAATCGCCAACTTCTTGTAGCTGCAAAACGTTGTAAGCAATGCGAAAAAGACCGAACATCTACGAAATAACAGACGAAAGTAATTTGACACAAATTAAATAAAAAGGGAACTTGACATTTGAAAAGACATATCGACAGACACACAAGCCGACACGCAAAGATTTAATTTTTGCCCAACGCACATTTTTTGTTTTTCTGCCAACGCTCAATTGGCACATTGGTTTTGCCCCTGCGCACAAAGCCAGCCCTTCTGCAAAACCAAAGAGCCAATTTTTTCCCATTCTAATTTCGTACTTTTGCATATCGTGAGACAATTCAAATCCATATTACTGCTTTTAATAATAGGAATATCCATTCTTCCTTGGCAATTGATGTGTGTTGCTCACCCATTCGGACACGACCATCACAAACACGATGGACCAAGTCCTTGTGAACTTCGTAGAATTACTTTGCAACAACCGGGGGAACATCTTCTGCCTCCAATGGACTGTGACCATATTTCAGACGCAACAGACGACTACAACCAAACTCAGACAGGACAAATAGTTCCGACCATTCAAATGGTTGCTGTTGCATCAGTCCTATTCAACTTTGTCAGTTTTGAAATTACAGAGCAACCGTTTTTAATTCCTCCTGAACCTAATTGCCGCTCAGCAACTCTGCTTTCGGACAGTCCACTTCGTGCTCCCCCTTTGGTTTAATAACCTTTCTTACAGATTGGAATAGCTTCTATTCCCTTTCTAACAAGAAAGGCTTTTGTGTTTATGCCTGTTTCGTTGGTCTTTGACAGATGAAAATAGGCTTCAATGCGCTATGCATTGGTCAAAACAATTTATTAATCCAAAGAACAAATTATGATTAAAATATCTTTTAAAAATCCGTATTTGGTGCTTGTATTTGCCATTATTGTGGCAGTACTTGCGGGAGTTCTTATCCCAAGGATGCCGGTGGACATCCTTCCTCAATTCAAAAAATCCGCTATGCAGATTATTACCCTTTATCCAGGTATGCCTGCCGAAGTTGTTGAAAAAGACATCACCAGCCGTATGGAACGGTGGACGGGACAATCGCCCGGAATAGAAAAACAACTTTCAAAAAGTATAATGGGAGTGAGTATCGTCACCAATTTTTATGGTGAAGACATCGACCCGGCCGAAGCTATGGCTAATTCATCCTCTTATGCGGTGAGTGATATGTATTATCAGCCACCGGGGACAATGCCTCCAATGATTCAGCCATTTGACCCAACTGCATCCAAACCCTTGATGTTGCTGACGGTAAGTAGTGATGTAAAAAACGGTAAGGAATTATATGATGTAGCTTATTTGAATCTACGCCAAATGTTAAGCGGTGTGGAAGGTATTGTTGCTCCTGCTGCCTATGGTGGTTCCCTGAGAATGATTTACGTTTATGTTGACCCTGATAAAATGGAAGCTTTGGGTATCTCCCAAACTCAGGTAATGGAAGCCATTCAAAAGAACACCACAATGATTCCGTCAGGGGTAGCCAACATTGGGAAAGTTAATTACGGTGTGGATGCCAAAGGGCTGATTATTGACGTAAAGGACTTTGACGACATTGTTATTACGTACAAAAACGGTAATCCAATTTATATCAAGGACATTGGACAAACCAAAGATGCCAGTGCCATACAGACCAACATTGCCAGAGTAGATGGAAAAGAACAAGTTTACTTACCCATATTTAAACGAGCGGGAGCTAATACCATCGCATCGGTTGAAGCCGTAAAAAAGGCTTTGCCGGGCTTGAAAGAACGGATGCCAGATGATGTAAAACTGAATGTCATCTTCGACCAATCTTCCTATGTACGTAATTCCATTTCAGGATTACAAAATGCAGGTTTGGGTGGTTTAATTTTGGTTGTCATTGTCCTGATTATTTTTCTTGGAAATTTTAGGTCATCACTCATTGTAGCAATCAGCCTTCCTTTGTCCGTGCTATTTGCTTTCATCGTGCTATATATCACAGGACAAGCCATTAACAGCATCACGCTTGGTGGATTAGCATTAGTGTTAGGGCTTTTGGTTGACAATTCCATAGTCGTTTTAGAGAATATTGACCGCCATCTTAAAATGGGCAAGGATTCATTTTCTGCTGCAAAGGATGCTGCTTTAGAAGTAGCAAACCCTGTATTGGCTTCCACATTGGTAATAATAGTGGTGTTTTTTCCAGTTCTATTTTTAACAGGAATTACTAAATTTTTATTCTCGCCTTTGGCAATAACAGTAGCAGCTTCAATGATTGGCTCATACATTTTTGCTTTGACATTGATTCCCATAATGGCAGCATTTTTCTTTAAAAACAAGTTGCCAAACTCAGATAATAAACCAAAGAAAAATGCTCTCGGATTTTTCCAACGATTTATTGACAGATTGGGTGCTAAATACCAAAACAGTCTTTCAAAAACCTTGAAATTCCGTTGGCCTGTTTTAGGATTTACAGTTTTATTATTAGTTGCATCACTGTTTCTTTTAAAGAATACAGGCTATGAACTATTTCCACAGTCTGACGTTGGACAAATGGAAATTTCCGTGCGTATGGAATCAGGCACACGATTGGTAGATGCCAATGAAACCATTGCTGAAATGGAACAGGTCATACGAGAAGAAACCGGAGATGATTTGGAACAACTCGTTGCAAATATTGGTGTTTTCTATGATTTACCTGCCGCATACACACCAAATTCTGGAACTCAAGATGCCTTTATTGGTATACAGTTAAAGGAATCTCACGAAACTAGCACCTTTGAATATGCCTCCCGACTCAGGAAGAAACTACACGAAAAATTTCCGGGTATTGAATTGAGCTTCAACACTGGTGGAATGATAACCGCAGCACTAAATGAAGGGAAGCCTGCTCCTATTGATGTTCAGGTAAAGGGAAATGATCTAAAAGTATTACGTGAAATTTCCGAGCAAATTCGTGATACCATCGCTACGCTTTCTGCCACTCGCGATGTTCGTATTTTACAGCGGTTAGACCAGCCTGCAAAAAATATCGATATAGACAGAATAAAAGCCGCAGAATTAGGGGTTGAACCTGTAGATGCCATTAAAAATATGGTATCAGCACTTAACTCATCCGTTACCTTTCAAAAAGCATTTTGGATTGATGAACGCAACGGAAATCACTATTATGTAGGGGTTACGTATCCAGAAAGTGAAATTGACAGCCGTTTTGTATTGGAAAATGTGGGGGTAAGTAGTTCTCTGACTGACAAAACCATTCCTTTTCGGAATTTCTCAAAAATGTCAGATGGCACTAATCCAGTGGAAATTAACCACCACAATTTAACCAGAGCTTTTAATGTCTATGCCAATGTAGAAGGTAAGGATATTGGCAGTGTTTCGGATGAAATTCAGAAAATCATTGACGGAATGGAAATTCCACCTGGTTATGAAGTGAACTTTGAAGGTGAAGTAGCAATCATCAAGGAATCATTTGGCGGACTTGGTTTGGGATTGGCTATGGCAGTGATTTTATCATTCCTGATTATTACCCCATTATTTCGTTCGTTTAGAAAACCACTTATTATCATTTTGGCTTTCCCTTTCGGACTGATTGGTGTAGCATTTTTGATGTGGATTACAGGCACCTATCTAAGTATTCAATCCATAATGGGAATTATTATGATGGTAGGAATTTCCGTTTCCTATGGAAATATTTTGGTAGATAGAATCAACGCTTTGATGAATGAAGGCAAGCAAAAGCAAGCTGCCATTATTGAAGGTTCGTCTGACCGTTTTCGTCCTGTGCTAATGACGGCATCTACAACCATTTTAGGATTATTACCTACTGCTTTGGCAACCAATCCGGGTTCAGAAGCTAATGTTCCACTTGCCATTGCGGTAATCGGTGGAACTTTTATGGCAACCCTCATTACCCTTTACATCATTCCGATATTTTATTCACTCATCGCAAAAACAGAAAAATAATGAAGACTTTAATAAACATAAAATCAATGGTAGTTTTCGCTGTATTACTCTCAACACTTAATTCCTGCAACAATCAGGAAAAAGAAACTGAAAAAACAGCTACAAACGATAAAATTCAAAAAGTAGAAGTTGTAAAGCCTGAGCAACGGTCGTTTACAGCCGAAGTTTTGATTTCAGGAACAGCTCTGCCTAATCAAATTGTCACACTTTATGCAATGGAAAGCGGAATGCTGATGCAAATGCGTAAAGATATTGGCGATAAAGTACAACAAGGTGAAATTATTGCCGTTTTGGAAAATCCTGAATTACAACA
>LXQK01000069.1:5344-9022 GCA_001683905.1 Marivirga sp. ANT-B6
CGAATTACGAACGCTTGTACTCGGTATATAAAAAAACACCTGCATTAACCAACATCCAAATGGTAGAAAATGCTGAAGCGGAATATCTTTCCGTGAAAGCTAATTTGGATGCGGTTAATAATCGTATCGATTTTTTGACCATTAAAGCTCCGTTTTCAGGAATTATAACCAAACGTTTTGTAGATAAAGGTGCTATGATTCAAAGCGGTTTAAGTCAGAGTAATCCGCAAGCATTGTATGAACTGCAAGAAGTTAATCCTATTCGTTTGACTATTCCAGTTCCCGAATCGGATGCGGTGGGTATTCAAAAAGGAATGGAAGTGGAAGTAACCTTGCCAGAATTATCAGGCACTTCCATTATGGCTAAGGTTAGTCGTACTTCCAATGCACTCGACCCAATGTCAAAAACAATGCAAGTTGAAATTGATTTAAAAAATCCTGACGGTAAAATTCTTTCGGGAATGTATGCAAAGGCTTTGCTTCAAATCAGCAGCAGAGAAAACATCTTATCATTACCTATGATTGCCAAAATAAGCCACAAGAACGAAGATTACGTGCTTGCGGTGGTTGACGGTAAAGTCAAAAGAATTGCTGTTAAAATTGGTTTGTCCAATCAAGATTATTTTGAAGTGCTGAATGATGAAGTTTCGGCTGAAACACAAGTAATCGTGACAGGAAAAGGATTGGTAAAACCTGAACAAATTGTTGAACCTATTTTAAAACAGAAGTAATGAAATATTCAATAATTAATTTTAGAGAAATTGGGTTATTATCATTCGTACTGTTTTTGATAGTAACAAACCCAAATCAGTTAGCTGCACAAGAAACCATTCCAATCAATTTAGAAAAGGTGTTGGAATTGGGCGGAGCAGATAATTTGACCATAAAAGAATATAAAGAAAGACTGGAATTGTCATTGGCAGAACTATCTAAAGCCAAAGAATGGTGGCTACCCGAAATTTATGCAGGACTTCAAACTCAGCAACTTTGGGGAGCGGCAATGAACGCAGATGGTCGTTTTTTCTTGGATGTAAACCGCCAAAATCTTTGGGGTGGATTAGGACTAAATGCCAATTGGGATTTTGCAGAAGGCATTTACAGTGCTAAATCTGCTAATCTGAGAAGTCAGGCAAGTCAATATTTGACACAAGCAAAACGCAATCAGCAATTGCTTGAAATGATAAACACCTATTACGAACTGATGACCGCACAATTAAATTACAATGCGTATCAAAATTTGGTCAGTCAGTCCGATAGTATTGTACAGCAAATACAAATTCAAGTAGAAGGTGGTTTGTTGTATGAATCCGAACTGCTATTGGCAAAGAGTAATAAAAACCATTTACAAGTGGAAATGCTCAATGCCAAAAAAGCATACAACAATGCTTCATCAACCCTGAAAAAGCTGCTCAATATTGAGCAAAATGTAAAATTGGCAAGTACGGATGAATCTTTGTTGCCTTTGGATTTTACAGCCGAATTGGAAACGGTAGAAGATTCAGCCTATCTCAACCGTCCAGAAATTAAAGCCAATGAATTCCAATTGAAAGCCATAGAAACGGAACGGAAGAAGTACACCACAGGCTTATTGATTCCCGAATTGAATGTTGGAACTTATGGTTCTTATTTCGGACGAATAAACGGAAATGTTTCACCAATGTTCCCTGCTCAATATCCTGAAACGCAACAGCTTTATCCGACAAGTGCATTAAATGTGTCATTGATGTGGAAAATTCCATTGGGAGCATTGATTTATCAGGGGGATAAAAAATTATTTGACAGCAAAATGCGACTCAATGAAATTGAAGCAGAGCAATTCAAAGTTCAAATAAACGAAGAAATTTCAATCGCTACTTCTGATTTGCAACTTGGAAAAGAACAAATTGAAATTGCCAAAGAAGCGTTGGACTTTACCACAGAAGCGTTGAACCAAAGCATTGAAAGACAAAAATTAGGAACAGCCAAACCTTTTGAAGTCTTTCAAGCACAACAGTTTTTTCTGCAAGCCCAATTGGATTATTTGAAAGCTGTGAGTAATTATAACAAAGCTCAATATGCTCTTAAAGTAGCTAAAGGAGAAGATTTGTAATACCAACCGCACACTTGCAAGCACATTGCCAAAGTCGCACGAGCCAACGCTGTAACCAAAACTTTGTCAAAGAGCTTGCAAGTCCCTGCCCTAAAAAAGAAAAACAAAAAATTTCCCTACGCTTCGCAAAAATTAAATCTACCAACACGCAAGCTGATAAATGAATAATTATGATGACTTTTACTTGCAGAAAGAAGCTATTAGAAATGTAAAATAAAAAACCACTGCTTACAACAATGTATATAAAAAATAGGCGAAACAGTAGTAAATTCAAGGCTTTTGGCTCGTATCAAACTTTGTGCTTAACCGAAAGTTTCGTGCTTCGAAATCGCCTACTTTTCATATACTAACCGTTACCTGCAAGCTAAAAAAACGACAATATGAAAACATTCCTATTCGCGTGGAATCCTAAAAAATGGAATTGGACAACTCTTGAACAGAGCATTAACCAAATTGAACAAACAGGTCGAGCGACAGAAAAATGGAGTGTAATAAGTCATAAAAAAATACAACCAGGAGACAGAGCATTTTTGATGCGACTTGGAGAAGAACCGAAAGGAATAATGGCTGCTGGATTTGTATCGACACCACCATTTTTATCAAAGCATTGGAGCGGAGAAGATAAATTAGTGAATCGTGTAATGATTGACTTTGAAGCAATTTTAAACCCTGCAAAAGAACCGCTTCTTAGCATTGACATTTTAAATCAAGGTAATTTAGCAAAAGTAAATTGGACACCTCAATCTTCGGGAATTGAGATTAACCCAGAAGTTACAGACGAATTAGAAGCTGTATGGTTTGACTTTTTGACAACTCAAGAAATCCGACATAATCCGTTCAAAGAAACCGAAAAGGACGAACAGAAAGTTTATACAGAAGGAACACCAAATCAAGTTTTAGTAACTAAATATGAACGAAATCCATTTGCAAGAAAAACTTGCATTCAACACTTTGGACTTTCTTGCTCTGTTTGCGAATTTGACTTTGAGAAAAAATACGGAGAATTAGGAAATGGATTTATTCACGTTCACCATTTAAAACAAGTTGCTGATATTGGAAAAGAATATAAAATTGACCCAATAAAGGATTTGAGACCTGTTTGTCCAAACTGTCACGCAATGATTCATAAGCGAAAAGAACCATACACGATTGAAGAAATGAAAGAAAAAATGAATAAAGCCAGCAGGTAACAATGTATATAAAAAATAGGCGAAATAGCAGTAAATTCAAGGCTTGTGGCTCGTATCAGACTTTGTGCTTAACCGAAAATTACGTGCTTCGAAATCGCCTACTTTTCATATACTAAACGTTATCTTGCATTTAACAAAAATTGTGATGAAATTCAAGACATTACGCATTGAAATCCCAAAAATAAACTGAAACTGAAATACAAATAGAAATAGAAATAGAAATAGAAACTTAAAAAATCATTACGCCGAAATTATCACTCATACGAATAATTTAATTTCCCCGCTTTCCAATGTTAAGTTGCATCACGGGAGACATTGAGCTTGCCCCAAGGCAATTGCCAATTATTTTAAAAGCATTACGCCGAAATTTACTCTTACGGAATAATAACGCGGAAATTG
>LXQK01000007.1 GCA_001683905.1 Marivirga sp. ANT-B6
TTAGTTATGAAGATGTAACAGCGAATGCTTGCTTTAGGGATTTTTGCTACCTTTAGGTTTGGTTCAACACTAAATATAGGGCATTTGGCGGGTAGTGCTAAATTTCTAAATGAATACATTTAATAAGATATATAACGGTTTGATAGGTAAGCGTTTCAAAGTGCCAAACGCCCCATATTCTTAACGTTAGGCGTAATGCTACCAGCGACCGTGTGAACATTAACCGTCAGACAAGAAATAATAAATGAACGAAAACGACACAACACGACTTTCAAGACTGACTCCAATTTTGACACAACTGCAAACGAAACGACTTTTAACAGCTACGGAACTTGCGGGCAAATTTTCAGTTAGTATCAGAACCATTTAAAGAGACATCAAAGCTTTGGAGCAAGCAGGAGTTCCGATTATAACAGAAGATGGAAAAGGTTATACATTAATGGAGGGATACCGAGTTCCACCTGTAATGTTTACCGAAGCACAAGCAAACGCTTTGATTACAGCAAAGCAGCTAGTTCTTAAAAACAAAGACACTTCATTCATTAAAGACTACAAAGAAGCAGTTGATAAAATCAAAGCAGTTTTAAAATACAGTGTAAAGGACAAAGCCAACTTACTTTCCGAACGGTTACAGTTTAGACAAAACAACAATAACGAAAAAACAAGTAATTATTTATCGGATTTACAATTTGCACTAACAAACTTCCGCCTGACAGAAATAAAATACACAAACGAAAACCAAGAAAACACAAACAGAATGATTGAACCTTTTGCATTGTATAGCACACAGGAAAATTGGTTGCTTATTGCATTTTGCCGACTGCGAAAAGAATATCGGGCATTTAGACTTGACCGAATAAAACAGTTGCGAATACTCAACGACACTTTCAATCCGCACAAAATTACATTGGAAAAATATTTTGAGATGTGTCGTGAAAAATATTTTTCAAACCCCTGACATACTGTTGTCGTAACCTGATTTTAGTTTTGTGGCTCACTAAAAAAAAGTAAAATGAACAAAGTGAAAATTGAGCCATTTCAAGTAATTGGCATTTCGGTAAGAACCACAAATGAAAACAATCAGGCTGCAAAAGATATCGCAGATTTGTGGGGTAGATTTATGAATGACAAAGTTTTGGAAGCAATTCCAAACAAAATTGACAACACTGTATATTCGATATACACGGATTATGAAAGTGACCATACCAAGGATTACACTACAATATTGGGTTGTAAAGTAGAAAATCTGCATACTATTCCTGACGGAATGATTGGCAAATCGTTTGAAGGTGGAAACTATGCGAAACTATCCGCCAAAGGAGATTTAATGAAAGGCTTGATAGTGAACAAATGGATGGAAATTTGGAAAATGGATTTAGATAGAATGTTCACAGCAGATTTTGAAGTTTTTGGTAAAAAAGCTCAAAATCCGACAGATGCAGAAATAGATTTTTTAATTGCTGTAATATAGAGAAAAATGATTGAGCAACTTCATAACTACTATCTGAACAAAGAAGAGCCCAACAAGAGTTGCTTGCTTGCATTGCGGAGTATTATTCTTAATCAGGATACAGACGTTACTGAAACGCAGAAGTGGGGAATGCCCTGCTTCTGCTATAAGAAAAAAATGTTTTGCTATTTGTGGACAGATAAAAAGACGGACGAACCTTACATTCTTATGGTAGAAGGAAAATACCTTGACCATTCTGAATTGGAAGAAGGTGACCGTTCCCGAATGAAGATTTTCAGGGTTAATCCAAACAAAGATTTGCCAATAAAGACAATTGAGAACATTTTGCAAAAAGCATTGGACTTATACAGAACAGGCATCATAAAACCAAAAGATTGACCGACCTCAAAGCACATACGCCTAACAGCGGTTTGGCAAAAGTGGCGGTTCTGTGCTTCGTATGACAGTTTTTCGTAAATTTGAATTGTGCGCTTCGTATGAACATTTGTGGTAGAAATCGCCACTTCGCCAAGCCGCAAAACGTTATAAGCCATTTTAAAAAGACGACACAGACATGGGAACATGGGGAACAGCCATAAAAGATAGTGACGCATTTTCTGACATATACAGCGAGTTTTTTGACCTATATAATAAAGGCGGACAACCCGACATTATTTCAAAAAAAGTCGCTGACGAAAATTGGGAAATTCTTGAAATTGAAGAAGAAAAAAACAGTTTGTGGTTTGCTCTTGCTTTAGCCCAATGGGAAACTAAATCTCTTGACCCAAAAGTATTATCGACAGTTGAGAATATTATTACTTCAGGAGCAGACTTGAAAATTTGGCTCGACCTTGGTGCAAGTGAACAAGACATTCAAAAAAGAAAAATTGCTCTCGAAAATTTTATTGAAAAAATCAAGTCTGACAGGCCAAAAGCAAAACCAAGAAAACGAGCTAAAGTAAAAACTCCAATTTTCGCTACTGGTGTTTGTTTAGTTTTTAAGCTGACAAATGGAAATTTTGGGGGAGCTGTTGTTTTAGCGACCGACAATAATCCAGAGACAGCTTATAATTTGGTTGCAACAACTCGACTTAATCAAACTTCCAAACCGATACTTAAGGACTTTGAAAATTCTGAAGTTCTAATTTCCAATTTCGGACAATGGCAAGATAAAGTAGATGTAACTTGGTATATGCCTGACTTGTTTCATAAAGACTATGCAGACATCTACGAAAATATTGGAAAAATTGTGGTGGACTTAGAGTATGACACAAAGAATCATGACGGCAAAGGTTATTTGTTCAAACCTTCGTGGACATCAGGTTGGAGTATGAACAATTCCGCAGAAAGACAATTTGAATCTGAATTAACGAAACCGAAACCGACAAAGACATTAACTATTAAACAACTGACAAAAAAAGAAAAATGGTGGAAAGTGTTCTAAGAAAAACGGCTTATAATTGAGTACCCTGCCTTGAGCTAAAGTGCTCACGGTGAGGCTCTCACACCACTAAGCGTACGGTTCTCGTACTTAGCGGTTCGTCAAGCATAATATAGCCGCTCTTTACACCAACTATATCTTGATCCTAATTTAAGATAGGGCTAGCAAAGCCTCCCTATCGAATTTTCGGACCACCTGACGTTCCGTCCTTCATCACTTTGATTATAGCAGAAAGTGAAATTCGGTTTATTTTCTTTCTGCTACTTTACGGAACTATAAGTCCTATTAGCACTATGAATAAAACCTTAGTTATTTTATCATTTATCATATTAACTATTGTTGGATGCTCAGTAACTGAGCAGTCAACTCCAGAAATCAATATTACTGGGAACTGGTTCTTTATTGACAAGGAATTAGATAGCTTGTTTGTCTATAATGAGGTGTATATCGATTCGACAATTTTGTATTACAGTCTTGGTACTACTGGTTTAATACCTGCCTTAAAATATCAAGTAATCAATGACACGATTTATGTCACATCTGAGTCTGAAAGAATAAGACCATTTATTATAATTAAGCAAATAAAAACAGATACATTGAAAATGGAAATACTTCCTTATCAAAAAAAAAATCAACTAAGCTTCTTACTTATATCAGGCTAAAGAGTAATGAAACCAGCATCATAGATTTGAAAAAACTATCTTTACAAAATAGTGATAGCATTTACAATCAATATGTTTCCGATAAATGGAGACGTTTTGAAGAATATTTAATTACAGTTGGAGAAACGACAAGAGAACAATTAGATGCAGAAAAGGCTGATTCCAGTAATTATATTACTATACCAGAACCTGAATATCCTGAAAATGATTAATAAACAGAGACTCAATAACAGCTATGAATGAATGGGGTTTCATCGGTTAAGATATTTTGGCGTTGGTGCCGGTGCTGCCACAATTAGCCGTTTGTGTCTGGATTCTCCGAACTACTTTTATAATCAGTAATTAGCCACGTAAGAAAGACAGCAATTGCAAAAAATAAATAAAAGTTTCGTGATACATCTCCCTCAAGATTGCCAAGATAGAATGCAACGCCGATTAAAGCCATGGAAACAATCAATTCAATGATTCCATGAATTCTAAAAGGGATTAATTTGAAAATTCCTAATTCAAATTTCGTCGTCACCGTCAAGATCAAATGTATTACGCCTATTGCATACGTAAATATTGACGTAGTCTCAGGTAAAGAAAACAGCGTAGGCGATATCAATAAAAATAACACAACGCCATAATCAATCACACCGTGAATTTTTGAATTAAGTTTCATATTTTTTTCTTTATTTTAAAGGTACAACATATTGTCGGAAAATGTCTCGAGATGAAATAGAAAGTTGGGAGCTATTGAGCAAATAGCTAAATGCCAGCCACTAACAAGTAAGTTACTCGTCCTCATTGCAGGAGTAAATGTTCAATTTTAACGGTAATATGGTGACTCGTATAAAGCTCACAACAGAATCTAGCAAGCTCCCTCAGCGATTTGTGTAATGTTAACAAGATGAGAGAAAAAGTAGGACTAGGACCAATAGAGGAATATTTAAGACATTTTGGTATCAATTATAAAATAGAAGAATAAACCGGAGGTGGCGGTGACTTCACGACCGAATTGATCGACGCAAAGTTTTACGAGTACCCGAATGAAAATATGCGTTATCTCATTTACCTGACCGACAAAGAACAATGGTATGAAACCGGAGAAATTAAAAGACGAGATGAATGGTTCCAATTTTTTGAAATGACTTTAGAGAGGCAATAGCGCGAGGGAAACACAGCCGCTAAGAATATAAGGCAGTCAAGGGTTTCCGCAAGGTTTTTTCCTCGTGGCTGCCTAAAGGGGCTTTACGTTTACTGGTAAATTTTTCAATGATAGTCCTGGGGTAGAAATTATTTAGACAAAAAGTTAGCTGGAATACCTCGAAATATATCTTTTATAGCTTATATTGTTGTATGTTAATTTTCCGGAAAATTAAGTACTTCGTTGATGCCTTGATGTATCTGTTTTTCCTGCTTATTCCTTTTTGTGCTGTTTCGCAGAATCAAATGGAGCGTGATTCGATTGCCACTGAAAGAAATCATAGCGCATTTGAGTTAGCCATCAATACAAATAGGGATATTGCCAAAAAGCATCTTGACAGCTTATACCTTATAGCTACCAGGAATCGATTTCAAAAATCAACCTATTATTACCATCAGGATGCCGGATACTATTTTTTTACCGCCCATGACATGGGATCCTCAGAATCCCACTTTAATTCAGCCTTGAACATCGCCATAAAATTAAATTTGCCTGAAAATATAATTGACAGTAAAATTTGGCTCGCCAACCACAAGTATTTTCAGGGTAATAATCTGGCAGCCAAATCTCTTTTCCAGGATATTTTGTTCTCCTCTAAAAAAAATAATTATAAAAAAGGTATAGCCACTGCTTTTTTCGGCCTGTCTATGGTGCAGGTCGATCAAAAAAAGATATTGGAACTATTGATAAAAGTAGATTCATTGTATAAAGATGGAAAAGATCTAGACCCTGTGTTGGCAAACTCCTATGAAGAAATAGGAAATATTTATTTGCGATCCTACAATAACAAAAAGACAGCTATTGAATACTTTAAAAAGGCCCTGGACGTGTCTCAAAAAACAAACTATACTTATGGTATTATTCAGATCAATAAGCTTTTGGGGAAAATTGCACTAGAGCAGGGGTCTTATGAGGAAGCTTATGGCTATTTTAAGACATTACACGACGAACACGTAAAAAGAAAAGATTCCTTATATGTGGTGCATAGTTTAATAGATTTAGCCAGGTTGGATATCGAAACAAAAGAATTCCGTAAGGCTGAAGAAAGAACCAAAACAGCTATTGCATATTATAAAAACCATCAAGACACAACATCTATTACGAATGCCAGCCTTATGATGGCAGCGCTGTATTTGAAGCAACATAATCCCAAAAAAGCAGAACGATACCTTGAAGATGCAAAACAACTTCCAACTAAGCTTCAAACAGCTGAGTTTGAAATAAAACGCATCAAACTCCTCGTAAACTATCTGCAGCAAAGTCATAACTATAAGCTTGCTTTAGAAAAACAACAGGAGCTTGACAGTCTGGAAACAGTATTATTGGCGCAAAGAAACGGTAAAAGTTTTTTGGAACTGGAGCAAAAATACAGGACACATCAAAAAGAGCAGGAAATAAATTTACTAAAAGCCCAAAACGAAATTAGTGATAAGCAAAAAACCAACGAGCGAATTGTCTTTATCACCGGAGCATCGATTCTGGTTTTTCTGTGTCTTGGTCTTTACCTCCTCTATAGAAACAGGCAGAAAACCAACATTAAATTACGCGAGTTGGATGTGATTAAGTCTAATTTCTTTGCCAATATTTCACACGAGTTCCGTACGCCCCTTACCTTGATCAAGGGCCCGGTAACAGAGCAGTTGATGGAAGAGGAAATTGGCGAAAAACAGCGTAAAAGTTTGCTGATGATCAGTCGCAATGCAGACCGGCTGCTCTCATTGGTAGATCAATTGCTGGAACTCTCCAAGCTCGAATCCGGACATGTAACACTTCATGAAGAGGACTTTTCACCCGGGCTTCTGCTGAGAGCCCTCGTTCCTTCCTTTGCGTACGCCGCAAAGAAAAAAAACATTCAATTCGAAACCCAAATTTTAATTGACGATCATCCACTGTGGTTGGACAAAGACGTACTGGAAAAAATCACTGCAAACCTGCTCTCCAATGCCATAAAGTATACGCCTGAGGCCGGCACGATAGATTTTAAAGTAGAAAATACAAGCGATTTATTAAAAATAAGTGTAAAAAACACGGGAGAAGGAATTGACAAAAATGACCTCAACAAGGTTTTTGAGCGATTCTACCAATCAAAAAATACCAATGAGGGCGTGGGTATTGGTCTTGCGCTGGTAAAGGAACTGGTGAGCATACACAAAGGCACTGCAAAAGCCGAAAGTAGGAAGGGACAATGGACAAAATTTACAGTGGAATTACCGGTGAAAAAAAGTGATTTTAAACCGAATGAACTAATTTTTAATGACAGCGGGATTAATTTTTACAGGAATTTACCCGCAAATGGACAACCCGCTCTCAAAGAAACCATCATCACTACCGATGAAACACACCTAGAAAGCAGAATTCTATTGATCGTGGAAGATAATGAAGATGTCCGGAAACTGATCAAAGGACTTTTCGAAAACAATTTTACCGTAATGGAGGCAGAAAACGGTGCGATTGGCCTCCAAAGAGCATTAAAAAGTATTCCTGACCTGATTATTTCAGACGTCATGATGCCCGTAATGAATGGGGTTGCGCTTACCAATGCCCTGAAATCTGACGAGCGTACGAGTCACATCCCCGTTATCCTGCTCACCGCAAAGGCAGGGGAGAAAAATCACTTGATAGGGCTTGAAACAGGGGCAGATGATTATTTAATCAAGCCATTCCATGCGGAAATCCTTAAAGTAAGAGTGCAAAAATTAATAGCGCTGCGCGAGCATTTAAGACAGCGGTACAGCCAGGAGTTAGTACTAAAGCCCAAAGATATCACCGTGTCTTCTACGGAAGAAAAATTTATCGAACGCCTCCAAGCCCTGCTTGCCGAACTAATCACGGAACCAGATTTTAACGCCGAAAGCTTTAGCCAGAAAATGGGGATGAGCCGGATGCAACTTCACCGAAAGCTCAAAGCCCTCGTGGGGCTGTCCACCACGGAATTTATCCGCTCCCAACGCCTAAAAATGGCCGCCCACCTACTCAAAACCTCAGACATCAACATGTCGGAAGTTGGCTATGCCGTTGGCTTCAACGACCCCTCCTACTTTGCCAAATGCTTCAAAGAAACCTTTGGTTGCACCCCCAAACAGTACGAACAGCAGTAACGGCTACGTCTTTCATTTAGGCGCTTTTTTTATTCTTGGGCGCCATTTCCTGCTATCCGTTTGTACTCCCTCCGGCCCACAAAAAAACCTTCCCTTAAGGGGGTACCACTACTGTCAGGGGCGCTGCTACCTTAACAAAATTTTATTGTCAATTGTGTGCTTTCTGCAATTTTTTCTATTTACTGATTCATATAATCCTGCCATTCCACCAACAAGTACTTCTTTTTGCCCTGTTGCTCGATTTCCAGAAAGCCAAAGTCATAACAAAACAGGTATACCTGCCTTTTTTGATTTTTCCAATAGTGTGTAAAGTATTTTGGATTGAAGCCCGCCTTGATTAATTTTTCTTTCCGAAGTGTTGTAAACCCGCTTTGATTGTATCGCTTTAGAATTTTCCTGTTGATTTTAAGTTGCTTGTCTACATCAAGAAAAAATTTTTCATGAACCATACGACTTTCGTACTGTGCGGCCGATTTGCACTTTACAGAACAGTAAATTTTATCTCTCCTTCCTTTTATAACATCACCACAAGTAGGACAAGTTTTCATAAAAGTATTTTACACGCTTAAGATACGAATATTATACGCATAAAATATCTTTGATTCCGTTTTTGTTGTCGATGTTTGGTGATGGAAAAGCTAAAGACCATCACAATAAAACACTATCACATAAACGAGGAAAAATGTATTGGCATTTTATTTTATCCCAACAAAGTTATCCAGGCCTTGATCAAGCAAATTGAGGGGGTAAAATGGAGCACCACATACCAGGTAGCATATGTAAAAAACACGAAGCAGAATTTAAATGCTATCTACAGCATATTCAAGGGCGTTGCATGGATAAATGCGAAGTATTTTTATAAAGACAAACCAGTAAACCTCACCGGAACAGGCAATGGGGACATTACTTGGGTAGAAAAGCGAACACTAAGTGAGGATTATAAGGTATGTCCAATGGAATACCTGCAAAAGCTTGAGCTTAAACGATATGCGGACAATACCATTAAAACATATGTACTTTGTTTTGAGCGGTTTATCAACCACTTTCGAAGTATAGAAGTGAATTCTTTAGATGAAAATAATGTCAGGACGTATTTGTCCATCTTAAACAAGAAAGGATTTTCCAATTCATATATCAACCAGGCGGTAAATGCCATCAAGTTTTATTATGAAGTTGTAAACAGCATGCCCAACCGGTTTTATGAAATTGAGCGACCACGAAAAGAACATAAATTGCCCAAAGTGATATCCAAACAGGAAGTTTTGACTATTATAAGACACACAAACAATATAAAACACCGGTGTATTGTCTCTCTTTTATATTCTGCCGGTTTAAGGCGAAGCGAATTGATCAACCTTAAAATTAAAGATATTGACAGCAGTCGCATGTTGGTAAGGGTGGAACAGAGTAAAGGAAACAAAGATCGATATACGCTTTTGTCAAACAACCTATTGGTAGAATTGAGGGATTATTTTAAGGCGTGGAAGCCAAAAATTTACCTGTTTGAAGGCCAGGATGGAGGACAATATTCGGGCACAAGCATCAATAAAATACTGCATAGGGCCTGTGATAAAAGTAAAATCAAAAGGATAAGTGCGCACATTTTAAGACATTCTTTTGCCACACATCTTCTTGAGGGGGGCACAGACCTGCGCTATATTCAGAACCTTTTGGGCCATAGCTCCTCCAAGACCACAGAAATATATACCCATGTAGCCACTAATATTTTAAGAAATATAAAAAATCCCTTAGATTAGGT
>LXQK01000070.1 GCA_001683905.1 Marivirga sp. ANT-B6
TAAAATTTTTTAACACAAACAGTATTAAACATTAAGGTGATGGCTAAAAAAGTTTTAATTGCCGAAGACAGTTCTGTAATTCAAAATCTTACCAAAAAGATTTTACAGATGCAAAATTACGAAATCACATCCGTAAAAAACGGGGAGCAGGTTCTTAGTAAACTCGAAGAAGAGGACTTCAATGTCATATTGATGGATATCAATATGCCTGTAATGGATGGAATGGAATGCGCCAGAAATATTCGGGCGTTGAAGGATAAGAACAAGCAAGCAACTCCCATTATTGCAATAACGGGTAATGCCCGAAATTACACCATGGAAAACTTTCAGGAAGTGGGCATCAACGACTATTTGCCAAAGCCATTGAACTTCGACGAACTCGTAGAGATGGTAAAGAAGTATTCGTGATATGGAGATAAAATACACCAACCATTTTTTAAGTAAATTGGAGGATGTATTTGCGCAGTCCGATTACGTGTTACGATACGAAAAGGGCAATTTTAAATCCGGATATTGTATCTTGAATGATACCAAAGTAACCATTGTAAACAAATACTATACTTTAGAAGGTAAAATCAACTGCCTGGTGGAGATCTTGAAGAATATCTCCATCGACATGTCTACCCTCAACGAAAAAAACAGGAAACTACTGCTTGAACTCAACCAAACAGAACTGAAGCTTTGAAGATAACTTTCTTAGGTACTGGAACCTCGCAGGGTGTGCCTGTAATTGCCTGTACTTGCGAAGTTTGCAGATCGCTGGATTTTAGAGATAAGCGGCTGCGGACCTCGGTACATCTTGAAGTGGAAGACAAAAGCTTTATCATTGATTCTGGCCCCGATTTTCGCCAACAGGTGATGCGCGAAAACATTGAAAGACTCGATGCCCTCATTTTTACACATGAACACAAGGACCATACGGCCGGTATGGATGATATTCGTGCCTATAATTTCAGGCAGCAAAGAGATATGCCCGTCTTTGCGCGGCAGCGCGTTCTAAATCAAATTCAACAGGAGTTTTCCTATATCTTTGCTGAAGTAAAATATCCCGGAGCACCGTCGATCAGCATGCATGCCATCGATGATCAACCTTTTCTGGTTGAAGGCGTGGAATTTATTCCTATCGATGTGTTACATTACAAGCTTCCTGTACTTGGCTTTAGAATAAAGGACTTTACCTATATCACTGATGCCAATTTTATTGCCGAAAATGAGAAAGAAAAAATAAAAGGCTCCAGGGTACTTGTATTAAATGCCCTTCAAATCAATGCCCATATTTCTCATTTCACCCTTGCAGAAGCGATTGCTATGGTAGAGGAGTTGCAACCTGAAAAAGCCTATTTCACCCATATCAGCCACAGAATGGGCCGACACGAGGAAGTTTCTAAAAAGCTTCCCTCACATATCCGGCTTGCCTATGATGGGTTGAAAATAACACTTTGATTGTTGAGTATCGGCTTTTGGCTATCAATACCTTTTCAATCTTTCAAAGAACGTAAACCCGGGTTAGTGTATTAGTTGTCAATTATTTGAATCCCAGTTAAACCACCATGCACAATAATTACTACTTTCTGCGACACCTAAGCAGATCATTACAAGAGCGATTAACAGGCTGGAAGTTTCTAACTTGTTTTAGCCAAAATAAAGATGAGCTTGTTTTAGGGTTTTCTGATCAAGGAAAAGAATTTTATATCAATGCAATATTAGATCCAGCCTTGTGCTACCTTAGTTTTCCTGCTTCCTATGCCCGTTCGAGGAGGAACTCTGTTGATCTATTTAAGGAGGCAATAGGTTTAGAGGTAATAGCCGTAAACCAATGCCTGAATGAAAGGTGCTTTATCCTGGTACTTGAATATAAGTTCAGGATGTTGTTCAAAATGCATGGCAATTATTCAAACATCCTGCTTTTCGAAGAAACCCAACTAGTGGCCATGTTTAAGAATAAACTGGTCAAAGATAAGCAAATTAACCCGGATCACCTGGACAGGACACTTCACCAGGACTATGAGACCTTCGAGCAGACTGCCTGTAATTACCAGCCGCTTTTC
>LXQK01000071.1:0-17015 GCA_001683905.1 Marivirga sp. ANT-B6
CTAGATTATTATTTCAACTATATTTGTTTTATGCTGATGCACGCCATACTGCCAAAAAAATGGCCTGCAAATAGCTATTTGCAGGCCTTTTTAAGCTGTCTCAGTAAGATATTATATCGCATTTAGATCTAGTAATCGGATCTCCACCCTGCGACCTTCTTGCTTATTTCCTCCTTCTGCCTTGGAGGCACCATAACCCTTGGCAACAATTCTTCTCCTTACCACACCCTTATAATTAAAATAGTTGAGCACTTCTATCGCACGAAGATTAGATAACTTCCTGTTATGTTCAGGATCGCCTTCAGCAGATGCGTAGCCAGAAATTTCAATCCCTAAATTTTCATGCTTCTTTAAGGCATCCATTATCTTTGCCAGATCAGCATTATAATCCGCCTTCAGATCACTCTTATCAGTATCGAAATAAATTTTTACCAAGGCTGTCAGTAGGCTTCTGTCGTAGTTGGCTACTTCTTGTTTTTTCTCCTTCTGTGCTTTAGCAAGCTCGGTCACATACATAGTTGGCAGCGTAAATATGGTCTCTTTGCCTACTTTTTTCGCTTCCAGCGTCTTTTCATCGCTTTCATCGTAATAGTAAACCCGTTTAGCTGCTTCCAGATCTTTCATCTCATTTTCATTGAAATTAATGTTTTCTATCGGGTTTGACTTAAACATCAAATCGAGCAGGTATTCGAACGCAATCGTGTCTGAAGATGCTATGATGGCATCCATCATCTCGAACATATCGAGGCTATCGTTTTTCACCAACATTGCCTCATTGGCTTTTTTAGGATTGATATAGCCACCGATCTTCGTGTCAAAAAAGGCATTTTTTACAGATACTTCCTGTCCCACGATGACATCAAACTGCTTGATCTGCTTTAAATGGATCTGTTGGAATAATTCGTAGAAATAAGTTTGATCGGGAATATTGATGTTGATCGTATAAGGCATAAACCCCTCCGATTCTATCACCAAATCATAGCTTTTACCTGGAGGGAATATGATCAGGTAATTTCCAGTTTCTTTATTGGGGCTATATACATATTCTATTTTTTCACCAGTACCTTTTTCTACAACTTTTATTTTGGTAGGTATTGGCAACAATGTTTCTCCATCCAAAATCTTACCTTTAATCATAGTAAGGGCGATATTGGCCCCTTCGTCTGGCATATCAATGCCATAGATATCCTGTCCTCCATTTCCTCCCTTTCTATCTGAGGAAAAATATCCTTTTCTCCCGTTGGCAGTAAGCGTAAAATAATTGTCGTTGGCTGGGGTATTGATGGGATAGCCCATATTTTCAGGGGCAGCCCATTTATCATTTATCAGCACGCTTTTGAATATATCCTTGCCACCCATGGTGTTATGCCCGTCGGAGGTGAAGAACAGTGTTTTTTGATCTGGATGGATAAAAGGGGCATCCTCATTTTTGGCTGTATTGACCGTAGGGCCCAGATTTATTGCAGGTCCAAAGACTCCCTTTTCATTTTTTATTACTTTGTAAATATCCATGCCTCCGTAGCCTCCGTTGCGGTTACTGGCAAAATATACAACCTTTCCGTCGGGGGTAATACTGGCCGTACTTTCCTGATACGGCGAATTTATTGTATTGCCTATACTTACCGGAGCGCCCCAGTCGCTCCCTTGTTTGTCGATTGTAAATAAATCACCTTTATTACCAGCCCCCCCTAAGAATACGAGCATTTTCTGCCCATCAGGTGAGATACCCGCTGTACCAGCATTGTAGTTAGATTTAATTTTGATAGGCGCTGGAGCTCCCCACGTGCCTGAAGCAGACTTATAGGTGATCATAATCTCTTCGACAAAGTCGACACCCGACTTGAGTTTATCCTTGTTTGGGCGCAAGACAGTGAATGCCATAACACTCTCATCGGCAGCGACTACAGGGTTGTATTCTGTAAACTCAGAATTGATCGGATTTCCTAAATTTGTAATATTTATCTCCTTTTTCTTACTCATCAGCACTTTTGCATTTTGGCAGATTTTCAATTCTTCATCTACCTCCTGCAACGCTTTCTTATTCCCAGCTACTGCTATTTTATATTTATTATAGCTAGTAATAGCCTCCGCGATTCGGTCGTCCTTATGGTACAGTTTGCCCAGGTAGTAATACTTTTCGATAGGCACCTGACTGCTGTTCACCTTTATGGCAGACTCTAAGTATTTAATCCCTTTCAGCTGCTCGTTGATTTCTGGTGATTGTGCATAAGACGCGCCCAGTTTATACTCCAGCAAAGGGTTGCCCTTCACAAGGGACTCCGATTGTATGAAAAGTGGTAAAGCAGCTTTGTAGTTTTTAATCTCAAAAAGCTTTTCAGCCCTGTACAAAACATCCTCCAGATCGCCCTTTTTTTGAGCTATACTCTGATGAGGCAGTACCAAATAAAGCAAAGTAAAGAGCAGCAATGATAATATCCTGATATTCATAGACAAATAGATAATTAATATTCATTCAATATTAAAACTATTCGTCATGAAAGGATATGGGAATCCGGCAAGAACCTTACAAGGTTAGATTTAGTTAATTTTTACTCCTGCTTAAGGCGTGCAATGCCTTAAGCCTCTGCAACAAAGGTGGGTGCGAGTAATGAAAAAATACATATAACTGATGAGGAACCAGGTTGCTAAGGTTATTTACTGAAAGCTTTTTTAAAGCGTCAATTAGTGCAGAAGCATGGTATGTATTCGCGGCATAGGCATCGGCTTCGTACTCATTTTTTCGGCTGACCATTTGCATGAGTATACCTGCAATTTTTGAGATTGGTGAATAAAGGATGCCAAATGCAATCAGATTCACAGGTATACTAAGCTGGCTTGCTCCCAAAGCCTCCGATAGAATGGGGTTAAAAATCAACAACGACATGATAAAAAGCATCACGCCGATCTGGACAAGTGAAAGTGCAAAGCCAGTAACAATATGTTTCTTTTTATAATGGCCTACTTCATGTGCCAGTACAGCCACGAGTTCTTCTTCAGTATGATGCTTAACCAAGGTATCATAAAGAACAATTTTCTTCTTTTTTCCTAATCCTGAAAAAAAAGCATTGGCTTTATTCGATCTTTTTGAGCCATCTATGACCATGATATGATCCAAAGGAAAAGCAACCTTCGCTGCGTAATTTTCGATAGCTGTTTTCAATGGACCTTCCTCCAAGGGCGTAAGTTTATTGAACAAAGGCAGGATCCAGCTGGTGTAGAACATGTTCATGAGCAGCAGGAAGAGACATATAACGACAAAGAAATAGATCCAAAACGACTGACCCAGATAAATAATCAATGCGAGGAGAATCGAAAGTATCAGGCCTCCTAAAAGCAAGCCCAACAAATATCCCTTCAATTTATCGATGACAAAAAGCTTTGGTGTCATTTTATTAAAATCAAACTTCTCCTCTATTACGAAAGTACTGTAAAGCTGGAACGGAAGATTAATGATGTCTGACACGAGAAAAATAATACCAACGAATGCGAGAGAAATGGTAATTTCATGTGAAAAGAATCCACGTAGCCACCCATCTAGTGACCCAAAGAGCCCTGAACTAATAACGACAAATGTGAGCACAAAGCTAAAAGTCGACGTGATAAAGGAAAAATTCGTCTGTGCCTTATGATAAGCTATCGATTGCTCATATTTTTCCTGTTCATAAATGCCTTCTAAAAGAGCGGGGAGCTTTCTAGGTTGCTTTAAGTTTAGATAATCGAGAAATTGTTCAAATAGAAAATCTATTGCGATGATAACAAGTATGATTGTAAGAAACACTTGTGGGCTCATGAATAAAGACTTAACCAATATAAAATTGCCAATTTAAAAATTAACGAGGAGCTTAGAACTTCGGGCAAGGAATGAGGCGTACATTTTTTGGTGGAATTTTGCGACTTCGGAGTGGGAACTCATAGGCAATACTGATCTCATGTGCTCCTCCACTACCAATCCCCAACTCTGATAAGGTATAGTCAAAGCTATAGCCAATATTCAGGTTGTTGGAGCTTATACCAATAAGAAAGACAGCAGACTCATTATTGGAAAACTCTTCAAACGTTTTAAAGGGAATTCCTCTATACCACAAACCTAAGACGATAGGTTCAAAGGTAAAATACACCCCTGCATCCAATTGGTCAAAATCACCTTGCCATTTATATTGAAAAGTTGGGGTTATGCTGCGTTCACTTGGCGCCCGCATAGGGCCTCGTCCTCGTGATGCTTTTGGTGCCAAGCTTATTTTGTAACCACCATGGACTGAGCTCTTCCTTGGAAGGGGGCTGTCTTCCCCGATAAAGGACTGATTGGGCTCGGTCATGTGAAACATAGAATATCCTATCCAAAACTTTCCGGAGTACAAAATCCCCCCAGCCGATAAATCTGCAAAATTCACCCCTGACCCTGTATTAAAACCTTCGGCAGTTGATGGACTAATGAAACCAGTTTCGTCATATTGATCGCCAAAGGTGAGCCTGTCGAAATTGATGTCGCGCATGATATAGGCGACCTGGACGCCGGGCCGAAAAGAGAGCTTATCCGTCAGGCGAAGCTGGTAAGCATATTGCAATCCAATACTTGTAGAACGAAGGCCGGCGAGGCCTTCCCTGTCGCTGGTAATGATCATGCCCACACCACTGTTGTAATCTTCGAAGAAATAATCAAAGTAGGCTGAGGTCGTGACGAATTTTGCATCAAGCGAAGGCCATTGGTTCCTGTAATTAAGACCCACCCTTGCCTGGTCTGAGCTACCCACCAATGCAGGGTTCAGATAAAGTGGAGCAGCATAGAATTGAGAAAACTGCGGATCCTGTGCCATGGAGGGAAAAGATCCAAGCATCAATATTAACCCAAAGAATATGCGTAAATTTTTAGACATGAACCTTTTTAATGAGCTGTTTTACAACAAATAAAAACAATTTTCACCAATATCATAATGGCGTGGCGCGATGCTGAAGTAAGATAATCTTTTTTTTAACGCAAATAATCAAAGTTAAATATATTAATTTAGTAAAAAAAGATACTAAGCTACCGGTAAATTACGTACTAATAAAGCTTATTCATTCATAGAAAACCCAATATAAAAAATGAGGTTTGTAATAAAATCAAGCATAATCCTATCACTGTTTTTTATACTAGCGTCATTTCAGGCTCTCGCTCAGGGTTATATTGCCCACAATTGGTATTTCGGTAACACGCGAAGCGCAATCAAATTTAATAAATCAAATAATGAGCCTAATGTAATAAACAATACAAAAACACAGCTTGGGCAAGGTGGTGCTGCTACGGCAACCGATGCCAGCTCCGGTGATTTGATGTTTTATACCGATGGGTCGAATATTTATGATGCCGGCAACAATCTTATGCCTGGAGGGGGTGCGTTGAATGGCAACCCAGCCATCAACCAGCCTGCCGCCATTGCGCCCGTACCCGGCGAGCCGACAAAATTTTATGTATTTAGTAATAATGCCAAACTCAATCCACCAGGAATATTTTATGCCATTGTAGATATGGCCATCGCTGGCAATGCAACAGGCGGAGCGCCGGCACTCGGCGTAGTTGAGTCCAGCAATACCCTTTTGACTGGTGTAGCTACCTCAGAAGCCATGCTTATTGTTTCTGGCGATAATCCGGACCAGTACTGGCTGATCGTTCAAAATACAACAGGAGAATACCTGGTATTTCAGATTACAGCTGGCGGCATTTTGGGACCACAAACTTATAATCTTACTGGCGCTGGTGCCCCTGCAATCGCTGCGGGCAACCTTGCTTTCAGCCAGGAGAATGGAAAAATCGCTGTTTCGCCACAAAATCAAAACACGAATGTCCAGATTCTCAATTTTAATTCAAGTTCGGGCGTCTTGAGTTTTGACCAGGTAATAATGAATACGGGAAATGCAGACTTTGCCTCAGAGGCAATTTATGATACCGAATGGTCGCCCGATGGCACTAAATTATATATCTCCCGGCATGGGGCAGATGGCGTCAATCGTGGCAATATTCTACAATATGACCTCAGTCAATCACCTCCTCTTCTATCAACCCTTTTAAACACGCCTGTTTTTAGAAGTTATGGCTTAAAAGTAGGCCCCGACGGCAATATTTATCACCTCTACCAGGCCACCAACGGTGGCCCTTACCTATTGGGTGTGATTGCTGAGCCCGACAGCATAGCCAGCCTGGTAGGCTATAACGCCAATCCGCTGGGAGCTACAAATTTCCAGGGTCGGCAGTTTCCCGAATTTGCCGCCGCCACGACCAATGATTGTGATGTCGACTTTGAAGTTTCCAATACCTGTGCCAATAGCCCTGTCTTTTTTACCCCCACTTTTACTACCACACCGGAAAGCTTCGCCTGGGCCTTTGGAGATAATGGCACCGCTTCAGTACAAAGTCCTACGCATATCTATGAATCGGAAGGACAATATCAAGTGCAACTGTTTTTTAGCTGCAATGGTATCATGGACACCATTGCCAAAACCATCAACATCCTCCCCAACGACTTACAGGTAAATATCCCTGCAGATACAACCATCTGCCCTGGAGAAACGCTCGAGCTTGACGCTACAACAGAAGGGGCCACCTCCTACCGCTGGAGTATTCGCGATGAAAACGGCTTAGCGATTACTACCCCTACTGTTTCTGTAGATTCAGCGGGATATTATTGGGTAGTGGTGTCCGATGGCAGCGGCTGTGAAGCTTATGCCGGGTCTAATGTAAAGATCTATGGTGAAGAGAACCGAATTGCAAATATCTGGTACTTCGGGGAAGGCGCAGGTATCGATTTTAATGAAGAACCGCCCATTGCTCTGGTAGACGGAAATCAGATCAATACCCCGGAGGGCGTGGCAGTCATGTCGGATAGAAATGGAGACCTGTTATTCTATACTGATGGTGTTACCGTATGGAATCGGGATCATCAGGTGATAGGAAGCAATATCGGTGGCAGTCAAAATGCTACGCAATCGGCGTTAATTGTACCTTTTCCGGAGGATGAGACTTTATTTTACATCTTCACCACCGATGAGGTCTTCGGCGACTATGTAATGCGCTATTCCATACTAGACATTAAAGGCAATGATGGCTTGGGAGAAATATTGGCGCAAAATGTACCCCTTTTTGAAAAAAGTACCGAACGAATAACTGCCTTGGGTGGAAATCCGACTGTTTTGTTGACACACGAATTTGGAAATAATACCTTCAGGGCTTATCCCATAACCCCGGATGGCATTGGTAATCCTGTACTTTCTTCCATAGGCTCACCCCACAATACGGCTGTTCAAAATAATGGTGAAGGTTATATGAAATTTTCGTCTGATGGAACGAAGATAGCGGTTGCGTTACCTGGCCCACCTAATGCTGTTGAACTTTTCGATTATGTAGACAGCACACGGGAGGTCACCAACTTTATCAGGCTTGAATTGCCAGATGGGGAGTTTCCCTATGGGATAGAATTTTCTCCGTCAGGTGATATGTTGTACGTTTCGGTCAACAACAATGGCGTAGGCCCTTCCAAGCTCTACCAGTACCAGTTAGAAAACGGGCAGACAATTCTAGAAGATCCATTGAATCGAAATGAAATCGCTTCAGGCCCGGAAGCGTTTGGCGCTCTCCAAATTGGCTCTGACCAGCAGATCTATATGGCTGTCGACGGTGCCTCAGCCTTGAAACAGATTACAAGCCCCAATACCAATGCGGATACTACGAGCATTACGCTAATTGACTTTGACCTTGGGGGAAGAACCAGCAGATTAGGGTTACCTAACTTTATTCAAAGTATCTTTGATCAGTTAACCGAACCCTCCATGCAGTATGCCATTTTGTGCGTCGGCAATGAGTCGCTCTTTTCCGGAACAGGAACTTCTGATATTGACGAATATTTTTGGGACATAAAAAATGCTGAAGGCGCCTCCGTCCATACGGCTACTACCGCCGAAACGGAGTTTATCTTTGACATTGCCGGTACCTATTCGCTTAATTTAAGCATTTCCAACCGCTGTGGCTTTGATACGTTGCTGACAGAGATGGTGGAAGTCATCGGATCGCCACCGCCGCCGCCTTTACCATCCGTTTTTGCTATCTGCACTGGTGCAGATGTTATAGAAGCCGCACCGGAAGGCACAACAGGACTTACTTACCTGTGGTCAACCGGCGATACTACCAGAACTGTAGTACCAGTTTTATTAGGTCCATATAGTGTAACCATCACCAATGAAGCAGGATGTTCTTCCAGTGCGGAAACCTTTGTCTTCGACGGCAGGCCTACGGTAGAGTTAGGACCTGACCAGATCGTTTGTCAAAATGAACCGGTGCAGTTAGATGCGTCTTATCCAGGCTCCGGGATTACCTGGTCCATGATTGACGAACTAGGTAACGTAACCAATTTAAATAATAATACGGTGGTTCAGGATGTCAATACCGCTCAGCCAGGTATATTCCTGTATGTGGCAGAGATCACCGACCCGCTTACAAGCTGCGTGGGAAGCGATACCGTAAGTATTACGATCAATGAAGTTCCCGCATTTACACTTACCCCTTCCGAGGGAACCAATTGTACCGCTGACGATGGAAGCGTATTCTATACTTTATCGACAACAGGTAACTACACGGTGAGCTGGACTAATAGTAATGGTGTGGATTTAGGCTCTGCCAACCCGCTGGAGAATTTAGGGGCTGATATATACACCCTCACGGTCACCGATCAGGTTTCAGGCTGTACCACTTCTGAATCAATAGGCCTGCAAGATCCCGGTGGGGATATATTCGGCACCATTACGCCTATTCCTGCCTGCGGTGGTGGCACCATAGATTTTGAAGTAACTGCTGTAGCTAATTTCGATGCCTCCTATCGGTTATTTGATGTCACCAACAATATTCCTGTACCAGGAGAAACCGGAACAATTTCAACGCCGGGCATAGTCACTGTAGGACCATTGCCTGCTTCTACTTATTTGTTACAAGTCACCCAGGCCGATGGTTGCGTAAAAATTTCCCCTGAAACCGTTTTATCGGCACGAGACAGCGTACTATTCGATGTAGAGGTGGTGGAGAGTTGCGCTTTACCAGGGCAAGGCGCTGAAGTAGCCGTATCGAATGAAAATATTACCAACGCCGCGTACGCCTGGGAAAATGTAAACACAGCAAATCCTTCCGACGGAATAGTTAATCCCACGTCAGCGACTACGTTTATCAGCATCTCTGGCCGTTATAGGGTCACCGTCACTGATGCAGATGGCAACTTATGCCCTTCCACCCAGGAAATAGACGTGGTGATAGAGGCATTCCCGGACGTAAGAATCGTACCTGAAGAAGATGCTTGTGATGGCAATTTGCGGCTTGATGCTCAGACTAGCCCCGCTGGCAACTACTCCTATCTATGGTCTACAGGCGAAACCACCCCGTCTATCTTTATAACCAATCCTGGTACCACCACCGTCACGGTGCAGGTAAGAAACCGAAATACCGGCTGTGAAGGCCAGAGCAGCCTGGAGGTAACTTTGCAGGATCAATTGGTATTGCAACTAACCAACTCTTTTGCTTGCCAGGGTGAGCCTTTTACCATAACTGCTGAGTCGAACCAACAAAATGTAATCTATACCTGGAGAGGACCAAATGGCAATATCATTGAAAATCAAACATCCAATATACTCATCGTAGCAGCAGATCAGCCCTCTGGCAACTATACAGTTATCGGAGAAACACCTTTTGGCTGTATTGTGGAAGACTCCAGGTTTATCGACCGGGCACCCGTGGCGCCAGGGCAGCTACCCGATCGCGTAGTGATCTGTCCTGAAGATGAAGACTCTGAAGTAAACTCGGTACTTTTAGATCCCGGTATCTATTTTAGCTATAGCTGGGTTTTTCCAGATGGAAGCACAAGTTCTGCAAGCACCGTAGTTGCTGACCAGGCAGGGCTATATCGCGTCACCCTAACAAACTCTTTAGGGTGCAATACGCAGGATAGCACCATCATTGTAGAGAACTGTGAACCTGAGATATTTGGGCCAAACGCCTTTAGCCCCAATGAAAATGGACAAAATGACGATTTTAGCCTATTTACGAAATACCTTTCTAACTTTCAGATTTTCATATTCAACCGATGGGGCGAGATTGTCTTTCAGTCTGACCAGGTAGATTTTGTATGGGACGGTACGTATAAAGGAAAAATTGTACCTGTAAGCGTTTATCCATACCGCATTACGTATACCAGCACGTATAATCCGGAGCGAGGCACCCTCGAGAAACGAGGTAGTGTCACGGTCGTCAGGTAGGTGATCATCCTCCACAAAAAACACCATGGCGGCAGGCATTCTCTTTGCGACCATGGTGTTTTTTTATTTATTCTTTGGGCTATTAAAAGGCCACTGATTAAAAAAACAGCAAACACTTCATTGCATTCATCGTAAATATTATTTTTACGTCTTAAACCATATTCATGCTGATTATCATATCACCCTCCAAAACACAAGATTTTACAACTGAAACTTCTATACAAAAAAATACCCAGCCTGCGCTGCTCAAAGAAACGGAGTTGCTTATGAAAGCGCTAAAGAACAAATCGGAAAAGCAAATAGCCAAACTTATGGATGTGAGTGAACAGCTTGCTTCTCTTAACTACAGCCGGTACCAGCAGTTTCATACCCCTTTCAATATTGATAATGCCAGGCAGGCGCTGCTGGCTTTCAAGGGCGATGTGTATACCGATATTGAAGTTGAAGATTATACCAAGGAGGAACTGGACTTCGCACAGCAACACCTACGCATTTTGTCCGGGCTATATGGCGTGCTGCAACCCTTAGACCTGATACAGCCTTATCGCCTGGAAATGAAAATCAAACTGAAAAATGAAAGAGGCAAAGATCTTTATCAATTTTGGGGCCTACGCATTACAAAACTTTTAAATGAAGCCCTTAAAGCTACGGAAGGCAAGTTTATCATTAACCTTGCCTCGAAAGAATATTATAAAGCGATTAAAGAATCTGCCTTAGATGGAGAGGTGATAACCCCGGTATTCAAAGAGTTAAAAAACGGCGAATACAAAATTATCGCAATCTTTGCCAAACGTGCAAGAGGAATGATGACTAATTTTATTATCCGCAACGCGATCACAGCCGTTGAACAACTAAAGACTTTCGATCAGGCTGGTTATCAATTCGATGCCAGATTATCCGAAGCAAATACCCTTGTATTTACCCGCTAATAAAAAGTTGCAAACATCATACAATAATCATTAAATTGAAGATAAAATATCAATGAATATGATGTCCTATAAATTATCCATCTTTTCTGCCTGTGCCGCGTTTTTCCTTTTTTGCCAGTGCAGTGAAAATAAGGCCATACAATCCAACAATGAAAATCCTAAAGCCACAGATAGTATAGATGCAAAGTTTGAGCAGCTATTGTCGCGCTATGAGACCGTAAAACTTACTGCCGACCTCACTACCATAACCGCCAATGAGCGTAAGATGATTCCGCTGCTCATCGAAGCCGCGGATATTATGGACGCGCTTTTCTGGTACGAGGCTTATGGAAAAGGAGATTTACTGATGGCTACCATTACGAATGAAGATGCAAAAAAATATATTGCCATCAACTATGGCCCGTGGGACAGACTTGCTGATAATGAACCCTTTATTCCCGCCATAGGACCAAAGCCTGCAGGAGCCAACTTTTACCCTGAAGATATGACTAAGGAAGAGTTTGAAAAGGCCGAGCTTTCAGATAAGAGAAGCCAATATACTTTTTTGAAGCGAGATAAAGAAAACAAACTCATCACCGTGCCCTACCATGTACAATTTAAGGCACTTGTAGAAAAATCCAGTGCCTTGCTGCAACAAGCAGCAGCGTATGCCGATGATGAAGGATTAAAGAACTACCTGCTCTTGCGTGCTGAAGCTTTTCTAACGGATAAATACCAACCCAGCGACCTTGCCTGGATGGATATGAAAAACAACCGACTGGATATTGTCATAGGACCTATAGAGACCTATGAAGATAAATTGTTTGGATATAAAGCTGCCCACGAGGCTTATGTGCTTATTAAAGACATGGAGTGGAGCGCGAGGTTAGAGAAGTTTGCTGCTTTTCTGCCTGAACTACAGCAAGGTTTACCTGTAGCAGATGCCTATAAAAAAGAAACACCAGGTACAGACGCCGATCTTAATGCGTATGATGTTATTTACTACGCGGGCGACTGCAATGCAGGTAGTAAAACCATCGCGATCAACTTGCCAAACGATGAGGAGGTACAACTCAAAAAAGGTACGCGAAGATTGCAACTGAAAAATGCAATGCAGGCTAAGTTTGACAAGATCATGATCCCTATTGCCGATATGCTTATCGCCGACGATCAGCGTAAGCATGTAAATTTTGATGCTTTTTTTGCCAATACCATGTTTCATGAGGTTGCGCATGGGCTGGGTATTAAAAACACCATCAACAGGAAAGGTACCGTTCGTGAGGCGCTGAAAGAGAATGCCTCGGCGCTGGAGGAGGGGAAAGCTGATGTGCTGGGGCTATACATGATCACCCAGTTGCACGAAAAAGGAGAAATTGAAGGTGAACTGATGGACTACTATGTAACCTTCATGGCAGGTATATTCCGATCTGTTCGCTTTGGTGCAGCCAGTGCGCATGGGACAGCCAACATGATCCGGTTCAACTATTTCCAGGACAAAGGGGCTTTCACAAAGGCCGAAGCTACCGGCAAATACAGCATCAATTTCGAAAAAATGCAAGAGGCAATGCAATCGCTTTCAGAAGATATACTGACACTGCAGGGCGATGGCGACTATCAAGGGGTATCGCAGCTTGTAAAAGACAAAGGCATCATCAAAGCAGATCTTCAGGCGGATTTGGACAGACTGCAAAAGGCAGCTATACCTGTAGATATTGTCTTCGAACAGGGCATCGCTATATTGGGACTATAAAGAAGTTCCAGCTGCTATTTTTAGGGTTTTTCAGCACTAAAATTTTCCTTTTCTATTGATAGGAGATTCGGTAGATAGCATTGGCATGGTCGTCAGAGACCAGCAGCGAGCCATCATTCATTTGTAAAACATCTACTGGCCGCCCCCAGGCCTGGCTACCTTCAAGCCACCCTTCGGCAAAAGTTGTGTAGTTAGTGGCCTTACCATCGGTCATCTCTACCATGGTAATGCGGTACCCGATGGGCGATGTCCGGTTCCATGAGCCATGCTCGGCTATGAACACCTGGTGCTTATATTTTTTGGGAAACATAGACCCGGTATAGAATTTCATCCCTAGCGCAGCAACATGGGGGCCAAGTAAAATCTCCGGATCAATAAATTCATCACACGGCCTGCTGTCAAACTTATTATCCTGAATGGTACCATTGTGGCAAAAAGGAAATCCAAAATGCATCCCTTTTTTTTGTGCCTTGTTCAGTTCATCCATTGGTTTGTTATTCCCCATCCAGTCTGTCCCATTTTCAGTAAACCACAGCTCGTCAGTATCCGGGTGCCAGTCGAAGCCTACTGTATTACGGATGCCCTGTGCAAATATCTCTAACCCACTGCCATCAGGATGCATACGGGTGATACTGGAAAATATAGAATCTTCTTCCAGGCAAATATTGCAAGGGGCACCCACCGGCACATAAAGCATCCCATCGGGGCCAAAGGCGATATACTTCCAGCCATGGTGCGAGTCTGTAGGATATTGATCATAGACTACGACAGCCTCAGGGGGGTTGTTCAACCTGCTTTCTATGTTATCGTAGCGAAGAATTCTGCTTCGCTCAGCTACATATAGGTTGCCATCTCTAAAAGCCACACCATTGGGTGACGTAAGGCCTGACGCTATTACGAATTTCTGCTCTGCCACGTGATCGCCGTCTGCGTCTACCAATGCGTATACCCTATCCTCCTCCTTCGTACCGACAAATAAAGTACCCTGATCACCCATGGCCATCGATCGGGCATTTTCAATTTCTGTCGCGTAGATTTTAATTATAAACCCTGGCGGCAAAGTAATAGTCTCCAGCTTTGGGCTATCTACATTCTTGACGAAGGGGTTACACGCTGCCAGGAACAGCAGAAAAAAAACACCAGGATAGAAGCGGAAACGATGATAACTTTTGGTCATATGGGAGGAGATCAAATGAATGATTTGTATTGGCAGATCAGCTATTAAAACCGCTGCACAACCATATTGTTTATATAATAAAAAAGGCACCTGGAAGATACCAGATGCCTTTATTATTCTTGCTGAATATAATTATTTCACTGCAACCGTAAAAGGCACTGCCCTTTTCTCCCAGGCCAATACAACCTCACCCTTCTTATTACCCTTGTCCTTTATGTCGATATTAAATCGCTCTTTCATTTCCTGATCTTTTTTTGGCTTAACCTTTACACGCAAAACGTCCTGAGCCTCATCATAGTCATATGCTCCCCATTGGTCTGCAACTTTGTTGAAAACAATAGTCCATTCATCTTCATTGGCAACGGTAAACAAAGCATATTTTCCTGCTGGCAGGGCCTTACCTTCTACCATGATGTCCTTATCTGCTTCAAACGTGGTCGCATTATTTGCGCCAGTTCGCCATACCTTACCGGTTGGCACCAAAGCGCCCTCAGCATACACAGATCGTCCTTTTACAGCAGGAGAATGATATTTAATTGTGATGGTAGCATCACCAATTTTTTGAGTGGCTTCGGCAGGTGGGCTAGCCATTTCCTTTTTCTCCTGGGCTTGCACAGATACTGATAGCGCCATAGCCATCAGTAAAAAAAATCCTTTAAAAGTGTTAACGGTAGTTTTCATAAAAATTTAGATTTTTTAATAGTATATTGATTTAACTTTTAACTTTCCATTAGAACGTAAAAGTGCCAGCATAGTTGCTGTATCAGATGTGAGCGAGATAAAAAGAGAAAAGCCCGGTTCATCAGAACCAGGCTTTTCAGAATCCTCGGTTAAACTTTATTAAGTTTGAGGCAAAAATATCTCAAATATCAACAAAGCAAACGAAAGTGGCTGCTAAAAAAGCAGTTTGAACTAGAAATTTCCACCTCCGGAAATACTATTATTGATAAAACTTAACAAACTTTGCTTGGGATTAGACATTTTTACCTCCTTTCTTTAAGTGCTACATAAATAATAAACGCCAACAAATATGCTGTTTTAGGCCTTATTACCGATAATACTCATTATCTTGCTTCTAAACATAACACGTTCTGAGAAAGTTTGCAAGCATATCGCTTTTTAATTTTATGCGTCGGCTACCTGGCGACTTTCGGCTCGTGTACCATAGGGAATGTATTAAATGGCAAGGGGCAAGACAATTAACGGCTTATACGCCATCACGTTATTCGCTATTGAGATAAGCCTTGTTTTGAATTGAAAGCCACGAAACACAAACATAGAATCATGGAAACATTAATTATCGGGCTCGTAATACTAACTATAGTTTTATGGTTTTGGGCAATTATTGACATCACCGGGTCGATTTTTAAAAACCAGACAATGAATACTATTTGGCTTTTGATCGTTTTGTGGTTCCCAGTTTTGGGCTCAATCTGTTACTTTCAGTTAAGGAAAAAATTCGTAAATAAAGAACATAGAAAATTTCAACCGAAATTTAGCAGAACAAAGCTAAAACATAGCTGATTCAAATACACAAAACCGGAACCAAACGCTGAAATTGGAAGTAACGCACACTTGCCCCAATAAGTGTAGATATTACCCATACTAGCCCGGTTCTCCTGTGCTAAAGATGAAAAGCAGGACTCTGTCCGGTGAAGTTTATAGAAAGTAAATATGAGCACCAAATACAGATTTACGGAAAATGAGGTGCCGCATTTTATAACAATGACACTGGTAGAATGGATAGACTTGTTTAGTAGGGAAAAGTACAAGGAATTAGTAACAGAAAACTTGAAGTTTTGTATAAAAGAAAAAGGATTGAGCGTTCACGCCTATGTTGTAATGACCAACCATCTGCATATGATTGTAAGGTCAGAGAAAGTCAAAGATCTATCTGGTATAGTAAGGGACTTCGCCAAAGGCATGGCTTTGCCATAAAAGGTTTACAGCAAAAAAGAGCTATGAAGAACTAAAGAAAGATAATGGTGCAAGTAGACGTAATTGGATGTTATGAATCATGGAAAGCCAGGGGGAAAGAGTTCTTCCAAAAAAAAAAATATAAAGTGTGGCGTCATGAGAATCATCCTGTAGCATTAGAAACAAATAGCATGGTAGATGAACGAATTAATTACATTCATCAAAACCCGCTAAGCGCAGGGATTTGCTATACAGCAGAAGATTATAAATATTCAAGTGCGGGAGTTTTTGCAGGCGAGATAGGCGTTTTGGGTGTTAAGGTGTTATAGTTTTTTCGCTGCTAAAGTCCGGACGGAGCCCTGCTGTTCATAAAAAAGCACAGGAAGACCTGCGCTAGGTAATAGATATAACTATTAATGTCATAATTGAAGATGAAAATGAAGGCCGTCGGTCGACACCTTTACAAGGTGTTCAACATCGTTTAAAAAGTTTTTGCAAATTCATCTTGACAACTCCGATTAAAATATTATTTTTATCTGATAGCTTTATAATGAAACATCTTATTTATATTCTTTTTGGGCTATTCCTAAGTTCTTGTTGTAGCAATTTATATTACGCTAACGATCCTGTGGTATTTGCTAATGTCACAGAAAAATCAGATTTTAACTTAGCAGGAGGGTTGAACTTTGGTAGATTAACTAAAGGCATAAACTTTCATGGTTCTACGGCTTTTTCAAGAAAATTCTTTGTTACTGGTTCATTCACCAATTATTCGGGTGATTGTACTACCGTATCATCAGTAGATGGCGTAACTACTGATAGTAAGGTAAGATATGCCGGAAATTCATTTCTTTTTGGTATAGGTTATTACAAACCCATAAAAAATAACTTTTATTTTGAAGGATCAATTGGCGGAAAGTATGGGAACAATTCAAACACAGGAGCAGATGAAAGTTTTGAATACCGACACATAAAATATTTTTACAGCCCGGAATTA
>LXQK01000071.1:17136-20601 GCA_001683905.1 Marivirga sp. ANT-B6
TCGATTTGGCGTTATAGATTACTTACCTTATAAAACTGGTTCTCAACATACTGTCCCTGATATCGCAACACAAGGCCTCAAGCCATATTTAGACCCTGCCATTGCGTAATCGTTTCGCCTAACGAAATGAACAAGCATTTGAACACCATTGTGCTTGCCCCAATGACAACTAATTTGAAAAAGTATCCGACAAGAGTTTCGGTAAATCATAATGGAAGGATGGGAATGATTGCAATAGACCAAATCCAAACCGTCGACAAAACCAGAATTATAAAACATTTTGAAAATTGACCAATGCTGAAATCAACAAATGCAAGGAGGTAATAAAAGAAACTTTTGTTGATTAAAAAAAGTAATAAACCTAATAAGACGGTCGTGAGCCATAAGCTCACGCTGCGCCTCTCACATTACCATACATACGGGTTTATAGAAATCGAAATCTGTTCCAAGCAACCCTGCAGACCGGATCCTCGCTATTTTAAATATCCAATTTAACCTCCCCCCTCAAAGGGAATTTGATTCCCAATAGCTAAGTCCTTAACTGCTGGACCAACGGAACAGACTTACGTACTATTCAAATCTATGAGGTCATCATTCATCAAAAAACCATAGAGATTTATACCCATGTGGTAATTATTTCTTTTAAAAATATAAAAACCTGTTAAATTGAGCACAATATATAGGTGGAAAAATGAGTTTATGTCTGTTATCATTGTAAAAGATGACAAACCGATCCTACAATTCAAAAAACGTTCATAATTAACAAAAGCATTGGAATAGTATTCATGCACGGAACAGGTTTAAACGGTTCAATTTGGGACGTCTAAATACAGTAAATGCCTGTTTTGGCAACTGTTTTCCAAATAGAAAAACAGTTGTGGTGCGCCTATCACGCCACTAAGTGTAAGGTTATCAACAGTTATGTGCAGGCCGGACGCTCAATGAAATTCTCACATTTAAGAAATATTAAAAAATAGAACGCTTCCAGATGAGACTAGTTCAAAATGAAATAACCTCGTAAAAATGAATAAAACGCATAATATTTCATATAAGCGTAAAAAGTACAGGGCTTTATACAAACTCGAGGCAGGGCTGGAAATCCCTATGTTCATTCTGTCGCTCGTTTGGCTTTACCTGCTTATTGTGGACCTGATAAAAGGATTGGGCGAAATCCAGAACACTATATTCTACATTATCTGGGGCATTTTTATCCTGGAATATCTTTTAAAAGTATACCTAGCGGGAAACAAATGGTCCTACATCAAACAAAACTGGATTACGATGCTCGCATTAATAATACCCGCCTTCAGGGTGGTTCGGTTGCTGAACGCCATACGGATTTTGCGTTCGGCCAGTTTCATTTCTTCGACGAACATCGTACGCTCATTAACCTCGGGAAAAAGATTTTTAGCGGCATTAGAAGAAGCGAAGGGCCCGCAACCGGAGCCTGAAATGAATTTCGGGATTTTGATCGAATACAGTAAAAAGGAATTGAAAGAAGAATTGAAGCAGTTTGCCCGGCAGTTAATATCCGATGTGAGATCTCCCTTGCAGGATGCTACCGGGATTCCGTGGAGCTTCGATATCACGGATCCATCACAGTTGGCCACTGATAATGCCAGGCGGCCTTCAGACTTTCTGGATGATACCAGCCTACGAATGGCCGAAGGCCCCTATGATATGATGCTGGTCATAACAGATGTAGCCCTTGCAACGGTAAGAAACAGGGTGGACGCGGGTTTCACATCCACCGTAGCCCGTATCGCCATGATATCCACACGAAAGCTGGTGACCACAGGGAGAAAGCAGCCGATGCATTTTTTAAATGATGAATCGGTAAGGTATAATGCCGCTTCACTATTCTTGCACCTGGTAGGAGAGATATTGGGACTTAGCCATACAAAAAAAGGCCGTTCCAAAATTATGTCCACTTTCGAGTTCATGCCGGATCGCAAGTCGGTGCCTGCTTTCACACAGGCAGAAAAAGACAAATTGCAAAAGGGGAAGGAGCAAATGCCCGAGCGGGAGTTACGGGGCGGCAGTGGGCTGGAGAGTTTTATATTTCACCTGTTAATGGCATTTCGTCATCCCAAACAACTTCTCAGACCCTTATTAAGAAATAAGGCGATCTTACTTCCCTTGTCGCTTCCAAGGCTGGTGACCGCAGCTGTTAGTCCTTCATTTATCTTACTGTTCACTGCCGAGATCTGGGATGTAGGGATGAATATGCCGAACTCTGTTGCCATCATGTTTGCGGTATTGAGTATTATGGGTGCCAGCTTTTATCTTGTTACCATCCAGTCACTTTTTTTACCGCGGAAAGAAAAAAGAATTTTGACAGAACATCTTGCCGTAGCAAATACAACGATTTACCTCAGCATATTCCTTGCATGCATAGGCCTTTTTTTAATGGTCGGTTTGCTCATGTTGTTTATGGAACTCTATGTTTTCCCTGAAGACCTCATTCAAACCTGGCCCACCTTAAATAAACAGGTCATTGATTTAACCGATTTGGTACGCCTTGCTGCGTTCATAAGTACTGTGGGGGTAACCACTGGGGCACTGGCAGGAGGGTTCGAAAGCCGTGCGGTCATCAGGCAGCTGTCGCTGTTTGAAAGACAGAAATAATATTATGAAAATTGCCGCTGGCTATCTCTGGCTCCAGTGCCTAGGATAACATTCATGATGTGTCCCGCCGGCCTTTGCCGTAGTTAGCATCACAAGTGATGCTTCTCGCCCACTGTCACTTTTTGTTGAACTCCTACCTCCGGGTGCGGGGAAGCTGATCCAGCCTATGGGGAATTAACCATACTAGCGCAGGTTCTCCTGTGCTACAAATGAAAAGTAGGACTCTGTCCGGTGAAGTTTTGTAGAAAATTACTATGGGCACCAACGGCGGTTTATGTGGTGGAAATAGGTGTTTTAGATGTTGAGATATTATTGTATTTTCGCTGCTATATACCGGACGGAGTCCTTCGGATAATATAAAAGCACAGGAAGACCTGCGCTAGGTAACCCTGCAGACCTGATGCTCGCTATTTTTAAAAACCAATTTAACCATCGCTTATAAAGGGAATTGGATACCAAAAGCTAAATCCCCATCTCCTGGAAAAACAGAACAGACTTTTGTTGCATTGAAATCTATTAGGTCATCCATTAAAAACTATACCCATGTCACAATTAGTTGTCTTAAAAATATAAAAACCTGTTAAATTGAGCAAAATAGCCATTTTGAGAAAACTGAACATATAATTGAATTTAAGAGAAGCAAAAGAGTCGGATATAGAAATAACATATCGAATTAAATGCAATTCGATTAAACCTTATGTCGAAAAATTATGGAATTGGAACGAGTCTGAACAAAGAGAAAGTCACAAGAATAATTTTGATACAGCCAACACAAAAATAATTGAGAGAAAAGAAATTGCAATCGGATATATTGTGTTCAAAGAAACTGATAATGAA
>LXQK01000071.1:20689-30701 GCA_001683905.1 Marivirga sp. ANT-B6
CTTTTAATTGAGGAAAAATTTCAAAATTTAGGTATTGGTAAAGAGATTATGGAAAATATAATAGAAAGAGCTAATACGGAGAAAAAAATAATTCGATTACAAGTTTTTAAAATAAATACTAAAGCTCAAAGATTTTATAGAAATCTCGGATTTAAAAGGGCATCTGAAAAAGAAAATCATATCGAAATGAAAAAAGACCGAAATGGATCTAGCATACCTAAATAGCAACAATTTAATATTACAAATCAGTCGGAGAAAAGACTTTTAATCAACTAGATGAAAAGGACCTATCTGGCTAAATAACGAAGAATCAAATCCAATTGCTCTAATTGTAAATCACCTTTGGGGAAATATGAAATCACGTTGGACTGATTTTTTTAACCATCTTGGTTTAGACAGCCGGTATTAAAAGGATTTGGTAGATGGACAGTCTTTAATGGCCCATTTAAACTTATCTTAAATGACCCCGACTCCGTTGAATTTGAATACTTAAAAAAAACCTAACCTTACCTAAAAATGTATTTGTTAAGTGCTTCCAGCAAGATGTGCAGGTGGCTCACCACAAAGACCAACTACGTGTTGGAGAAAATTGATGGACAACGTAGCAGGGCGATTTGATCTAGGGAAAAACTTAATAATGCCTGACTGATATAGCTTAATGGATAACCTTGTCGAGAAAAAAACCTTACCCTTCAAAGAAGCACTTAAAGTGTGGGTGAGGGTAGCGATATACAGTTTTGGAGGCCCGGCAGGTCAGATTGCCGTGATGCATAAAATACTGGTAGAGGAAAAAAAATGGATCAGTGAGAGCCGTTTTCTTCATGCGCTGAACTATTGTATGCTGCTCCCGGGGCCAGAGGCGCAACAACTGGCCACTTACATCGGTTGGTTGTTGCATAGAACCAAAGGAGGACTTGTTGCTGGGGGATTGTTTATCCTCCCGGGTTTCATCTCCATATTAATCCTGAGCATTCTTTATGCCGCTTACAGGGATGTCGGAATAGTGGAGGCTATATTCTTTGGTATTAAACCTGCGGTTTTGGCAATCGTAGTTGGTGCCGTTATCAAAATAGGCGAGAGGGCACTTAAAAATGGCGTGATGGTAAGTATAGGGGTAATTGCCTTTATTGCCATATTCTTTTTTGAAATCGATTTTCCCTTTATTGTTATTGCCGCCGGATTAACAGGCTTTATAGGGGGGAAGTTTTGGGAAGAAAAATTTCTTGTAATAACAGGTCCCAAAGAAAAAAGCGATGGTGATAATGCCTTGATTGACAGTGCCATTGTAACAGTCAAGCCATCATTATTCAGGACCATCAAAACGGTAATGGTTTTTTTAAGCCTATGGGCCATCCCATTGATAGTAATAGCAGCGACCATCGGAATCGAGAATATATTTTTTTCCGAGGCCCTTTTTTTTAGTAAGACGGCCGTAGTCACTTTTGGTGGAGCTTATGCTGTTCTAGCCTACATAACCCAAAAAGCAGTGGAGGACTATGGCTGGTTGCGTAGTGGCGAGATGTTGGACGGCTTGGGGATGGCAGAGACCACCCCAGGCCCTTTGATTCAGGTAGTGCAGTTTGTGGGCTTTATGGGGGCTTATCGCATGAGTGGAACAATGGACCCGCTTATGGCAGGCATACTTGCCTCCCTGCTAGTTACCTGGGTCACTTTTATACCTTGTTTCCTATTCATTTTTACAGGGGCACCGTATATAGAATACCTCAGGGGTAACAAAAACCTAACCACGGCACTTTCCGGAATTACCGCAGCGGTAGTCGGTGTCATCCTAAACCTAGGTGTTTGGTTTACCATTCATACCCTCTTTGGCCAGGTGAATGATAGCAATACCCTGGGTATAAGGTTGCTACTGCCGGAATGGGACACACTTGATTTGGCTGCCCTCATCATCGGACTTATTGCAGCACTGGTCTACTTTGTATTAAAATGGGACATGCTTAAAACCATCTTTATCAGTGTAGTTTGCGGTATCGTTTACTATGCCATTTTCAAAGGTTTAGGATAATGTGAAGTCTTTTTTGCCCATATATCGAACCATCCCATGGTACTTTTCCCCACAGTTGCCACATCTTTAAAAACCTTGTTTCTCTTTATCCTTTTGTTTTTACAGACCCTTACTGGCGTGGAGTCGATAAATGAAATACCGGTACAACTACCTAAACCACGGTTGTTTAAGAACAAAATCATAGGTACCGCAACTTTGGGTTTTAGTTCAACGAACCTATTGTAGGAAACCAGCCCAGTAAATTCGCTTTTAAGGTGCTTGCACACGTAGCTCAAATAGAAGTGCTTAAAGCACCGGTAACCGCCCAAGTGAAAAAAGACCAAAATGGTCATAATTTCGCTATCGGAGAGTTTAGAAGGCCTCCTGCGTTTGATTTTGCCGGCCTCCAGGGTATGTTTGGTGATTTCTTTTTCAAATTCGATACAAAAGTCATCAATTTCACAAAAAATTTCTGTAAGTTTATCCTGATAGTTCATGGGGGTTAAATTAAAGTATTAGACTGATTATCAATACTTTAATATACGAAATTACCCCCATTTTACCATCAAAATAAAGATCCTTTTTGAAGAAATTCCTATTTTTTTATCCCGAACTGAGGGTACTAAAAAATATTTGCATAGCATGATCAAGACAGCTATGGACTAACCGGAACCTGGTGCCAGTTTGAGGTGGGGACAAGAATTGACAAAGAAACATACCTGGCCGCTTACCGAAAGGCTACATCTGAAAATTTTGACATTACGTTGTTCCACAAAACGATATTTCAAAAATTAGCATGTACAGAATATTGTACGTTTTATAATTATTCCCTACCTTTAACAAATTAAAAGAGGGATATGGACATTGCAACGTACACAAGTTTTAGACAGAATCTAAAGTCATTCTTAGATAAGGTTCACAAAAATCATTCTCCGCTCTTTGTTACCAGAACAAATGGAGAAGATGTGGTAGTGCTTTCAAAAGCAGATTATGAAAGCATACAGGAAACCTTTCATTTACTAAAAAGCCCTAATAATGCTGTCAGATTATTAAAAGGCATAGCAGAACATGAAAAAGGTTTAGGTCAGGAAAGGAAACTTATAGAAGAATGAAGAAAGTCTTTTTAAGCCCTGCCTGGGAAGACTACTTGCATTGGCAACAAACAGACAAAAGCATTCTTCGCAAAATTAATTCCTTGATAAAAGAGATTGAACGAGCTCCATTTGAAGGCACAGGCAAGCCAGAACCATTAAAGCATAACCTTGCTGGTTGGTGGTCTCGAAGACTAAATCTTGAGCATCGACTGGTTTATCGGGTGGAAAATGAATCAATCATTATCCTGCAATGCAGGTATCATTACTAATTAAAAATCAAAAGCGGATTCAGACTGTCTCACAAACAATTAAATACGGTAGAAAGCAAAGATTTCTTTTGATCAAAGGATATCTATTTAGGATTTGCTAATCGCCTAAGGGCTGCCTATTCCAAGGTTTGTGACTCACCGACCTTTCTTTCTGCTAGCTTGTACCAAATAGGACTTTGTACTCCCACCCACAACAAAGAAAGCTATTTTGAGAAATCAAGTGAACTTTTCGTAACTTTCATGCTGCAACACTTCTTTTATCAATTCTGCCAGAATAAGGAAGTACCCGGACTCTACTGCGAAATGGGCAAGACAGAAGTAGCCTTAATTCTGGTTTTAAAAAATAACATTTTATGGTTCTTTTAGGTAAAAAGGCAACGCATTGCTAATGATACATTATAAATTGTATATTCTCATGGTTTTTTCGATAGTACCTACAATAAATGTACAGGTGCTTTTGGGTGAGGGATTGTAGTGGAAAGCCCGGAAGCGAGGTACGAGCGAGGACTTGTAGCGGAAAGCCCGACCTGACGCAGGAAGGGCACCCCATAGTGATATATTTTAACCGATGTTAGAAAGATTATGCTTTGCTGTTGGAGAACGATGATCTGCTAAGTATTTTTAGAACCTGATATGAAAAAGTATTTATTGCTCCTTTTCTGCCTTACGCTCTTATTCGACGTTGCAGCTCAAAACTATAACCGGACTTCTTACTTCCGCGACCTTGTTTTAAAAGTCGATACAGCCCGATATAGGCTTACGGAAGATTTCGCGTATGTGAAGGGTGAAAAGCATCTGCTGTTGGGCTATCAAAAAGACCAGGAAGTTGCAGAAATAAACCTGATCCCTTATGATTTTGACCAAATAAAATCGATTAAGTTTCACCCCTCTGCCGATTATGAGGTTTTAGATTCGCTGCTGAATATCGACTACAGCTATTACCGTGTGAAGATCAGGTTCAACAATATCACGAAAAGTAACTTCATCAGCTTTGTGTTTACGGTGGTCGATGCTATCACCAATCAACCACTTACCCAGGAGATCAAGATCCAGCCTGTAACCGAAACGTATGTAAAATTTTACCCTGAAGATGACGGTCTGTACATCGGTGAAGAAAAGATTTTCGAGCTAGTGACTAATAATCTAGCTAATCTAAGGCTCAATTTGAAATGGACAAGTGGCCAGGCTATAGACTACCGTTTTTCGGAGAAGAACGGGCAACTGCGCCTGCATCTGCTTCCCAACGCGCTAGGCAGCAAGGTATTGGAGACAAGGCTTGAGACGATTAAACCAATGTTGCAACCTGGTGTTGGGCTGGTATTTGACCACCCTACCATTCAGCAGGAGTTTACTGTAAAATCGAGTCGTATACAGTTTTTAAATATTGACAAAAAGGAAGTGACCTACCAACCTGGCAATGTAGAGCCTATTGAGGTACAACTCGATAACAGCTGGTTGCTGGAGCTTAAAAAAACCTACCGCATTGAAAATCAGGAACAACCTGGTGGGGCACTCGTGGCGGAGTTATTTACCCGGAATAGTTTGAGCAATAACAGGGTGCTTTGCTACCTGCGGGTATATGCCTACCACCGAACCACCCAAGGGTATTTGTATATCAAAGATGGCGATGCAGCGAAATTCATTACCAACTTTAGCATTACGCCGGTGGCTTCAATCGAAAAGGTGAGCATCTTGCGTGAAGGTGGCGACTGGTCTTCGAATTTAAATGTGCTGCCTGGAGAAACCGTGGATGTTCGGATAGAGGGAAATGGGTTGCAAAAGGCAAATTTTCACTTTGATGGTGCGGAAAAAATTACGTCAGATTCCCTCATTTTTAATGAACAGCTGGCAATCCATAAGGTTAAGATTCCCCTCAATATCAATAAAGGCAAGATTAATATCTATAATAACGGCGAGGTAACAACGCACAGTCTGTCTGTAAAGGAATATAACCTCCCCTATCCGCTACAGTTCGTCAACGTTAATTATGGCGTGGGCAACATGCCGCTGGGAGGGCTCAATAAAACCATTCTATATGACAAGACGATCAGGGACGTAATTATTTCGTTTCAGCCGGAACTGCTGGATGCCAACAACAAGCTACATGGCAAGCAATACCTGGAGATGGAGGTTCGGCTAAGTGGGGCTAAGAATGAATTGCTGGAGATTAAGACCATTGAGGATATTGTAATATGCCCGGGAGATAACTCGCCGCGGTTTGCCTACTACAACGACAAGCAATGCAACAAAGCCGAAATAAGCCTGAACAGCATCCTGGGAAAGAAGACCTATAACCTGGAGGATTGGTCGCGGATATTGATCACGATAAAGCACCGAAAAGACAAATACGGTGGGGAAGGGTATACAGAAAGAATTGAACTGATACTGCAAAAGCACACCAACTTTGACATCGATGTTTCTTTTCCTGCGGGGTTGATCACCAAAAAGCTGGGCGGGGAAAATGAGGGATTTTCGAGCCTTGGCGGTATTAGTATGGCCATGATCGCGCAATTCAGCTTCTTCAAACCCAACAAGATTGCGCAGTACCGCCCCTACCGGATAGGTGCTGGTTTTATAGCACTGGATGCTTTTAACTTTAGCCAGAGTGCCAGCAATAACCGTGATGTCGGTGTAGTTATTTTAGGTACCTTATACCCTGCCCGGCGCGATGTAAAGTTGTCTTTTCCATTGAACCTTGGTGGCGGCTTCCTGATGCAGGAAAGCACCTGGTTTTTTCTGATAGGCCCTGGCATCCGGCTGCGGTTGTAGTGGCGGCAGGTAACCTCAAAAATTTAATTGAGTATGCACACAAAAATAAAATTTATGTTTGAGAATCGCTTGAGACAGGTTTTTGTTCTGTTATTTTTTATAGTAAGTACTACGGGCATGGCCCAGGAAAAGCCAACCTTTGCCACCTTTGAGGAGGCCATGGCTGGCGTAAGAGCCTATGGCGGTAGCACTGGCCCCGGCAATGTCAACTGGATTAATGAAGGCAAAGCCTATTCTTTTACTGAGCGGGGCGACAAAGGAGCACAGTTGATAAAAACCATGGACCCAGCTACTGGCCAGGAGCGTTTAGTATTTAGCACAGAAGGTTTGAAATTACCGGGTTCAGATGAGCCATTTGCCTATGAATCTTTTCAGTGGTCAATGGACTCGAAATACCTACTGTTCCAGGTGAATTTCAGACCGGTTTGGCGAAGGTCGGGCATATCAGATTATTATTATTATTCTATTGACGATAAATCAGTGGACCTGGTGGCGAAAGATGCGCAAACCGCTGAGCTTTCTCCAAATGGTAAAAAGGTAGCCTATGAAAGGGGTGGCAATCTCTTTGCTTTTGACATGGCCGCCAAAAAAGAGACGCAACTCACCAACGACGCAGAACCCGGGTTGTATAATGGTCGCTTTGGATGGGCATATGAGGAAGAGTTTGGCCTTGCCCAGGCTTGGGAATGGTCGCATGATAGTGAGTTCATCGCTTTCTGGCAGTCTGACGAGCGGGAAGTACCTATATTTCAGATGACAGATTATATGGGTACCCACAAGGAATGGGTGAAATTGCCTTATCCACAAGTAGGCGATACTAATCCGACTGTGAAAATAGGTGTCATTGATATCAGCAAAAACAGCAAACAGTGGATGGATGTACCGTTAAATGATGGCTATATCCCACGCATTTACTGGACTGCAGAAAAAGGTGTGCTTGCGGTGATGCAAATGAACCGGGCCCAAACTGAAATGCGCATCTATATGGCTGATGCCAATACGGGTATGGCCAGGATGATTTTGGAAGAAACGTCCGATGCCTGGATTGATGTATTTGATTTCTTTGCAGGTATTATGCACTATACCTTTTTTCCTAAAGACAGCAAGGAGTTCTTCTGGATAACAGACAAAGACGGTTATGCACACCTATACCGCTACGACTACAACGGCAAGCTCCACAACCAGGTGACCAAAGGCGACTGGGAGGTTGTATATGTACATGCCATCGACCGTAAGAAAAAAACCATCTACTATTCCTCGACAGAAGATTCGCCCCTGGAGCGACAGCTTTATGCGATCAACTTTAATGGGAAAGGCAAGAAAAAACTGACCACTTTACCGGGGCGTCATGCCATAGATATGGCCGATGAAGCAACCTATTATATCGACAGATTCTCTAATGTAAAAACACCCACGCAGGTAGCGCTGTACAATGCGTCGGGCAAACTGGTAAAAATGCTCGAAGACAACAAAAAGGTGCAACAAGCAATGTCCGACAGCAAGTTGATATTGCCCGAGCTAAGTCAATTTACCAACAAGACCGGCAACAAAATCGATATAGCTATATATAAGCCTGTTGGTTTTGATGCATCGAAGAAATATGCCCTCGTACTGGATGTATATGGTGGACCTGGCGCGCAAGCTGTTTATAACCAGTGGACTGTAAACGCCTGGCACCAGTATCTGCTCCACAATGGGTATGTTGTAGTTGCTGTAAACAACCGGGGTGGCGGAGGTTATGGCCGGGCGTTTGAAAAAGTTGTATATAAGAACCTGGGCCATGCAGAGGCTGCCGACTTTGCTGACGCTGCAAAACATATGATTAATTTGGGTTATGTGGACGCAGATAAAGTAGCCATTCGGGGCCATAGCTATGGCGGGTATATGAGTAGCTTTACCATATTAAATCACCCTGAGATATTTAAGGTAGCCCTGGTGGGGGCTCCTGTTACCGACTGGAGATTATACGACAGCATATATGCTGAACGCTACATGGGCCTGAGAGCCGACAATAACCAGGGCTATATCGACTCGTCGCCTACTACTTATGCCAAAAATCTGAAAGGGCATATGTTGATTGCTCACAGCACGATGGATGAAAATGTGCATGTGCAAAATACCTTTCAACTGGTGAAGGCATTGATTGACTACGGTAAAGACCATTCGTTAAAGATCTTCCCTCCGGGGGCACATGGTGTAGCCTATGATTATGCCAGCTATTTGTTTTTGATGAACAGCTATAATGACTATTTAAGGTTACATTTAAATTAATCTAGGCGGCCGTGAGCTATAAGCTCACGGTGCGCTCCTCTTTAGATTAGGGAAATATGTTGACAAGGTTGTCAACATATCCCTTCGTTGCCTGTAATTAAAAAACAATGTCTCCAGAAATTAGAAAGTACTTCCCAAACTCAACTAAACTGATAATTGTCATCTGCACAATAATTGGAGGGGTATTATTCTCCCTTCACGTTTATGGAAAATCCAATGATTTAAACCACACGCTAAAATGGGGAATTGGTTTCACGATAATTATGCTGTTTTTTTTAGTGATTTCCGAAGTTATAGACAGAAGACAACACAAATCAAAATTGGACAGCAGTAACTTTAGAAAAATCAAAGAGCACTTCAACTTTGAAATTGAAAATCATAACGAGTATTGGGGATTCAAGGGTGTTTACAAAAATTACTTTATCAGATTATTCTTTGACAACCTCGTTAGAGGTGGAAGACTAGGCATCCTGATTTATTATCAACAACCAAAAAAATCTAATGGTGAAGTTGACATTGAATTTCTAGATAATGTAAATAGCAAATATGAGATAAACGGAATTCTTAAATCAACTAGTCGAGTTTATGACACATCTCATATTAGAATAGTCACTACAGGTTGGTTTAACAGACGATTTTCTAAAGTGGTAAAATTGATTGAAAACGGGATATCAACGCTCAATTCATCTAAGCTGAAACCTATTAGCGAAACTCAAATTGATCACTTAATAGAAAATGACAAATTCATTCACACTCCATTGACTGAAACATACGAAATTAAAGAAACAACTACAGGCAACAATGGCTAAAAAATCATAGCTGCCCTGCGGGACAGCAACGCTTTTTAGCCGGGCCGTTATGCCCAACATTTAAAAACAAAACAGCATTTGTCAGTATAAGAGCAAGGTGGTTTAATTTTTGAATCAAATTAAAAAAAAGCAAATGAAACATTCTTTACATATTATAATTATCATTATTTCAATACTCTTTTGTGACAAATCGTTTTCTCAAAACAATAATATTAATGAGGATATTCTAAAAACAATTCAAAAAAACGGTATAAAATTTCTTAAAAACAAGAACATCAGCTCTGCATCTATCGGAATTCACAAAGATGGAGAAATTTACACCCAACACTTTGGCGAAATTGAAAAAGGTAAAGCCAATCCACCTGATAACGAGACTATTTACGAAATAGGTTCCGTAACCAAAACTATGACCGGCTATCTTGTCGCAAAAGCTGTGCTGGAAGAAAAAATTAAATTGGAAGATGAAATAACAATGTATTTGAAAGACGATTTTTCAAATCTACAATACAATGGCAAACCAATCAAAATAAAGCATTTACTAACACACACAAGCGGATTACCGATGTTCATTCCAATGAAAATGAACAGAGTTTTTGAAAAATTAAATAAAAACGTACCCAACGAATATTTTGAATTGGAAAAATCCTATGACAAAAAACAGTTTTTAGCAGATTTGAAGAATGTTAGTATATCAGTGGAGCCAGGAAAAAGTTACTCTTATTCGAACGCAGGAGCAGAATTGATTGGATATATTTTGGAAACCGTTTATAAGAAAAATATTGACGTATTAATGAA
>LXQK01000072.1:0-909 GCA_001683905.1 Marivirga sp. ANT-B6
AAAAAACTTGGGGTGCCACTTTCGGGCAGGGTATTTTCCGAATAGAAATGAAAAGCATCGATGACATTAAAGTGATTCGTTACCAGAAGGAATTCCAGAACCCAAACTCACTCCATAATGATATTGCTCATTGTATCCGTGTTGACCCTGAAAATAATATTTGGGTGGGGACGCAGGGTGGTTTAACAAAAATTGGTTTTAAAGACGGCAACTATGGCAGCCCCGTTTTTTTTACTTATAACAAAAGTTCTGGTAATGAGAAATCGCTCTCAGATAATACCGTTTATGATATTTTATTCGATGATAAGGACCGGATGTGGGTAGGTACAAGACATGGATTGAATTTGTACTTGGGGAATAATGAATTTGATTCATGGACAGAACAAAAGCAATTTCCTAATGCAATAATATATAGCATTCAAGATGATGAGCTTGGAAATCTTTGGTTGGGAACCAATGATGGTATTGTCCGTTTCGATCCAGAAAACCATAGTTTTAAGCACTATGGTGTCGAAGACAATATTCAAAGTATTGAATTTGATATTCATGCTAAATACCGGGATTCAGAAGGGGCCATTTATTTAGGGGGTATAGGAGGCGTCACTTACTTTAATCCATTGAAATTAGCAAATTTAGACCGTCCATTGCCACTATATTTTTCTGAATTACGGTTATATGATAGGGAAATAACCCCAAATAATGCCCCGCCAAATGTTCTCGATCAATCTATATTAAAAGCAAAAAAATTGATCTTTAATCATAATCAATTTCCCTTTTATCTTAAGTTTTCATCTATAGATTATCGATGGAATAAAAATGTTCAATATGCCTATAAGTTACTTCCTTCCGATACTGAATGGAATCCATTAAAAGAAAAGGAAATCCAATTTTTAAATCTTCCTTCTGGGA
>LXQK01000072.1:1052-8492 GCA_001683905.1 Marivirga sp. ANT-B6
CCAGCAACCTTTGGAGATAGCTTTACAAATTTTACCCCCGTGGTATGCCACATGGTGGGCATATGCTCTATACCTAGCTTTGGTAGTTGCCTTAGCTGACAGGTTTTACCGTTTTCAGCTCTCCCGCAAACTTGCAGTAGCTGAAAGTGTCCGGCTTCAGGAAATCGACCAATTAAAAACCAGTTTGTACACCAATATCACCCACGAATTCAGAACACCCCTCACGGTAATTTTGGGCATGGCCGATACCCTCGAATCCAAAGCAAAAGATGAGCACTGGAATGGAGCAGGGCAAGCACTGGAAATGATTCAGCGGAATGGAAAAAGCCTCCTGCAACTTGTCAACGAAATGCTCAGCTTAGCCAAGCTGGAATCCGGACACCTGGAACTTGAGCTGTTACAGGAAGATGTGATCCCCTTTGTCAAATATATCAGCGAAAGTTTTCATTCCCTGGCCCATGAAAAAGAGATCAGTCTTACCGTATATGCAGAAGTTGAGCAATTGTTTATGGATGTTGATGCTGCCAAACTAGCCACTATCATCTCTAACCTGCTATCGAACGCCTTCAAGTTTACGCATGAAAGAGGAAAAATAATCGTTCACCTCAATAAGGTGCTGGAAGGGAAACAGGAGTATTTCTCAATGAAGATAATCGACAATGGCAATGGTATCTGCGAAGAGGAGATTCCACATATTTTTGACCGCTTTTATCAGGCAGATCATTCCCCTGTCCGGCAGTATGAAGGAACAGGAATTGGTCTGGCATTGACCAAAGAGCTTGTAGAATTGATGCAGGGAACAATAGCCGTAAAAAGTGTGCCGGGAATGGGTAGCGAATTTAAGGTGCAGCTCGCCATCACAAGGTATGCAACGAAGGCAGCAGCCATGCAACCCCCTGCAGCAAAGGTATATGCTGCCACTCCTGTTACAGGAACTATGGGGCTTGATAAAGTACAGAATCTGGATTTACCCATTGTGCTCATCATCGAAGACAATGTAGATGTAGCGCATTATCTAAAAGCTGCTTTGGTTTATAGATACCAATGTCTGCACGCATCAAATGGTCGTATTGGGCTGGATATGGCCTACGATGTAATTCCGGATATTATTGTTTGCGATGTAATGATGCCTGGAATGGATGGATTTGAAGTATGTGCCACGCTAAAAGGTGATGAAAGGACCGATCACATTCCCGTGATCATGCTAACCGCCAGGGTTGGTGTCGCAGATCGTCTGACAGGTTTGTCAAGGGGGGCAGATGTGTACCTGGCAAAACCATTTGAAAAGGAAGAATTAGTGATCCGTCTTGAGAAACTGCTGGAGATCAGGCAGCGGCTCCAGCAAAAGTACAGCAGCGGGTTCATGAGCGCCAATCCCGGCAGCAGGCTGCATCCCCACCCCATCGGCAGCTTCCTGGCAAAAGCGGAAGAGGTCATCCTTGAACATCTGGAGGAAGAAGAATTCTCGGTTGATGATCTGTCGGAAGCGCTGTGCTTGAGCCGCTCGCAGGTTCATCGAAAAATAAAAGCCCTCACCGGTCAATCAACTTCCATTTACATTCGCCTGATCCGCCTCAGAAAAGCAAAAGAACTAATGGCTACCGGAGATTTGACCATCTCAGAAGTGGCCTATCAGGTAGGCTTTAAATCTCCTGTATATTTTTCCCAGATTTTTAAGAAAACCTTTGGTGAAAGTCCTACTGAAAGTCGCTCTTAGCTAAATTTCTGCCATTTGCAACATTATGGAAAGACTTTGCAACAATGACGAAAGCCTGATGAACTAAATATATGTAGGTTTATGGAGTCGAACGACACCAGGGGAAGAATACCTAATTTTAACCATAAATCCACATAATATGAAAGTAAAATTCCCAGTCCCCTATTACCCTCTCTGTTGATAATAAATCATTGCCTTTTGAACATCTTAAAATTCAAAAAAAGCCTCAAAAACTAATCGGGAACTTAAATCAGATATTTGATGAAAAATTACCTGCTTTTCTTTTATCTATTCTATATGACACTTCAGGTACAATCTCAGACAATTAGTGGTATAATCCACAATGATAAAGGTACACCCTTACCCTTTGCTAGTTTAATCCTACTCAAAGTTGCAGACTCAACTTTCGTTAAAGGAGAGATATCAGATACAAATGGGGAATTTATAATTGACCAAATGCCGGGGGGGCGTTACATATTGGTAGGTTCTTTAGTTGGTTATAAAAAAAGCACCCTTTTAAAAATAGAATTACAACCACAACAAAATTTAAACTTAGGCTTCCTGGTATTAGAAGAAATGACGACTGAATTAAATGAAGTTGTTGTGAAAGCCAACAAACCAGTGTTTGAACAAAAATTGGATCGCTTAGTAATGAATATTAATGCCCTCCCTACAATGAGCGGAAATACAGGCTTGGAATTGTTACAAAAAACACCAGGGTTAATTGTGAATAGACAAGCCAACAGCATAAGTGTGCTTGGCAAAGGAGAAGTTCTTATAATGATCAATAACAAAATCCAACGCATACCAGGTGAAGTTTTGATGGCTCGTCTCCAGTCTATGCGAGCCGAAAACATTGAACGCATTGAGGTTATTCATCAACCACCTGCAAAATATGATGCCAGTGGAGCAGCGGGTATCATTAATATTGTTTTAAAAGAGAATAATATGGATGGTACTAATAGCACCCTGGCACTTATGGGTGGTTATGGCCAGCGGGAAAAAGCAGGAGCCAACCTAAACCTGAATTCAAGGAAACGAAATATTAACTGGTTTGGAGATTATAATTACAACCTGAATAAAGCCAATCAATATATGGTAAACCATTTCAGGGAATATGAATATCAGGGAACCCAATACTATCATGAAAACTTTGTTAAGCTTCGTAATTATAGTGAAGCACAGCATGCTCTTAACGTAGGTCTTGATGCAAATTTTAAAGACAGAACGGTCATCGGTTTTTTATTGAATGGGGCGACCTCAAAACAGGTTTGGGCATTAAATGGCGACAGCAGATCTGCTGACTTCATCAACCAACAATTGACCGGAGGATACGGTAATTCATTTGGTAATAAAACAGGAATGTCATCCATAACAGGTAACCTTAACTTATTTCAGAAAATAGGTTCAGGAAATGACTTAAGCGTGAACATAGACTATGCTAAAATCCGTTATAACAATTCCGGAAAATTAATGGACAACAATGCCTCTGACCATAACATCTCCTACGACCGATCTACGCCAATGCAATTTTGGATTTTAAGCATTGATAATGCACGCCGGATAGGAACCAGGTGGACTATGGAAACAGGTATTAAGGGAACGTTCAATAATACACTTAGTAATACTTCGGTGAAAAGTTTTAATGATCATTATTGGGAAAACTCAGATTTGTTGGGAAGCAAACAAACAATACAAGAACGGATTTATGCAGCTTATCTTTCTTATAAAGTCGACGTATCCAAAAAAATTAATACTGAATTCGGTATACGTTATGAACATTATACTTACCAGTTACAATCCGCCAATAAGAATGATTTTAATAAAGCATTTAAGAATCCTTTTCCAATATTCAGTTTGAATTATAAAATAGATTCATTGAATACTATCCAATTGGCTTTCAACAGGTCCATTACCCGTCCTTCTTTTTTTAGCCTTACTTCTTTTCTCATAATGTTTGATCCCAGCTTAATTGTTTTTGCCAATCCCCAGCTTATGCCAACATTTACCAACGCTGTAAAGGCATCATGGCAACACCAAGTAGTCATTTGGTCGCTGGGCTTCCTTAACCGAAAAAATCAAATCTATTTCTACAATACAGTCGACAAAGAAAATCATCTCCAAACCAGCACACCCACGAACTTAGATAATGAAAATATCATTGAAACCAGTCTGACTATTCCATTCAATCCTTTCAGATGGTGGGAAATGAGCTGGAATCTGAATGCTTTTTATCATAAAGTAAAAGATGCTTCAAGCCACCCTATTATGTTTGAAAATGATATTATTAATTATGCTGTACAAGTCAACAGCACATTTCTCTTACAGAAAGGATGGTCAATAGGCATGGATGGAATGTACAGAAGTCCATTTTTAGTTGGCGATCAACGTCATTATGTTTGGCCTTTTCTGAACCTCGGTGTGCGAAAAAAATTTCCATCGGGTAGTTCGTTAACTTTCGCTGTTCAGGATATTACTAACAGTGTTGGGAAATTAAATTGGGAGTACCACCAACCCGAATTAAATATTAAAACATATGGACATAATGATTTTTCAGAAAGACAAGTACGAGTTACCTATTCTCTTTTGTTAGGGAATCAAAAATTGATGGACAAAAGGCAACGTAAAACAGGGTCGAACGATGTGAAAAACCGTATGTAAAACGACTGGGAGGCCAATGCCACCAACAGGAGGCTATAATTCATGGCCGGTTTGTAGGTGATGGATGCTTTTCTTCTTTTTACTATTATCTCAAGCGGCTAAGGAAATGGTTTTACACGGCAACAGGATCATAGGCCAAACGTTATGCATACCCTAACAAACAGATTTTCGATAAAGTGCAGGAATATTCCCCCAAACGGACAATCATCTTCCATTTACATTCGCCTGATCCGCCTCAGAAAAGCAAAGGAACTATTGGCTACCCTAGATTTAACCATCTCAGAAGTGGCCTATCAGGTAGGATTTAAATCTCCTGTCTATTTTTTTCAGGTTTTTAAGAAAACCATTGAGAAAAGTCCCACTGTAAGTCGCCATTACCAGATTATTTCATCTTTGCAACATAGTAGAAAGCTATTGCAACAATATAGAAAGCGTTGAAATAGTGGAATGCTTAGATTGGGGTATGGTTAGGTGTTAGACTTTATGTTTAGCCAATATATCAAGAATATCATTTACGGGGATAATTTTAAAAGGCTGACACCGGTAAAGAAAAAGTATGATCCTCAAAATTTATTTTGTGTCATTCAAAATATAATCCCTGCCACTTACCAACCTAATCTATACAAATAAACAAACTACTAAACCCAAATATTATGAAACTTGAAAATTCAAACACGAGAAGGAAATTTATAGGAACATTGGCCGCAAGCGCTACGGCAGGCATTGTTGCCCTTTCTGATCAAGCACTGGCAAGCACAAATTTCATTACAGATATTAATAATGAAGCCGAGGATTGGTTTAAAAAATCCAAAGCTAAGCATAAAATTTTATATGATGCTCCCGAGCAACATGAGGGATTGCCATTTATCTGGTCCTGGGTATTTTATGCGACCAACAATCAAACCGGAACGCCGGATAAAGATTTAACAGCAATGGTAGTTTTGCGGCACAATGCCATACCTTTTGCCATGGAAGATCGCCTTTGGGCAAAATACAATTTTGGAGAAGTATTTAAGGTAAATGATAATACTTCCAAGGCTTCGGCAAAAAGAAATGTTTTTTATGTCCCTAAAGAGGGTGATTATCCAATACCCGGCATAGATGGAATTAAAGCATTGCAGGACCGGGGCGCTATGTTCTGTGTTTGTGATATGGCTTTAACAGTATATAGTGGTGTAGTGGCGAAAAAAATGAATCTTAAACCTGAAGAGGTTAAAAAAGAATGGGTAGCTGGAGTTTTGCCTGGAGTTGAGATAGTGCCTTCCGGTGTGTGGGCTATTGGCCGGGCCCAGGAAAATGGCTTCAATTATTGTTATGCCGGAGGTTAATAAACCATCTATACAGCCTGGAATAACTGTTCCAGGCTTTTCTAAATTCTAATTTTTTCTTTCCAGATTATGAAAAGCACTTTATTACTGATTGTCTTTTTTAGTTTTTCAATTTCTGCCTGGTCCCAGGCAAAACCTGTAAAAGTTGTTTTTGATCTTACCAGTAGGGATACTACTATCCATCAGACCACAATGAGACATATTAAAGCAATGTCTGCAGCATATCCTGAATCGGAATTTGAAGTGGTAATCTATGGTGGGGCACTTCCCATGGTTCTGAAAGATCAATCTTCTGTAGCAAATGACCTCACCTCATTTCAGGATAATGAAAAAGTGACTTTTAAAGTTTGCGCCATTTCAATGAAAAAATATTCTGTTGGCCGCAATGCCTTACTCCCCGGAGTAGATATTGTATCGGATGGTATTTTAGAAATTGTCTATAAACAGAATGAGGGCTGGGGCTACATTAAAGAAGCTAATTAATAAGGATATTACTTTTTATTCATAACATGCCAGAAGAAAAAGACCTTATACGCATCATTCGTAGATTTACCTCTTCAGCGTGGGTTTTAACTTTCTGTATTTTCGGAGCAACCTTAGTTCAAATAGGTTATTTTTCCGGATTCTTTGTTATGAATCAGCAAGAAGACAGTTTTTCTGAAGAAAAAGAAACCAATAAAAATGACTTAGCTTTTAGTGGCATATGGCAGGCACCCGATATAAAATCTATTCCCGCAACGCCGGAAGGTGATCTTATTAGATATGGGCGTGATTTAGTGGCCCATACCTCTCGCTACCTTGGACCTAAAGGGGAGGTCAAAGCCATTAGCAATGGAATGAACTGTCAAAATTGTCATTTGGAAGCAGGAACTAAACCATTCGGAAATAATTATGCCGCAGTAGCTTCAAAATATCCCACTGTAAGGGCCCGGTCTGGTATCATTGAATCAATTGAAAAACGAGTAAATGATTGTATAGAAAGAAGTTTAAACGGGGAAAAATTAGATTCCTCAAGTGAAGAAATTAGCGCCTTTGTAGCGTACCTGAAGTGGGTTGGAAAAGATGTTTCCAAAGAACCATTAGCCAAAGGATTAGGAATTATAAATCTTCCGCTCATGGAACGTCCTGCGGATCCTGAAAAAGGTGGTTTGGTTTATAAAGCCTACTGTGGGCGATGCCATGGGGAAAATGGAGAAGGGATATTGGCAGAAAATGGTTTAGAATGGACTTACCCACCTCTTTTTGGTCTGAAAAGTTACAATACCGGAGCAGGACTTTACCGACTATCCCGGTTCGCGGGATATGTTAAAGCAAATATGCCCTATGGCATTAGCTATGATAGTCCATTTCTAACCGATGAGGAAGCCTGGGATGTGGCTGCGTTTGTGAATTCTATGCCCAGGCCGGAAAAAGATCTATCCAAAGACTGGCCGGATATTTCTAAAAAGCCTTTTGATCATCCTTTTGGCCCCTATTCTGATGGTTTTTCTGAGCAGGAACATAAATTTGGACCCTATGAACCTATTATAAAGGCCAAAAAAATGCAAAAGAACTCCACCAAATAATTGACGTCATGATAAAACTTAATTGGAAGATTTTTAAAGTGAAATAATTAATGGAAATCAATGGATATATTGCCGTAGTTGGTGTTGGGATTACTATTTGTATTGGGATTACTAGTTGTTTTTGCGTTTTGTGCTTTATTTCATTTTTCTTAATTTTTGTTTCCATTTA
>LXQK01000073.1:0-15789 GCA_001683905.1 Marivirga sp. ANT-B6
ATAGTGCGAGAGCGGCGGGAGTGCAGATGACGGCAGATATTTATCCCTATACAGCAAGTTATACGGGGATAGGAATCTTATTTCCTGATTGGGCAAAAAATCCGAATGATTACCAACAAGTATTAGCAAAAAGGGAGGACGAACTGGCGCGGTTTCTGAGAGCCAAAATTCATCTTCGAAATGGGCCTGATGCAACATTAATAGGTACAGGTCTTCATAAGGGGAAAACGCTCGCGCAGATATCGAGCGAGATGAACTTGCCTTTTGAAGATGTATTGATGCATCATATTGGCCCATACGGAGCGAGTGGTGCATATTTTATAATGGATGAAGTCTTGCAGGATAAGCTACTTGGCCAATCGTATATCAACATCTGTACTGATGGAAGTCCCGGAATCAGACATCCACGAGGTTATGGAAGCTTTGCAAAAATTATTGAGGAATACGTTTATCAGAAAAAGTTGTTTACCCTTGAAGAAGCCGTTTTTAAAATGACAGGCCTGCCAGCTCAAACCTTAGGTTTAAAACAGCGGGGCTTATTGCAAGAAGGATTTAAAGCCGATCTGCTCATATTCCACCCCAAAGCAGTAAAAGAAAATGCAACCTATGAAGCGCCGCATACGCTTGCAACAGGTATGGATTTCGTAATAGTAAATGGAAAAGTTTCTAAAGTGGCCGATAACTTTGCGGTGAAGAGAAGCGGTAAGATTTTAAGAAAAGATTGATGGACTCCCATATAATAACAGCAACCTGATGGCTTTGACTTACGTAATTTTTTAGAAAGTAGATGATGAGACGAGCAGCCGCATATATTGCCTTTTTTATTTCTGCCCTACAAGCATGTGGACAGAAGACCTTTGACGAGAAGCTTGAGTCGCTTTACAACCATACTGTGCCTGTAATAGCACCGGAGGCTCTTTTTGAGTTACAAAAAGAAGCATCGGGAAATCTTTTTATTTTAGATACGCGGTCAGAGGAGGAATATAAGGTTAGCTTTATTCATGCCGCACGTTTCGTGTCGTATAAAAATTTTAACCGGCAGGATGTTTCTCATATTCCAAAAGATGCCAAGGTAGTCGTATATTGTTCGGTAGGGTATAGAAGTGAGAAAATTGGTGAAAAGTTGACAGATATGGGCTATAAAGATGTTTTGAATCTATATGGCGGTATTTTCCTCTGGAAAAACAAGGGAAATAAAGTTTTTAACCACCAAAATATGCCCACAGACTCGGTACATACTTACAATAAGAGTTGGTCCAAATGGCTGAAGACTGGGACTAAAGTATATTAGACATGAAAAGTGGGCCCCTACAATTGGATGATCTTGCGCAATACAGGCTTGCCATCAGCGAGAATAAGGAGCAGATAGGAGGATTGGGGTAAGTTCAAATGTTCTCCATCTACGACGATTTCATGCTTTCCTTTTTGCTTTGTTTCCTGAACTACATCAGCAACCTTCTGGCCTTGCAAATTTCTTAACTCTACGCTGACGTACGCTACTTTTACCAGATTTACGTTGACCACAGTGGCCTTATCGTGCTTTACCAAATCAAACGTATTATACGCTTTCACTTGAATCAGAATCTGCTCCGTCGTGAAGTTGGTACAACCCTGTTCATCGATAACATACAAGCAAAACAAGCTATTCTCTTCAACTGGTGGAGTAGTAAAACTTATAGACTCACCATTCCCTACCTTTCGGCTTATATTGATGCTGGTGCTGTTTTGGCTGCTACTTTCCTTCACCAAATGATACACCAGCCCCGGTACGGTATGCGCTATGGATATGGTTGTTGCTTCACCAGCATCAACAAAGATATCCTGAACGGTGATCTCTATATTGTCTGTCGGGTCTTCTTCGATAAGAATGCTAAAGCTATTTTTCTGCGTCAGGCTATTGCATTCGTTGAAGACAATCAGGTCAAATCGGTCGTTTTCCATTACAACCTTCGTGACCAGGGAAATGGTGCCACCCGTACCCATTACAGATTGGTTGATCGTGTCACCATTTTGGACTAGCTGATAATTGACATCTGGCATACTGAAAGGAATAAAAACGTTGGTATACTGGCCGCGACAAAGCGTGTCATTCTCCAATATGACCTGGTTTGGCAACCGCGGGGTATTGATGGCCTTCATTGTCAATGAGGTCTGTGGTTGAAGCACTTTTTCTTCCAACTCGTCAATGATCAATATTCCTAATTGCATATCCTCTACCACCTCATGTATCGGTAAGTTCAAGGTGCTATCTGTGCCGTATTGAGGTTCCCCGTACCAACTTCCATTAACTGTAAGCTGGTATAGAAGCCGGGGCTTAGTTTTGTAGACAGTAACAACGGCAGGCTGCTCCATGCAGGCGATTTCATCTGCTGAAATGATATCTTCAGGAATAACTTCAGCAAAAAATTGTTTATATATCACGCAGCCGGTATTTGTGTAGATATTAACAGAATACATGGTGCTGGTGTCGGGCATTACCACCAGTAAATCCGTAGAATCTCCGGTACTCCACTCATAGCGCGCTCCTCCACCTGCTTTGAGTACCAGGGGTTGATTTTTCACGACCAAAGTATCCGAAGCCGTGAAGCTGATGTCGATGTTTTTAAGGTGTTTTTTAAAGACTTTGTAATTTATCTGCATTTTTTCTACCTGATTCTGGGAAAAGGAATTGCGGCAGCCTTTTCGACTATAGGACATCAGATTGTTTACTGGAGGATTATAAAATAATTTCGCGGCATCTAAAGACAAACCGATATACTCACAGTTGGAGGTTACATTAGTTACGCGCAAGCCAGGGTCTGCTGGGGTGTCACAAATTAGGTCACCACTTGTAACACAATTCGACCCATTGGCAAGTTCCAGCCCAAATTGTGACTCGTGGGTATGATAAAGGCCAAAAAAATGCCCCATCTCATGCGACAGTGTGGTGCGGTTGCCAACACAGGAGTTGCTAACAATAAGATAGTCGCGGTTTCTGGTAGGATAGTAAGTGTAACCGCAGATACTGCCCTCCTCTACCGAGTAAATTTTGTTGACAAAATAGATATTTATTGTATTTGCTACATGGTTGCGGTTCAGCAGCCTTTCATCAGATTTATTGAACTTATAAAACCGCGTTTTATTGATGTAATTAAATTTGCAGATTTCAAAACCGATGCTGGAGGATGAAAAATCTCTGTTCATTTTTTCAACAGCCTCGAGCGCTTCTTTTTCGTCTATGCCACCGTTTCCCCGCGATGTTCTAACAATATGTGCCGTTATCGATAAAATGGTTTTTTGTTCAGTTCCAGGTGTTATAGGATAAATAAATCCTGTATTTTTTTCATAGTTAATTTGCTCCTCATTTAACAAGGTATCGCAAAATATTAATTCCACTTTTCTCGGGTTTAGGAATAATAAAATGCCAAATAAAAGCCATATGAAAATTTTTTTAATCATTTGGCCTACTACAGAAGATGTTGTTTTACGGTCTACGATCGGAAACTAGTTTTACAATTATAAAATAAGCTTTGTCAGATTTTATTGTTTATTTTTTTCATTATCCAAAATAATACATGAAAATCCATCAATAAACAATGGTATAAAACCAAAGCCATAAAAAGAATACCAGCACGTACGAACTGAAGACGATAGCTATTGCAATAGAAAAGTTTTTTAAAGTAACCAGATGAATACCCAGTACAAGTAATCCCCAATAGATTACCTCAAAGAAATTAATAGCTTTAAAAGGGTAATGGAGTTGTTTTTCCAGTTCCGTGAAATCATATAACTGGATTAGAGAGAGAGGATAGTATGCTTGCACCTGAAAGTAGTCCGGGTCATTTTCTATGGTCGTAAAATAAAAAATTTTTATTACTTCCGGCACAAAAAAAATCACCTCGGCGATCATTACGACCTGCCAGACCTTACGATAGGGTACTTTGTAGCCATACATAAAGCAGCCAATCCATAGGACGAATGCAGTGACCGTAAACTTAAAAAGATAAACCACCGGTATGGCAAAATATGCGAGTGTATTGATGACATTGAATAGCCCCATTCGACCTTCTTCTTCTAATATTTCGAAAGCAGCGATTTGCCCTTCGATAAAGTTTTGTTTGAGAAAGAGGAGTAGAAAGGCGATAAGACAGATCAATACGAAGAAAAGCCTTTTATCAAAATATAAATTACCTTTTACATTTTCAGAGAGTTCCCTGGACCAATTATCCATTACCGTAAGATTTAATCCTAAATGTAAGGAAAATTACGAAGTCTAAGGATCACCCTTTTGATATCTGTGCAAAAAGAAAATCAATTATCCTGCTTCTGATTGCAATTATTTTTAATGTTATTTGTTTTACCTAATAAATATATCAATCTGGTGCATTCGGTTATTAGTAAAATGCTTTCAAAGAAATACTTTCTCCTCTTCCTGCTTAGTTTTTTTGCACTTTCTGCACGTGCCCAGTCGAAGGCACCTCAGTTGCTCATGGATATGAACGTACAAATTGAGGCGACGCAGGCTGTAAACGACATGTATAACTTTAAATTTGCCAGTGCTGAAAAACAATTCAGATGGCTTAAACAAAAGTATTCATGGCATCCATTGCCTTATTTTCTGCTAGGTTTGAGCGAATGGTGGAAAATTGCACCTGATGTAGAGGTGACAAAATATGACCAGAAATTTTTAGCTTATATGGACTCATCTATTGCTATTGCTGAGAGGCTTTACGAGCATGATGAGAAAAATATTGAAGCTGCTTTCTTTCTATCTGCCGCTTATGGCTTTAAAGGCAGGTTATATTCTGAGCGTAAGAGCTGGGGAAAGGCCGCTTCTGCGGGTAAAAGTGCCTTAAATTACCTTGAAGAAAGCCGCGGGCAGAACGATCTGAGCCCGGAATTTCTATTTGGTGATGCCCTTTATAATTATTATTCGGTATGGGTACCGGAAAATTACCCACTGCTGAAGCCCGTATTGCTATTCTTTAAGAAGGGTGATAAGGCCCTGGGCATACGACAGCTGAAAGAGGTGGCCAATAACGCCTTCTATACCAGGACAGAAGCCCAGTTTTTCCTGATGCGCATTTTGTCGATGGAAGAAAATAATCCTGCCGCAGCGCTGCCCGTAGCTGATTATCTGGCTTTTACCTTTCCTGACAATTCCTATTTTCAACGGTATTATGCGCGGCTACTTTATTCTGGCGGCCGCTTTAAGCAGGCAGAAAAGGTATCGTTAAACATTCTGGCAAAAATTGACAGTGGAATGGTGGGCTATGAGGCGACAAGCGGCAGGTACGCTACCTTTTACCTGGGGCAAATCTACCAGATGTACAACGATAGAGAAAAAGCTAAACACTATTATAACAGGACTTTGTCTTTTGGACAGGAAAATGAGGCCTTTGAATCGGGATATTATTTATATGCTCTGCTTGAATTAGCGAAGATTGCAGATAAGGAAAAGGATAGAAAAGCTTCTAAAAAGTATCTAAATGAGATTAAGAAACATGCCAAAAGAAAGCATCCTGCGCACAAAGCGGCCAGGTTGTATTTAAAGAATCAAAAAAAGTAGGCACCTTTAACCTGGTTATAGCTGCAGGAAGTTTTCTCTATGAAGCATAAAAAACTGCTGATTATTTTTGTTAAAAATCCTGTTGCCGGTAAGGTAAAGACCCGGCTTGCCGCCACCATAGGCGTTCAAGGTGCCTTAGATATATATGTTAGGTTGCTGGATCATACTAAAAATCTCAGTATGGGCTTGAGCTGTGATAAGGTGGTTTTCTATGCTGATTATATTAATAAAGATGACCTTTGGGGTGATAATTACTTTCAAAAACAATTACAGCCGGACGGTGATTTGGGAGCGCGTATGTTCCAGGCATTCCTGTGGGGATTTGGGCAGGGATATCAATTTATCAGTATCATAGGCAGCGACTGCTATCAGTTGACGAGCGAGATCGTCATGTCCTCTTTTACATTGTTGGAGAAACATAGCTGTGTGCTGGGGCCAAGCTTGGACGGCGGGTATTACCTTCTGGGTATGAGCACGCCTATTACGGACCTGTTTTGCAATATGCCCTGGAGTACCCCCGCCGTATTAGATCAAACAATTAAGAGGCTTGAGGCGTTGCAACTTTCTTATACGCTACTTGATGCACTGACAGACGTGGATGAAGAAAAAGATTTGACAACGATGTCTTGACACTTGATATGCTTAATATTTAAATTGCCAATTTACCGCCTATGCTCCATACCGTCAAAAATTCCACATTAGCCTTCATTCTAGTATTTTGTTTTATATGTACCTTTTGTTCCAACGCCTCCGATCAAGACCGTATAGTCAACGGGATGCCGCTAAAAGGCAAATGGGCTATGGATAGATTATGGGAAGATGGTCAGGCTGAAGTAGCGAAATATAGTGCTGAAAAAACCATTTATGGCAAAGTGCGGCAGTTTGAGTATATATATATATTGGTAAAAGAAGAGTTTAACCGCAAGCACAACGTAAAGACAGACGACTACGATCGAAAGGATTTGTTCAGTGTGATGAAGGTTAATAAGTTTGCGCGAATAGAAACTGATAATTACCCCTACCATCTGCTTACCAGTGTCTTCTTCAAAAGAGAGGCCCCTGGTCAGCTTCATAAGATGACCCACTCTTCGCAGGAATGGTGTGGAAATACATTCAAACTATTTGAAGATACTGAGATTGGGTATGCCTATACTTATCATAGCTATTGGGATGGGCAAGGCGATGGAAAATTTATCCTGGATAAGGGTTTAGTGTTCGAAGATCAGCTTTCCTATACCCTCAGAGCCTTGGATTTTAAGGAAGGTCAGAACTTTACGGCTGGTGTAGTCGAATCTCAGTTAAGTAGCAAAGCGACGAAACCCAAAATATATACTGCCAGCTTTGGCGTAAAGAAAGATAAAATAGACGGTCAGGCTGCCTGGCAGGTCCACGTTCTGTTAGAAGAGGGAAAAGTCAATAGTTATTGGTTTGCTACTGCCTATCCTAATATTCTTTTAAAGCAGCAAACGTGGGATGGCCAGAATATGGCCTTAAAATCCGTCGAAAGAACGGTCTATTGGAAATAAGAGGTTTTATCTGAATATTTTGTGTCTATCTTTGCAAACGATCGATGCTATGCGCCGGGAGTTCGTTCAAACGCTACGATAAAATGGCCTACCTGTACATCAAAGCATTACATATTATTTTTGTAGTCACCTGGTTTGCTGGTCTTTTTTATATTGTCAGGTTGTTTATCTACCAAACCGAGGCAGCCGCTAAGTCAGAGCCGGCACGAAGTATCTTGCTGGATCAGTATCACCTTATGGCAAAAAGATTGTGGTATGGCATTACTTGGCCATCAGCAATTATTACGCTATTGATGGGCCTGTATTTGCTTCATCTATACCTGCCTGATATTCCGCTATGGCTGTGGTTGAAAATTGGATTCGTTTTAGGGCTCTATATATACCATCTCTTATGTCACCGTATTTTTCTTCAGCTACAAAGAAATATCACAAAGTATACAAGCCAGCAATTACGCGTATGGAACGAAGTGGCTACAATTTTCCTTTTTAGTATTGTATTCCTGGTCATATTAAAAAACGCTATGAGCATGGTTTATGGCCTGGCAGGGCTTTTGGTCTTCTCGGCCATATTGATGGCAGCAATTTTCATATATAAAAGGAACAGAAAGGGGTAGGTTATTTACGTACTACCATCCTGTTCATAATCGTTATCTTCAAAAAACTACAATGCAGATGTCTAAGTTACTTTTTCTTTTGTTTTTTATAATGGTTAGCATTAGTGCGTGCAATGATAAAAAAAACGCCCGCGACTTGCCTGTCATAGGGAATAGGGAAACAGTCGAAATTAAAAAGAACGGCATCAAGCAAATCGATACCATCTATCATACAATCCCTGACTTTTCGTTCATTGATCAGGATAGTAACAAGGTGACAGGTCAGGACTACACAGGAAAGGTTTATGTGGCGGATTTCTTTTTTACATCGTGTCCTACCATTTGCCCTGTCATGAAGACGCAGATGCTTAGGGTTTATGAAAGGTTCAAAAATGAAGATGATGTCTTAATTCTTTCTCATACCATTGATCCTGAATATGACTCCGTGGCGCTGCTGCGGAGTTTTGCAGAAAGGCTGGGAGTGGAAGCACCTAAGTGGCGATTTGTTACCGGAGAAAAAGAGGCAATTTATGAGTTGGGCCAAACAGGTTATTTGGTTACGGCCTCAGAAGACCAGTATGAGCCAGGCGGCTTTTTACATAGCGGCGCTTTTGTTCTGATAGACAGGCAACAAAGGATACGCGGCTTGTACGACGGTACTGTTGCCGATCAGGTAGATAGGTTGATGAACGATATAGATTTATTGGTGAAAGAACCTGTACAGCAATGAGACAGCTTCTCGTAAGCTTCTATATAATGGCCATGATGTCAATTGTCGTATCTGCTTGCGGGACGAGTACGGACCAAAAAGATAAGCTATCTCGCAAAGATCAGATTAAGTTAAAACAATATATCATCGAGGGGAAACAGTTGTATACATTACATTGCAGTAATTGCCATCAAAAGGACGGTACAGGTTTAGGCAAACTTATTCCACCCCTGGCCAATGCGGATTATATGGCAGAAGACTTGAATAGAACGGTTTGCTTGATAAAAAATGGTATAGCTGGCGAGATAGTCGTCAATGGTCAGCAATACAACCAGCCGATGCCTGCCAATCCTAAACTCACACCGCTGGAAGTCGCTGAGATCACTACCTATATCTATAATACCTGGGGCAACGAAAAAAGGATAATCCTTGTAAATGATGTAGCTGAAATTCTAAATGGCTGCGGAAATGCAGATTAGCGCAAGGCGTTTTCGGCATTCATGATTGCCTCATCAAACTGAACCTTAATGGCTTCCATTTTTACCTTTTCCTGCTGGTAGAATTCTAGCTTTTCATCATCAGCCAAGCTCTTGTCGGCATGTGTAAATCCACGCATCCACTGCATCATGGTGGCATTTGCCGCTGCCAAATCTTCCTTAATTACGGAATATTTTTGAACCAGAACAGGGTCAGCTAAGGTATCTAATTGAGCATCCAAGCTATTCTTTAATTTTGCAGTTGTATTCATTAACGGCATTACTTCATCATGTAATACCATCACTTCGGCATAAAGTTCTTCCTCTTGAGAGGCTTGCTGCTTGCAGCCCGACAACAAACACCCTGCAAAAGGTAAAACCAGAAAAAAAAAGTTAACATAAATAAATGATCTCATCCGTTCAGCATAGTTCGAACCCCAAGATAGCTATTAATAGCCATTCTTACCTATTTGTTTCTGACCTTATGTCGGTTGCATTTTTTTGCGGGACGTACTGTTGCACCACCTGGCTTGCTTTCTCATAATCAGAACGGATTACAAACAGTTTAACGGCGTGTTCAGTATCTGGAGTCGCCCTTCCCGAGGCTATACTTTCATGCATTTCATCTTTTAGTAAGGGAATAATTCCTTCATGTTCCAGGTTATCCTTTACCATGCCAGCTTCTATGGCTGATCCCGTAAATATGAGCACTAATTCGTCCTTTTCAGTCATAAACATTTATTTATTGATCTTTAGGCTGTCTTTATAGGACACCTTCAACTGTAACGCTGATATAGCTCGAAGAGTTTTTAAAACCGATAAGTATATCATTCATCTTTGCCAGGCTATATAAATTCCAGACTTTTAATAAACATTGTATAAAAAGAAATGTTGATGTAAGCGATTAAATGAACGTATGATCGTAAACTCTATAACCAAAGGGTGGGAAATAATTTACCAAAGAGCACATGGCCTGCTTGCAGTGGACATAGCACAGCACTGGCAAAAGAAAAGCCGGCCGGCGAGGTGGGTAGAAACGCTCGCTGCAGTGACAGAGCATGATGACGCCCAGGAAGCCTGGCATGCGCACTACCATCTTAGCGATGTTGGCGCACCACAAGATTTCACCCTTCAGCCATTCTCTTTACAACAAGCGCAAGCTATAACGAGAATGGCAGCTTATAAATCGCAGTGGATAGGATTACTCATATCGTCCCATATCACCTTTTTGTATGAATCTTTGCGAGGGAAAAGTAAGGCAATAGACGATTTTCTGGATGAGCAAAAGCAGCATCAGGCTAAATGGAAAAAGGAGCTAAATCTGGATAAGAATGCGATAGAAATGGCCTATGGACTATTGCAATGGTGTGATCGCTGTTCTTTAATTTTATGTAAAGGTGATCTGCCAGAAGCGCAAAGAGATCTTGAGATATTTACTATGCCTGACGGCATCCAGTACTTTATCAAGCAACGCAACGATCAAAGCATATCGGTAAAACCATGGCCTTTTGAAATCAATGAATTTGAAGTAATGGTTGAGTCCAGAGCGCTTCGCCAACTTCAATTTAAAGATGACAAGGCGCTGGAATTGGCATTAAAAAATGCACCGGTGGAATATAAAAAGTGGATATTCAAGAGGTAAAAAGTAACGGCTAAAGTGGACGGGATAATTCTTCGACCTGATCCTGTAGTGTAAAGATCAAACGCTCTAATATTCGTTTTTTTATTTCTGCCTTGTGTAAGGCGTAAAAGCGAAGTTCATCCATATTAAACATGCTCACAATATAGCTGATAAGATTACTTTTAAGATTTTGATCAGATTTGATCCTATCAGAAATGAAGGTCTTCTGATGTTCTATCGACAGACTCGAAAATCCGGATTTCTGCTTATTCAGAAATGACTTAAACTGAAATATCAGTAAGTCATTCTGAAATTTAATGATCGGAATCATGGTCAAACCCTGAAACCGGCCCATATTATTAGCTGCTTCTACCTCCAAATGTCCCTCAGGTCTTAAGTTTATCAGGAGTTCGTCTCTTTGAAAACCTAACTCATCTTTCATTAAAATCCCTGTATTAAACTGTTTATGAATTACTTCCAATCTGTTTCTTATTAAATTATTATTATAAATTCTAATATCTATTAACTCAATAAAGGTACAATAAAATGTTTAAATAATTATAAATAAATTAAAAAAACTAGAATGGTAAATTGTCATCGCTGCTTTCACCAGATGTTAGCCAGTTGGGCTGTTCTTCAACGAACGATCCGCCGCCGCTATTTTGGGTGCCGCCTGCACTGTCTGTAATTTTCCAGGCCTGAAGGGAATTAAAGTATTTTATACCACCTTTTGGATCGTTCCACTTTCTACCTTTTAAATTAAAAAATACCGTGACCTGATCATTGAGGGAAAAAGAATCTAAAAGATCGCATTTATCCTGTACCAATTCAAACTTTATATATTCAGGGTACTGCGTATTTTCAGCATGTTCAATTACAAACTCCCTTTTTTTGAATTTTTCTGAAACCTGTAAACTTTCAAAAATTTCGATTAATTTTCCTTTTGCTTCCATGATCTTGTTACTGATTTTAAACGTTAAAATTCAAATCTAAATATATAATACGAAATTAATTCAAAATAAAAGTTAGAAACTATTCCTTCCCGGTTAATTTGTCGTAATCCATCTGGTCACTCATATCATCATCGCCATCGTTTTGATTATACTGGGCATTTGAGGAGCCTTCACTTTTATCATGATTATTCATAGAAGAATCTGTGTAGCTATCATCCCTATACTCAAATTCATTCCCAGGATGTAAACCAAAGTAAGTAAAGTATGAACTTAGTAAATCAAAATTATCTTTGCCGAGGTCTTCCTGTTTGATAGCCGGGGCTTTTTCTATTTTTTCTTTAGCCATTTTCAATTGCGCCTGTTTTGTATTAGGGTTGAATTGAACTGCCTGGAAGGGGATGGGAATCAATTTACCACCCAAGCGAGCACCCAGCGCCCCACCGACTTTTAATACAAAACACATTATTTTGTTTGAGTGATAATCAATGAGGACATCCGAAATGGTACCGTGTTCATATCCGATATCGTCAATTACAGTTTTCCCTATCATGTCAGAGATAGGTGTTGTATTTCCATCATTCATATTGTGCTAATTTATTGTGTATTGCGAAAGTTGAAACGAAGACATAAAAAAGTATTTTCCGTTTACAAGGCATAAATTATTTAAAAAGTTCTACTTAAAAGCGATAGTTTTATAACAACAACTTACGATTAACAATAAAGTTTTCTTGTTAAAATGAAGATTAATGAAGTTGAGAGCCGGATAGTTGTATTAAATGACGGTATATCGTCCTGATGATTTCCATAAACACGTATAAAACATTATCTTTACCAAAAATTAACTCCTGATATTTTGACATTCGATGATTTCAATTTAGATCCTAGCTTATTAGAAGGATTACAATCCATGGGAATCAAATCCCCAACTCCCGTTCAACAACTTGCAATTCCTTTCATTTTAGAAAATAAGGATCTCATTGCTTGCGCCCAGACCGGCACGGGGAAGACCGCTGCCTATTTGTTACCGTTAATCCACAAGGTGTTGAGGAGACAAGGGGAAAGTACGGTTAATACCATTATAATTTCGCCTACCCGTGAGCTTGCTGTCCAGATAGATCAGCAAATGGAAGGTTTTGCCTATTTTACGCAAGTAAACTCACTTGCTGTATATGGAGGTGGCGACGGTTCTTCCTTCGAGCGAGAGAAAAAAGCGTTGCAGCAGGGCGCGGATATCATCATCGCCACGCCGGGTAAGCTTATCTCCCACTTAAACCTCGGTTATGTAAATGTCTCACAGCTACAGCATCTTGTCCTGGATGAGGCTGATCGGATGTTGGATATGGGGTTCTACGAAGATATTATGAAGATCATCAGTTTTCTTCCGAAGGAGAGACAAACGATGCTATTTTCTGCTACCATGCCGCCGAAAATCAGAACGCTCGCACAGCAGATTTTGCATGATCCTGAGGAAATTAACATCGCACTTTCTAAACCGGCTGCTGGAGTTTTGCAAGCCGCTTTTCTGGTTTACGACCAGCAGAAGGTAGCTTTGATCGAATACCTGCTGACGGCGAAACACGTGGAGAGCGTCATTATCTTCTGTGGCACAAAAAGCAGTGTAAAGCAGATTGAGCTCACGTTGAAAAAACTTAATTTTGGTGCTCAGGCTATCCATTCGGATCTTGAGCAGAGTGAAAGAGAAGAAGTGCTCCGCCAGTTTAAAAATCGCAAGGTGCAGATTTTAGTGGCGACAGACATTGTGGCCAGGGGAATAGATATTGTAGGCATTGGCTTGGTGATCAATTTCGATGTGCCGCACGACGCAGAAGATTATATTCACCGGATCGGTCGTACCGCTCGGGCAGATGCCAAAGGTGTCGCCTTTACCTTTATCAACGAAAAGGATCAGCAGCGATTTTCGCGTATTGAGAAACTTATCGAAAGTGAAGTGAAGAAGGTAAAGTTACCTGCTAGTATTGGCGAAGGTCCCATTTATGACCCAAGTGCGGCAAGACCTGAAAATCGGGGAGGTAAAGGTGGGAAAAGCGGTAAAGCGAAGTCGGGAAAAAGCTTTAGAACAAAAAAATATTGAATTGAAAAGAAATACCTCGAAACAGGTAATGAAAAAAAGAGAGCCAGATTCTGGCTCTCTTTTTCTTTAGAATTTCTTGCTGGCTTTTTTCTCCTGCTTTGCCTCTCTTTTTTCCTTGATAGATTTAGTAGGCTCTTTTTTCTTTTCCTTTTTTTTATCTAATCCTTTTCCCATAACAGTATAATTTAGTTCCGTAGGTATTGTTGGTAAACGTCCGATACATTAATGACGAATAAAACTACAAAATATTTCTAACGAATATAGTAGTAAATAAAAAAAGGCGAAGAAATTAATCTTCGCCTTCATTTTACTATACATGAATGCCATGTATATGGTTGTAAAAGTAGTTTAAAAAATTTTATGATGCCTATGGACAATCGTAACTGCCACAGAAAAAAATCGTAAGTTTAAAAAATGACATCATATATAACAGGAAGCCTTCTACTTCCTGCTGTCCTTTATCTCCTCCTAAAAGATAAAGAACATTCACTCTCCTGATATAATATAGACAACCAATGTGCCAGAAAAGGGTGATACCACCAGTTTATAGAAAAAACCGTTTATATCGTTTTAAATCCACTTAATAAAATTTTAGCAACCTTTTGTAAGTGAAAAAGTATATCAATTCGAGAAAACCCTTCTCATATTAGAACGCGAGGTCCCGTGGACATTTGAAGGTGTCCGAGAAATGACGACTGAACCCTTCAGACCATAAAGGACCTGCAAAATTTTTTATAATAAGGCGGAGCGATCAGGATGTGCAGGAAGCCATATTCAAAGAAGAACCGGGTAACATTCCCATTAAAGTGTATTATTGTCAATTGCGCCAATTGAAGACCGATTGTGGAGAGTTGACAAAAAAAAGCTATTTTATCATGATGATAAAATAGCTAATTGTTTTTGATAGCGGCTTAGAGGAGTCGTATCAGTATATTTACTCTAAAAGTTCTTCTATTTCGTCAAGTTTCTCCTGTGTGAATTCTCCCGAGGTAGTATAGATGATTTTTCCTTTTTCGTCTAATACAAAAAAGTAAGGAATATCTCTTTTCTCAAAGTTTAACTTTTCTTTATAAGTTTTTAAGTCGCCCTTGTAGAATAAAATATATGGCATAAGTCGGGGATCTGTTCCTTTCATGGCCTTCTTTTTTGCTGTACCCATGGCAGCTGTATTTACCCCGGTAAACATCGGTATAAAATATACATTTACATCGTACATGAAGCTGTCGAACAAACCTGGCTTTTTTGGTTTGTTAATAAACGTATTATAAACCGGACCAAACCAGCCATTGAGCTCGTCTTCAGATTTCTTCGAAAATGCCATGCCAATCAAAGTGAACTTTCCTTTGGTGTCGTCGGGCAATGTTACTGTCTTATCTTCGAGCGTAATGCCCTTTATAGCTGGAAATTGGTCACCCGTTTGTGCCTGCCCCGTAGCGTAGCAAAGGATGAGTAGGGTAATTGCAAAACCAAAGGTAAATATATATTTTTGCATGATGGTCGCGTTAATATGTAAATAAAGAAAATCTCGTTTCGAATAAAAACCGATTTTCCGCGGTTTTATTACTTTTTAATTAAATAGCGTTATCTTCAACACGATATCCAGCACGTCGCTTTTTCTTAAATACTATCAATGAACTCTGCGCTAAAGATTGCCTTTCACCGAATAGAAGCTGCCAAGCAACAATTGCAATCTGCGATAGATCCGTTCACAGACGATGAGCGGCACTGGAAATCTTCTTCGGAAAGTTGGAGTATGGTCCAGGTTGCGGAGCATCTTTATAATGCCGAGGTTGGGATATATAGATTTTTACGGAAAAGTCTCACCAGCGACCTTCATGAAAAAATAACTTTCAGGTCCAGGTTAAAGAGTTTATTTTTGAGGGTGATGCTCAGATCCTCCTATAAAATAAAGGTTCCGCCAATTAAAGAAATTATGCCGCAAGATCGCCCTGATTTAAATGCCCTACGGCAGCGGTGGCTCGATTTGAGGCTTCAGTATCAGCAATTGCTGGAGGAGTTTCCTGAAGAGAAGGTGGATAAATTGATCTTTAAGCATCCCAGAGCGGGAATGTTATCGATCAATCAGACGCTACGATTTATGGCAGATCATATTACCCATCACCTGCATCAAATCGAACGGATTCAACAGCATTCAACTTTTAGAAAGGTAAAAGGCCTCGATCGTGTGCAGTAAAAATTAATTAACAGACTTTGATAACCTAAAGGCGCTGCCGGGGTTATTCATTTCAAATATAAATATATTTTTAAAAC
>LXQK01000073.1:15897-33049 GCA_001683905.1 Marivirga sp. ANT-B6
AAAACCACTTTATCTAATCTATCTATGACCAGGCATAAAAATTTCAGTAAGTTCAAGTGGGAGCAACTTGAAGAAGTGATTACAGGATCTTTAGAAGATAAAAATTTTTACCGAAAGAAGATACGAAGGGCGAAGGTAGCCGGAGGATGGCTCATAGAAAGTGAAGTGTATGATCAGAGTGGTGGTTTTGGTGTAGGTCTCACATTTTTGGCTGACCAGTCGCACCTTTGGGATGTAGAAAAGGAGTTGGTTAGTGAAGAAAACTAATTTAGCGGCCTTTTTTGGATATGGCATATAAAGTATTGATGGATATCTAATTTTTTGGTTATGAAAAATAAGCGCTTAATTTTTGCAGGCCTGTCTGGCCTTTTCTTAACTTTATCAATGGTTTTATTATTAAAGCGGGTGAACATAAAAGAGAAAAAACTTATGGCTATGCAATGTGCTGCTAATACGGCAGAAGGAGATCGCTGTCAAAGAGAGCCATTAGATAGTTCGGATTTTTGCTGGCAGCACGATAGAATTTTGGAAGAAGCCTAATCAGCAGTGCCGGAGGGCGGTTTGCTATTTAACCAGGCTATTTCATAAAGAAGGTATCCGATAGCTATAAGGTACTCTGCCCAAACTATCCAGTATAATTCCCGAAAGCCGGTACTTGAATAGCCTACATAGGTGAAAAAGATTATAAAAGACCATACCACTTGAAAACGGATTTGAGAGACAGCGCCTAAAGCCAATAGGGGTATGATATACCATGGATGCACGGTGGTGGCAAATAGCAGGTAGATCAGATTCACCATTAACATTGCCTCCGGTAGTAGCTGCCTGGTTTTCCTTTCATAAACGGTGTAGTATAGAATCGCCGCAAATGTTATTATTGCTAAGCCTATCCCCAGGTAGGTGATGGTATTGAATCCAAGAATCCAAAATCCCAACTGCCTTAATAGGTAATAGATACTTGCGTTAAATTCAAATTTCTGAAAGTATAAAACCAGACTTTTTTGCATTCCCTTGATTAAATCGATGGTGAGAAGGGGAGAAAAAAGCAGCAGGGAGAACAATAGGGTAATAATAATATATTTGGTAAATCGGCTAGCTCCTACTCTTTTGTAGACCAGGGGAAGATAAATAAGCGGTAATAATTTAGAAGCTACAGCCAGGGCTAACATTATCGCGGACATAGCTTGTCTTTTCTTTTTTAAATAATAGATAGCGGCTAGCGAAAAAAATACCATCAGCGCCTCGAAGTGTAGGTTTCCGGTAAGCTCAAGGATAACCAGTGGGTTGAGTGCGTAAAGCAATACGTTCCGGGTGGGTAGCTTATAGATGCCAATTAATTTTAGAATCAAGAAGATAGAACCTATTTCAGCGCCGCCAATAAAAGTCCGGATTACCATTACACTTCCTATGATAGAATCCGGGGCGACAAGGGCTGCCATGCTAAAGATAAATTGGCATACTGGTGGATAGATGGTGAAGTAACCTTTGGAATTAAGCATTTCGAACAACGTCTCGTTGATTCCCGGTATTGCTTGTTCAATTTCGATATAATAAGAGGGGAGATGTGTAAAAGGATGTATTCCCTGACTCAAAAGTCTTCCGTCCCAAATAAAGCGATAGAAGTCATCGGACAAGGTAGGTATAGAAAAGAAAAGGGAAAGTCTGCATAAGAGCCCCAAAATCAATAAGATTTTAAGGTCGCCAGATTCGGCGTTGAGGCAAAAGTAGGCATAGGGAATCCACAATAAAATATAGAGTAGTACGAGTTGGTGTGTGTCGTGACGCTGCGTAAAATAGCCAATGGCACAATAGCCCGCTAGTGATAAGAGTGCTCCGACGTACAGTTGCCACCTCTTTAAATTCCTTTTAGCTTCTGAGATAAGAGTCAATACAAAATTTTAAACGTGATGGATAAGAGAGCAATGTGTTGGTGCAATGATAGTAAGAAAATTGCATAAATTATATTATTTCAATATGTAATGATACTAAGCAAATTTAGTTGGCCGAATAGAAAAATAAAAGATGCTGGCATAGCCAAGTGCGAGCATACTATGAAATACGATCAAAGTAAAATTTCCCAGATAAATTCCTGTAGCGATGCCAAAAACAAAATATAGGCAAAGCAAACCCTCGAGTACCGTCATCACACTTATATGTGATTTTTCCGATAGGTTTTTCTTCCAATCCTTTTTTTTGCCGTGGATATTATATTTTGGGGTACGTATAAAAGGACTTTTGATTCCCGATAGTCCTTCAAGCACCGCCCATGCATTATGAAGTGATAGTCCCATAAAAATAGTAAGGAATAAGGGGTAGGTTGTTACAAAGTAGCGCCAGGGATGACTTGGATAACTCCATTTTGTTGCTACAAAGTAAAAGGTACTGATGGAGATAAATCCAATTAAAAAAAGAATACCTACCGGCAAAGGAGGGGCAGTATGAGGATGAGCATCATAAATCAGAAGCAATGGAATACTGAGCAAGCCTGCGAGTAGTATGCAGATAAAGATGCTGCTATTGAGTAAGTGGAAAACGGCATGTAATTTATGAGTTAAGCCCAATGAGGACGATAGTACTTTGGGTAGATTTTTTCGTGCCGTTTCAGCGGCGCCTTTATTCCATCGAAACTGCTGAGATTTGATGGCCTCCATCAATACAGGAAGTTCGGCTGGAGCAACGACGTTTTCGAGATATGCAAATTTCCACCCTCTCAATTGTGCTCTATAGCTTAAATCCAGATCTTCCGTTAGTGTATCAGCGGACCACCCACCGGCATCATGAATGCAAGACTTACGCCATATGCCTCCCGTACCGTTGAAATTGATAAAACTCCCTGCGCCACTTCTTCCTACCTGCTCGATAGAAAAGTGCGCGTCGAGCCCGAAAGCTTGTAGCCTGGTCAACAAAGAATAGTCCTTGTTCAAATGGCCCCAGCGCGTCTGTACCATACCGATATTATCGGATGAAAAGTAAGGAATAATTTTCTTTAGAAAGTCTTTTTCAGGTAAGAAATCAGCGTCAAAAATGGCAATATATTCTCCTTTTGCTACCGCTAAACCATTTTGTAAGGCCCCCGCTTTGAAGCCGGTGCGCTGTGTACGGGTGAGTCTAACGACATCGAGGCCTTCATTTCTCATGGCATCGACACACCTTTCTATTATTTCCACTGACCCATCCGTGCTGTCATCCAATACCTGGATTTCTAACTGCTCCCCAGGATAATCAAGTGCTGTGATAGCAAGAAGTAGCCTTTCTACTACAAAGGGTTCATTGTATAGCGGTAGCTGAACCGTAACACGAGGCCATGTCGGAGGCGAAGGAAGTTCAGTGCCTTCTACATTAAATAGATTTTTTTTTCTTCTAAGGTAATGGAAGGTGAGGTGTAGCTGGCAAAGGCTAAACATTAAAATGAATGCCAGTGCCAGATAGTACAATGCAATTACAACGTATATCATTATATATACTTCATGATGGTCCAGATGATTTTGTAACCGGCCATAAGTGTGCCTTTTACAGTACCTGAAATTTTTGAGATTCCAATGCGCCGTCGGTATCGCACGGGTATCTCGGTGCAAATTAAGTTATTTTTAGCAGCTTTCAGTTGCATTTCAACCGTCCAACCGTAGGTTTTGTCTTGCATATTTAACTGTAAAAGGCTACTATATCGGATGGCCCGAAACGGACCAAGATCAGTGAATTTCACCCTATAAAAAGCGTACAATAAACGGGTGGCGAGCCAGTTACCGAAAATCTGCTGTGGCGTCATCGACCCTTTTTCCCGTTCACCTAATGCTCGTGACCCTATTACGAGGTCTGCTTTTCCGTTCTTGATAGGTTGCATCAATGCACCCATTTCTTCAGGATAATCCGAATAATCGGCATCAACAAAAATAATGATATCGGGCGGCTTGTCCAATGCTGCCACGTATGCCATGCCTTTCAGGCAAGCCCGTCCATAACCTTTTCTGTTTTCATTGAGAACGGTGGCACCCCATCGTTTAGCAATACCTTCTGTATCGTCAGTAGAACCATTATTGACTACAATTACTTCATCCACGAGGCCTGCAGGTATATCATTCAATACAGAACCAACGGCATTTTGTTCATTGAATGCAGGAATAATTACTTTCACAATTAGCGACATGACGAGCAACCCTTTTTATTCGACCTGCAATCTACGCATAGCCGGTTATACTTCCTGTCATTTATGCGACATATTATATCAATATCATGCCGCACCGCAAATACTTAAAAACCTCTCTTGCGAAGATATAATAAAAGCATTTTTTTCATCAACTGATGTAGGTCATATTTTTCCCGAAGATTATCTATATTTGATGATTCGCTGATGGCCTTGAGGTATATAACTGTGTTTTTGAGCCAGTTATTTCGCGCAAGGGATCCGGAGACTATTCCGCAACGCCTATTTTAATTTTATTTCCTTCTAATTTGGAAAACCTTTGCATATCCATCAGGTGTTTAGATGAATTGGTGATGGCCAGCAGATCGCTCTTAATTTACATAAGGAGAAGGCTTGAACGACATTTTTATTCATTTGCACCAGGGTATTAATTTCTTATGATTTCTCTATGAGGCCACTGTTTTTCTATAGGTTCCTTTCGTCCCCACGGACGTACCTCCCTTCCGTCTTTTCTCTTTTTATATTGAGTTCGGTCTTGCTTGTGTCTGGCTGTCGTACCCCGTCGGTTATGCCAAAACGGGAACTTCGAGGTGTGTGGGTAGCTACGGTAGCTAACATAGACTGGCCAAGCAAGCCAGGTTTAAGTACAGCAGCGCAGAAGCAGGAAATTCATGCACTGCTTGACCGCCATCAACTTAACGGTTTTAACGCCGTTTTTATGCAAGTTAGGCCTTCAGCCGATGCCTTCTATGCTTCAAAATTTGAGCCATGGTCGCAATGGATAAGCGGCAAGCAGGGCAAAGCACCGGATCCTTATTATGACCCCCTTACCTTTTTCATTGATGCATGCCATCGGAGGGGTATGGAATTTCATGCATGGCTCAACCCGTATAGAGCCATTGTGAATGCCGACAATACAATTACCGATAGCTTGCATATTACCAGGATGGCCCCTGATTGGTTTCTACGATATGGCGATAATGTCTACTTTGATCCTGGCATTCCTGAAGTTAGGCAGTATTTTGTCAATGTGACCATGGATATCTTGAAAAGATATGACGTTGATGCCATTCATTTTGATGATTATTTTTACCCGTATAAGATCGATCAAGTTACCTTTCCAGATAGCCTATCATATGCATCGTACGGAAGTGAATTTCCTTTAATAGACGACTGGCGAAGGAATAATGTGGATATGCTGGTAAAAGAATTAAGTGTATCTATTCAATCTGCAAAGCCATATGTTAAGTTTGGTATCAGTCCCTTTGGTGTGTGGCGCAACAAAGACAAGGACCCAACAGGATCTGCAACCCAAGCTGGCCAAACAAATTATGATGATTTATACGCAGATATACTAAAGTGGCTTAGAGAGGACTGGATCCACTATGTCGTGCCGCAGATTTATTGGCATATTGGATTTGAGCGGGCGGATTACCCGGTTTTGGTAGATTGGTGGCGTAAGAATGCATTTGGTAAGCACGTGTATATAGGGCAGGGAGCCTATCGGATCAATGGTCTAAATCAGTCGGACCCATGGAAAAATCCAAGCCAGATGCCTGATCAACTAAGGCTGAACAGGAGCTATGATGAAATAAAGGGTAGTGTATTCTTCAGCTCCAAATCCATGTTAAAAAACCCGCTCGGCATCAGTGACTCGCTTAGAACCAACCTTTACCGCTACAAAGCGCTCATTCCTGTGATGCCCTACATGAAGGCTGCTGCCCCTGGAGTACCCGACGGACTTATGTATGAAAAAGATCACCGGGGTAATTTGTTATCCTGGTCGGGGGTATATGATACAGCGCTTGCCTATTTGGTATTATATCGCTTTAAAGGGACTACGACTGGGTCCTTTGAGGATCCGTCAAATATACTCGCAATCCTTCCAGCAGGATCTTCCTTCTATGTAGATGCCTCTGCCGGGAAGGGCCGCTATACTTATGCCATAACGGCTGTAAACCGACTACATGTTGAAAGCAATCCGAGTCAGACAATCACCGTGAAGCGATAAAGGAATTTTAGTTTACCCGCCGGGTGGTATCAGCTGGCCACGGATTGAATCTGGTGATCTCCTTTTCTTCCAGGCTTACCAGTCTTTCGTTTTCGAAGGTAATCAACGCATAAAATCTGTCGCCGCGAGGTAGCCGATATACTTTTCCATTATCCCTCAACTCGCTTATTACGGCATCACTATTTCTTCGCAGAAACAGGTTTTCACTCATACCTACATAAAATTCATCTCGCGGGCTTACCAGCGCACAACTTTCAAATATCAAAAATAGGGTAAAAATCGTGAATAGCTTTTTCATCGTAAAATATTAAAAAATAAAAATGTTTATCAAAACTAAAAATAATAATCAGGTTCAGACCTTGGCTTCAAGGATATCCTCGACGATATAACTATCCTACACAGAAATGTTTTTAAAACGACAATACTATTAATAAGGGATGTTAAGTTTTTTAAAGATAAAATGCATCAGCCACGCGGGGCCTATCAACAGGAATTGTATATCTTTTAAAAAAGAGGGTTTCTTTCCCTCAATCTTATGGCCGTAAAACTGCCCTATCCAGGCAAGGAAGAAGATTGCCAGGGAAATGAGCCACAATGGAGGTGAAGAAAGTGCATCTAAAGCATAAGCCAACAAAACAAAAATAATTACCACCGGAAGCATGCCCATAAATAAGGTGAAGGAAAGCCTCAGGTAATAAATAAGCACAAGCAAAAGAATGAGCGTTGCCCAATTGATAAAAGGCGCATGTTCCAGTCCAAAGAGATTTGTAAGGGATGTATTGGGTATCGACCAGAAAAGTCCTACAATGCTAAAAAAGATGAGAGGGACACATATCCAATGGATCAGTTTATTGTCTTTATTCTGGTGGCTCTGACCATATTCTGTTAGAAGTTCATCGATTTTTCTCATGGCGATAGACGGTATGGATGATCTGTTGAAATTCTATCTAATATACAGATGATCTGCCACAAAGTCCATTAAATATTCACAAATGGGCACTTCTTTCGCTGTTAAAGTTGATTATCTAGCGATACTTTGGTATATCGTGCATATGATTAGTCTCTGGGAGAAAAATTCTTTCATTCAATATGATTTCATTGTTATCGGCGGTGGCATCGTGGGGCTTTCTACCGCTATATCGTTGAAGGAAAGGCATAAAAAAGCCACAGTGCTTGTGCTGGAGCGGGGCATGTTTCCCTCCGGAGCAAGTACGAAGAACGCAGGCTTTGCCTGTTTTGGAAGTCCGGGTGAGCTGTTGGCAGATATCGATACAATAGGAGAAGATGCTACCTTACAACTGGTACAGCAAAGGTGGGAAGGGCTCCAGCTATTGCGAAACAGATTAGGCGATAAGACGATAGATTTTCAAATGCATGGTGGCTACTCGCTGTTGAAACAAGAGGAAATGGATCAGTTGAACAGGCTCGATACGCTTAACGAAACCCTTTATCCTCTATTTGAAGAAATGGTTTTTTCCTCCAGAGAAGAGCAGATTACCTCATTTGGCTTTCCTGCCTCCACGATTAAAGGCCTTATTTATAATCCACTGGAAGGGCAACTGGACACAGGAAAAATGATGAAAAGCCTGCAGCTTTTCGCTAGCCAGGCGGGGGTCGAGATATTGACTGGTGCTGAGGTAAGCAGGTTGGAAGAAGATGAAGAGATGACGCGGGTATTTGTTGAAAGTAAATATAATACCGGAGAAATTTGTTTTCGCGCCGGAAAGCTAGCAATTTGTACCAACGCCTTTAGTAAAAAACTGCTTCCCGCTCTTGAGCTTCAACCTGGTCGGGGGCTCGTCATGGTTACCAGCCCTATCCCTTCTTTAAAATTTAAAGGTGTGTTCCATTATGAGGAAGGTTATTTTTACTTCAGGAATTTTGGTAACAGCGTAATATTTGGTGGGGGAAGAAATCATGATCTACAGACTGAAGAATCGACAGATTTCGATATCAATAAAAAAATTCTCAATCTATTGATGCAGCAATTAGAGGAGATTATATTGCCCGGGCAGGACTTTGTGGTTGATCAGGTGTGGACTGGTATTATGGCGTTTGGTCCTAATAAGCTGCCGATTTGCAGGAAGCATAGCGACCGGATTGGGGTGGGTATCCGCCTCGGCGGTATGGGCATTGCCATCGGAAGCCAGATGGGCCTGCAGTTGGCTGAACTTTTAGATTAGCTCTATTTTGAAAAACTTTGTTAAATTACCAATTCAATAAATCTGTTTCATTCCTATGCGTGAGCAAGTGCGAAAACCTTCTCTGTTAGAGGCCTTCATTCCCATCATTTTCCTTGTGATTTTGTTGTACTCCAACGTGTACATCTTTGGCGATGACGCCCTCTCGGGTTCCAACCAGATTGTATTGTTATTGGCAGCTGCCCTTGCCGCGGTAATTGCTTACAGGCTAGGTATTACCTATGATTACATTCAGGAGGCTATTGTTACAAGTATAAGCTCAGCCTTGTCTTCGATATTGATTCTATTACTGATTGGCTCCCTGGCAGGAACCTGGATGATCAGCGGAATTGTGCCGGCGATGATCTATTACGGATTGCAGGTGTTAAATCCCACCATTTTTTTATTCGCCACTTGTATCATAAGTGCCGTTGTTTCGGTTGCTACAGGAAGCTCCTGGACAACAGTAGCTACTGTCGGTATTGCATTATTAGGAATTGGGCAGGCATTGGGACTGTCGGAGGGTTTAATCGCAGGAAGCATCATTTCTGGTGCCTATTTTGGCGATAAGATGTCGCCATTATCCGACACCACCAACCTGGCCCCAGCCATGGCAGGTACTGATCTGTTTACCCATATCAGGTATATGGCCTATACTACTGTGCCTACTTTTGCCATCACGTTGATAATATTTCTGGTTTGGGGTTTTACTGGGAATGATGACCTGGTTATAGAAGATACGGCACCGGTGCTGGCAGCAATTACCAATACTTTTAATATATCTGGTTGGCTTTTTATTGTACCTGTCGTCGTAATAGGGCTGATCGTCAGAAAGGTGCCTGCATTGCCGGCCCTATTGGCGGGCACATTGCTGGGTGGTTTGTTTGCAGTGATCTTCCAGCCCGAAATCATCAACAAAATTTCCGGTATTTCCGATAATTTTGCACTATCTGCCTACATCGCGGTATTGAAATCCATGTATACCGATGTTTCCATTGTCACCAGCAATACGATGGTAGATGAATTATTACACACGCGAGGTATGGCGGGGATGCTAAATACTATATGGTTAATCGTTACCGCCATGGTATTTGGGGGTGCTATGGAGGCAGGGGGATTATTGCAGCGCATTACCGCATCGATTATTCAGTTGGCACATTCTACCGGTTCATTGGTAGCTTCTACAGTAGGCACGTGTATTTTCTTTAATCTCACCGCTTCAGATCAATACCTGGCGATTGTTGTGCCGGGACGCATGTTTGCCGAAACGTACCGTGAACGAGGGTTGAAGCCTGAGAATTTAAGCCGCACCTTGGAAGATTCCGGTACCGTAACTTCTGTTTTGGTACCATGGAATACCTGTGGAGCTACACAGGCTACTGTTTTAGGTGTGGCTACATTGACCTATCTCCCATATTGCTTTTTCAATATTTTGAGCCCTTTTATGACTATCATCTTTGCTTATGCAAATATAAAAATTGCTAGAGTAGATCGACCAGCCGAGGTGAAGGTAAACCCATAAAGATGTTTATTAAAGAAATTACAAAAGACCAGGTAAACCAGCTTCCTTTATTAAAATATGAAGGTAAAATCGTAGTAGTCAATACCCTTCACGCCCTAAAGACGGCTGTGAGCGAAATAAAAGCACATGATGCGGTAGGAATAGATACGGAGACCCGCCCTGCTTTCTTGAAAGGCCAATTTTACCATGTCTCACTGGTACAAATTGCGGTGCCTGAAAAGGTATATTTGTTTCGTATCAACCAGACAGGTCTTGCTGATGAATTGTGTGACCTTTTTGCAGATGATAAAATTCAAAAAATTGGGATTAGTATCCGCGACGATATTAAAGCCTTGCAAAAAAAATACAGTTTCTTGCCTCATTCCTTTGTCGACCTCAACACAATAGCTAAGGAACTGGAAATCAAAAACGCCGGCGTGAGAAACCTGACAGCAATATTTCTAGAATCCCGTATTTCAAAAAATCAACAAACATCTAATTGGGAAAAGGACGTGTTGACTGAGCAACAAATCCGTTATGCCGCTACAGATGCATGGGTCTGCCTTGAGATTTATAATAAGCTGAAGCAACTGGGGTATATCTATAACGATTGAAGCGTAAACAAATTGATCAATTCTCTGCAATATCTACAGATGCTATTTCAGCCAGCTTACTCACGATAATATTCTCCAGACTACGCCGAACCAGCAGGGTGATGCTGCAGGAGAGCTGGAAATCCTGCGCTACAAGTTCAAGGTCATATTCCTTGACCAACTGCATCACGTCATTCATGGCAATATATGCAAAGTGGAGATTTATCTCCTTTTTTAGAATTTGTTCTTCTATTATCCCATTCCCGATCGCCATGGCAGCAGCAGTTTTATAGGCTAAAATCAATCCCCCGACGCCTAATTTCGTACCTCCAAAATAACGCACAACCACTACCAGTAGGTTGGTAAGTTGATAGGAACGGATCTGCCCCAGAATAGGGTCACCTGCCGAATGGTTAGGCTCGCCGGCATCGTTGGCCCTGAACACGAGCTGGTCTTTGCCGAGCATATAAGCATAGCAGTGATGGCGCGCATCGTAATATTCCTTTTTTAAAGCCTCTAAAGCCTCTTTCACCTTTTCTTCCGAATCTATTGGAATAGCAAACGATAAAAATTTACTTCCTTTTTCTTTGTACATTCCCGTAGATGGTTCGCGTAAAGTCAAAAAGGTGTCGTCAGTCATAAGAATGGTTGGAATAAAAGTCAACGCTGACTCATTTCTGCTAAAATATACAATTTTTAATGCTTATTGACGTAAATTGGCCGGTTAGCACCAATATTGTAAAATGTTTGATGGATACGATTACCAATACCCGCAATGGATATTATTTTTCTCTGCATGCGGATAAAAACTATAGGCCCCTGGAAGGCCTGTATTTATTTAACAAGGACAAATTTCTTAAGAAGGATTTGCCTCATGAGCTGATTCAGTTCTACATCTATAAGGAAAATGCTCCTTTTGTCATTGGGAAATTTAATCTATTTGTTCAGAATCATGTTGGATATAGTCCCATTAAAGGATCTTTCGGCTCTATTGAGTTTAAAGAAGGTACGCCAACTGATGTTATAGAATCGTTCGTAGATTTTATTCTAAAGTGGTGTGAAGGGAGAAACTTACGGTCGGTTATTATTAAAAATTTTCCATTTGCATATAACAGCAGCAATTCAACGGTTCTTTTCAATATTTTTTTTACGAAAGGATTTCGGATCCTTAATTCGGAAGTTAATAGCCATATTCCAATATCGAAAAGACCTTTTGAGGAAAATATTCATCATTCCAAACGAAGAAGCCTTAGAAAATGTATTGGTAAAAATTTCACGTTCCAACTGGAAGCAGATCCTGAATTGGAAATGGTTTATGATATCATCAAAGATTGCAGGGATGCAAAAGGATATCCTACTTCTTTGACATTTTCAGAATTGGAAAAGATGTTCCGGGACTTTCCAGAATTTCTACTGTTTACAGTGCGGGATGGTAAGACTATCATTGCTTTGTCAGTCTGCATTGTTATTAATCGCGACATCTTATATAATTTCTATCCTGCAGACAAATTAGCCTATCGGAAATATAGTCCCGTAACGATGATTGCAAGCGGAATCTATCTATATGGGCAAAAAAATAATTTTAGTTGCCTGGATATGGGTACTTCATCTGTAAACGGAAAGATTAATCAGGGTTTGATAGGATTTAAAAGGCAGCTTGGCGCGCGCGAATCACTAAAATTGACTTTAGAAAAGACGTTTTAGAATTGTAATATCGCAACAGCGAATGAGAAGGTACTCGATTTTTACCTGGGTAGTTACGACAATTACCATAACTCCTCGCTCATTTGTTTTATCGAGTCACCCTTAGAAAGCAGCAATAATTTCATTACCTGCACTATCTTTGTGTCATATCAAAAATAAAAATTTGTCGCCCGCTACTTTACGTCATAAGCCTTTGGTTACGGTTATATGCTTATGCTATAATCATGCTCCCTATATACATGCTTCCGTTCAGTCTGTCATTGATCAATCTTACGACAATATAGAAATCATAATCGTAGACGACGGCAGCACTGATGACAGCGCTATGAAAATCCAGGAAATTGTAACTCAAAATCCACAGATCAAATATCGGATGTTGCAATCAAATGTTGGTAATTGTGCCGCATTCAACAAAGGTCTATCTATCGCCAATGGGAGGTATATTATTGATCTGGCTGCCGATGATATGCTACATACACAAAGAATAAAGAGGGGCGTGGAGTCCCTGGAAAATGAACCAGATGATACAGCTATAAATTTCTGCGATGCCCAATATATCGATCCATCTTCAAATTTTATCCGACCCCACTATAAGAGAAATGGCAATGGAGCATTATTAAAACCAGTACCAGAAGGAGATATCTACGCCCACTTATTACGTAGATATTTTATCTGTGCCCCAACGTTAATGTCACGGAAAGTAGTCTTTGATACACTAAATGGATATGATGAAGCGCTGGCCTATGAGGATTTTGATTTTTTAGTCAGATCATCCAGGAAGTTTCGCTTTACATATACCGATGAGGTATTGGTGAGCAAGCGAATTCTGCCTGGTTCCCTCTCTACAAGGCAATATAAAAAGGAAAGCGCACAGTTATATAGCACTTATCTGATATGTGAAAAGGCTTATGAGCTGAATGAAAATGAATTGGAGGATAAAGCCTTGCTCGCCAGGGTTTCATATGAACTTCGTCAAGCCATCCGCTCAGCTAATTATGAAGTAGCAAGTCAGTTTCTTTCTTTATTCAAACGCCTAAAGGGAGATATTTTCAGATATCACATGTTCAAAATTTTGATCGAATGGAAAATCTTAAACCTGTTTAAAGGTTAATTAATATCTGCAATTGTCGCGTTCATTTCGTCTACAAAATCATGTAAGTAGACAGGCAGATTGGTCTTGTTTTGGTCAATCAACCAGAACTTTTTTTGCCCATTTATAAATACCTCAAGATATAAGCCTCCCCAGTCTCCTGCATCGGGCTGCCCAATAATGGTGTCTGTTTCGGCATATAATTGCGATGGAATGCTCCCTCTCAAGGCGCTAAGCTTCTCATAATTTGCCTGGGATAGTTCCGTATAATTGCCCACATATGGGCGATCATGGGTAGGATAATCATCCAGCGTATCTTCATAAAGTTTTCCATTGGTAATTTTAAAGATCTGAATGCAGTTATCTCCCGCACAATGCCCGTAGAAATGCCCAAATACAAGATATTCAGCGACGGTCTCATCAGAGACCATCAAGTTGTCCTCATCCTCACAACTAAAGGAGGTAAGGGTGACGGCAAGAAGCAAGAAAAGGATTTGGATCAGATTTTTCATCGTTTACTGGTTTATTGCCTTATTTGACACAAAAAAGTGTCGAAAGGTGCGAATGAGGATAAAATTATCTTCTATTATCTTCATCATCCAACATGCTTAAGTAATTTTTATAGCGCGATGCTGCGATCTGTCCTTTGCTAAAAGCTTCTTCTATAGCACATCCTGGCTCATGGGTATGGGTGCAGTTATGAAAGCGGCATTTCCCGATAAGGTCCCTCATTTCGGGGAAATAATGGCTCAACTCTTCATTACCCACTTCTAAAAGACCGAGCTCTTTGATACCTGGTGTGTCGATTATATAAGAATCGTCTGATAGTTTAAACATCTCTGCGAAGGTGGTGGTGTGTACGCCCTTGTTAGCAAATGTCGATACCTCAGAAGTCTTCAGGCCGGCTTCGGGGAAAATTTTATTGATCAAGGTAGATTTGCCCACACCAGAATGCCCGGAAACTAAAGTAGTCTTTTTTAGCAGCATATCTTTGAATACCTGCAGGCCTTGCCCATCGAATGCTGAAACCAGCAAGCAGGTATATCCTACCTTTTCATACGTTTCCTTAATGGCCAGATAGTATCCCTGCATCTCCTCATCCAGCAAATCAGCTTTATTGATTACCACTATGGCTGGTATTCGAAAGGTTTCGGCTGTGACTAAAAATCGATCGATAAAGCCAAGGGAAGTAATAGGAAAAGCCAGCGTCGCGATCAAGGCAGCTTGATCGATATTTGCGGCTATTATATGCCCGTGGCGGGTATTGTGGGGAGATTTTCTAATAATATAGTTGGACCTCGGCTCTATGTGGTTGATAATGCCGGTGTGGGCCTCATGGTCTTCAAGCTCAAATGTTACCCAGTCACCAACAGCCAAAGGGTTGGTTGTTTTAATGCCCTTTTCTTTAAATTTTCCCCGTAACCGACAAGCATGGATTATTCCGTCTTTTGCCTCTACCTGGTACCACGATCCTGTTGACTTAATGACTCGTCCCTTCATGGCTATTTAATGGTTTGTCTACAAAATTCAATGATTTTTTCAGTTGCTCCAATGTTACTCTTTACATAATCTTCTGAAATGGCTGAGCTTTTCAATTGCTTTTGCTCATCGGTCTCAAAATCAGTTAGTAAGGCTGCCAGGTTGGCAGCGTCTGCTATAGCAAAAGCACCTTCTAATCGGATCAGATCTCTGGCTTCTTTAAAATTCGAATAACTTTTATTTCCAAAAAAGATAAGAGCACCAAATGTTGCAGCCTCCAATATATTATGTAAACCTTTACCAAATCCACCGCCAATATAGGCATATGATGCATAACGGTATAAAGTAGAGAGCATCCCTACATTGTCGATAACCAACACATCCCATGCCCCTGAAGTTTTGTCATTCCATTGGGAAAATCTTCCGGACGGTCGTGTTAAATTTTTTTGAAGATTGTCGAGCGATGGTGCATGTATCTCATGAGGCGCAATGATAAATTTAAGATTCGTAAACTGGTTGATGATGGGTATAAGTACGGCTTCATCTTCGGGCCAGCTACTTCCTATGACCATTAATTTCTTGTCTTGCTTAAATTTATCTACGGCCGCTATGGCGTGGTGTGCCTGTGCAATTTCCCATACCCTGTCAAACCTTGTGTCTCCGGCTACTGTAACTTGCACGATGCCAATTCCTTCCAATAGCTTTTTACTTCCCTCATCTTGCACGAAGATATGGGTAAAGCGCTTTAAAATTTCTCTATTAAATCCCCCATACCATTTAAAATAAAGCTGTTGAGGGCGGAAAATTGCTGAAAAAGAAACCAAAGGAATGCCAGCCTGAACAATTGCCTTGCTGTAATGATGCCAAAACTCATACTTTACAAAGAATACAATGGAAGGCTGCACCATCCTTACCCATTTTTCCGCATTATCATTGGTGTCCCATGGTAGATAAAAGATATAGTCTGCTCCTGCATAATGCTTTCGCACCTCAAACCCAGACGGAGAAAAAAAGGTGAGCAAAATTTTATGTTCAGGAAAAGCGTTTTTGTAAGCTTCCATTACTGGCCTTCCCTGCTCAAACTCCCCTAAGGAAGCACAGTGAAACCAGGCAACTTCTGATTGATTATCACGAAATGCTTGCGCAACATGTTCAAAAAGATGTTTTCTTCCGGCAACGAAAAGCTTTGCCTTCGCATTGAAGAAAGTGGCGAAATACAGCCCACCCCTGTAAATTTGAAGTATGGTGTTGTACAGTATTTTACCCATAATTTTACGACTTTGACGTCTGGTTCTCGGAAGAACAGATCCTGATGTTGCCGGTCTTCAGATTTCAATTTATGTGAAATAAAGCCTTTATTATTTACAACACAAATTCATGGGTGCTGGACATGAACATAATAAAAAAAGGACGATACCCCACTAAGGCAACCTCCCTTCTTATTTTAAAATTTGATTTTTAGTTATTCGATAGATAACTAGCCATACCATCTCTGGTTGCTTTCATGCTTTCCTTACCTTCTTCCCAGTTCGCCGGGCATACTTCACCAAATTTTTCGACGTGCTGAAGTGCATCCACCAGGCGGATCATCTCGTCAATATTTCTTCCCAAGGGCAGGTCGTTGATAGTTTCATGCCTTACCTTACCTTCTTTATCAATTAAAAAAGTGCCGCGGTAAGCAACAGGGTTACCCTCAAAAACTAATTGATTATCCTCGTTGTAATTCCAGTCACCTGCCAAAACTTTGAAATTGTTAGCAATTGTCTTTGACGAGTCCGCCACGATAGGATAAGTTACCCCTTCAATGCCGCCTTTGTCTTTTGACGTGCTTAGCCAGGCAAGGTGTGTCTCCTCCGTATCACAAGAGCACGCGACAACAGCGACACCGCGTTTTTCAAATTCACCTAATTTTTCCTGAAAAGCCAATATCTCAGTCGGGCATACAAATGTGAAATCCTTTGGATAAAAGAAGAAGATAACTTCTTTTTTACCCAGATACTGATCTAACGAAAAATTTTCAATAATCTCTTCACCATCAATAACCGCTGGTGCATTAAATATTGGTGCTTTTTTTCCTACTAATGACATGTTATGTATTTATTTAGATTGTTACGTATTCAATATTTAATACCCAGGTTCTACTTTGTCTCATTTATATCATATAATCCCTACTATCAGGACCTGGCATTTTTCCTCGCTATGGCGTGTTCAAAATGGTTCTATAGCTTAGATTGATTCCTGGATATTTATTTAAGGGTGCAAAATTACACGACATTTAATTGTAATCCAAACCTGTATGCAATATCTATAGAGGACAAAAAGTTAAGCTCTTTGGGAGTTCGATGTCGAAAGGAACTATTAAAAAAAATTAAAATTATGTATTTAATAATTTATGAATTGTTAACTAGCCAAAAATTGCCAAGTTTTTAATTTATCTTATAAATTCTATTTTT
>LXQK01000074.1 GCA_001683905.1 Marivirga sp. ANT-B6
ACTTTTTCCAGGCGCATCGTGACGATAGGAACCTCCTGCAAAAGGGGGAGCTGATATTGTTTGGTCAAAATATTGATGGCCTCTTTTTGATTGGTCTGGATATCGAAAACTACCATATTAGGTTGGTTGCCACTCTCCGACAAAGCAATGGTATTGATTAGCAGACTTTGGACGAAATAAAGTGTGGTGATCAATGCAGTACCAAGCCCTATAGACACAATCAAAACAAGGGTTTGATTATTAGGTCTATAGAGGTTGGCGAGGCTCTGGCGCCATAAGAAACTCCAGCCCGAGGGGAAAAATTTTCTCACCAGCACCATAATCAGTTTGGCAACACCTGTCAATAACAAGAAAGCCACCCCCAAACCTGCCGTAAATACAAGCGCTTCTTTCCATGTTTCCAACTGGTAAAAAGAGAATGCGAATACCGCCATCATGATGAGCAAGTAGACCAACCATTTCCAAGGGTCCTGGTCATTGCCTGTTTTCTCAACGATCCGCAAGGTGCGCAGGGGCGAGACCTTGCGGATATTCAATAAGGGAAGTAGGGCAAAGAGAATAGAGATCAATAATCCGGCAATTATTCCTCCAGCCACCGCACGCCATGCTATGGACATGGAGATATCCAGGGGCAAAAAATCAGCTAATACCTTGGGCAGCAGCGTTTGTAAAACACTTCCTAATACAGCGCCCATCACTGAACCTATAAGCCCCATGGCCAGGATCTGAAAGAGGTAGATCAAAAATGCCTGTAAACCTGTAAGGCCGAGGCATCGTAGGATAGCTACTGTTTGAAGTTTTTCTTTGATGTAAACGTGCACTGCACTGGCTACACCCACGCAGCCCAGTAGTAAGGCCACAAAACCAACCAGGCTCAGGAAGGAAGTGAGATTCTGGAAAGTATTACCTAAATCTTCTTTTCTGCTTTCTACCGTTTCATACCGAAGACTTTCGTCATCCAGCATTTCCTTAATGTCTTTTTCAATGGCTTTTATATCGGGATTTTTCCACTTGAAATATTGCATAAAGTTCACGCGGCTGCCCTTCTGAAGCAGGCCGGTAGCATCGAGGTGTTCCATGGCAATATATACCACCGGAGCCACGGTGGCTGTAATACCATTTTGGCCGGGTACCTTTATGAGTTTTCCGGCTATGACAAACTTTTCTTCCCCCAGCTTAATGGTGTCGTTGACCGAGGCATTGTATTGTAGCATCACGGTCTGGTCAACAAGCGCAGTTTTCGTATTTCTAAACTTTACTGCGGCGTCTGCTGGCTCTGTTTCTATGATGCCATAGTATGGGAAATTTCCTTCAAGCGCCCTTACCTGTACAAGCCTTGTGCCACCTGATGATGGAAAGTATACCATGGAGGCAAATGTTTTTTCGGTAGATTGGCTTCCGCCCAATGAATCAAACAAGGACGTTATTACGGGTTCAAAAGGCTTGTTACCGCTAATCACCATGTCGGCCCCCAATAGCGACTTCGCCTGGTTGTTGATGTCGTTTCTCAGGTTGAAGCCAAAGGAGTTAATGGCTACCAATGCCGCAATTCCCAGCATGATGGACGAAATAAACAAAAAAAGCTTTCCGCGGTTTTTTCGGCTGTCGCGCAAGGCCATTTTTAACAGCCAGGGCAAATTTATTTCTTTTGTTTTCAAAAATTATATCGTTTTTGCTAGTGTATATTCATCGGAAACGATTTTACCGCCCTTGATCTTGATGATCCTTTGGGTTTTTTCCGCCAGCTCCATATCATGTGTTACCAGTACAAGGGTAGTGCCTGCTTCCCTGTTAAGATCAAATATTAGCCTAACCACTTTTTCACTGGTTTCATCGTCCAGATTGCCGGTAGGTTCATCCGCAAAAAGGATTTTAGGCTTGTTAGAAAATGCACGGGCAAGCGACACCCGCTGTTGCTCACCTCCTGAAAGCTGTGTCGGATAGTGGCTATGGCGCTCGCCCAGGCCAACGCGATCCAGCAACTGCATAGCTTGCTTTTTGATGTTTTTCTCCCTTCTAAGTTCCATCGGGACCATTACATTCTCTAATGCTGTGAGTGTGGAGATCAGTTGAAAATTCTGAAATATAAATCCCACATGCTCATTTCGGATCTGTGCCCGTTCATCTTCGCTTAAGGCTTGAAGCTGCGTATCATGCAAAGCTACTGTGCCTGAGGATGGTTTGTCAAGACCTGCGCAAAGGCCCAGCAAGGTTGTTTTGCCACTTCCCGACGGCCCAACAATCGAGAATGTATCACCAGCCTCTATGCTAAAGCTAACATCATCAAGTACTGTCAATGAATTGCTTCCGCTTAAGTAGGTCTTGGATAGGTTTTGCACAGCTAAAATGGTCGACATAGAGGAGGAGCTATTTTACTTTTATGTTTAAGATTTTTTTAACGCAATTCATCAAAACATGTTAAGTTAAATTATGTATATTATTTGAACGGTATTAAATCCACGTAACATTTGAACACAACATTGACAGGAGAAAACAACCAAAATTCGGCATCGGTACGCTAACTTATTGGCCAAAAAAGCGTATAGTTATCCCATATGAAAGATTACATATTTAGCTTGTTTTTACTTTCAATTCTAATTTCCTGCAGCAGCCCGAGCAATAATAACACTGAGAACGTGCAGGAAAATACCATCGCAATTGAAAGCAGTGAAAAAAATAGCGACACAGGCACAATTGTATTTTTCGGAAATAGCCTCTCTGCGGGATACGGGGTAGACCCTGACCAGGCCTTTCCGGCATTGATTCAGAAAAAAATCGATTCGCTGGGGCTGAATTATCAGGTGATTAATGCTGGCCTAAGTGGTGAGACTACGGCAAGTGGCAAGAACCGGGTAGATTGGGTGCTCAAGCAGGAAGTGGATATTTTTATATTGGAGCTAGGTGGAAATGACGGCTTAAGAGGAATTCCAACGAAAGAAACGAAGAGCAATTTAGAAGAAATCATCGCTAAAGTAAGAGCCACCTATCCCAATGCTAAAATTATTCTGGCTGGCATGCAAATTCCACCCAATATGGGCGGAACCTATGCCAACGATTTTCGGGAGGTATTTGTTGATCTCGCCGCAGAGATGAACCTGCCTTTAATTATGTTTCTGCTGGAAGGCGTAGGCGGAAACCCCGACCTTAACCTTCAGGATGGCATTCATCCCAATGAAAAAGGCCATAAAATCGTAGCTGAAAATGTCTGGCGAGTACTACAAAAGGAGCTCTAATTATCTGCCCTCCACATTCAATAATTGCGTCGTCTTTTTGATTGTTCGTAAAACAATGAAAATAACGAAGGTAACGACTACCACGACAATCCAGTTAAGATGGATATGATATCTGTCAAGTTCAATGTAGTTTTTTAGAAAATTGATATAAGCAAAAGAAACGCCTACCGCAAATAAGCCGTAAAATTCCCGCTTGAGAACATTTTTAAAGGAAAATTCTAATTTTGCACTGGTCCACTTCGAGAAGTCAGGAATAAAAGCAGGTGTTTTTGCTGCCCAGGTTTCATAGGTGCTGCCATATTTTTTGCGCAGAAATTCTTCTTCTGCAAACATAATTTTCTCATAGTATAACCAGAAAATCAAGGCCGCTACCAGTATGAACCAGGCGTTGCCGGTGTACATAATAATGCCAAACCACATGAAGAAATTTCCCAAATACAAAGGGTGACGGACCGTGGAATAAATCCCCTGGGTATTGAGGGTTTCAGCTACTTGTCCATGAACATTTCTCCCCGAGGTTCCGGCAGGGGCAAAGCCAATTGTAATTGCCCGAATTGCTAATCCCAGCATGGAAACTAAAAAGCAGGAAATTTCCCAATAATCATTTCTAAAATCGATAAAATCGTCTCGGTCAATAAATAATACTATGGTCGCCAGTACATAAAGTACCAAAGGCAGAAAGCTTCTTTTTTTAAATAACCAGTTGCCCCTACTTTCAAATTCTTCTTTTAATGCCATGGCTTAAGGAATAATAGATATTAAATATGCTGCAAATTTAACATAATAGATTGAAGTTAAATAATGTTTCAGATGTTATTGTATTTGGTATTGTAATAGGTGAAGATAATTTGAATAAAGTTAATTTTAACTGCTCGCAACATTATGAATTGTGGCGATTTTTTTAACTATTTATATTCCTATGAGTTAATGGTTTGTTTACAGATATAGGATGAAAAGTAAAATTTTTAGGAGTGGGTGGGATATATTGAAAGAGACGGTTCGAAAATTTCAGAACGATGACCCGATAATTTATAGCGCCGCAATCGCATTCTTTACGATATTTTCTTTGCCTCCTGTCCTGATCATTATCATTCAAATTGCTGGCGGGATATTAGGGGAGCAAGCCGTACGAGGTGAAATAACAGCACAATTTCAAGGGTTGATCGGGAAAGGAAGCGCACAGCAGATAGAAGAGATTATAAAAAATGTCGATACCTCGCAATCGGGAACCGTTGCTACAATTATTGGTGTGGCAACTCTATTGTTCAGTGCTACGGTAGTGTTTAGTTTTATACAAAAGGCACTCAACTCGATCTGGGGTGTAAGGCCTAAGCCGAAACGAGGGTTTGTTAAGTTTGTAGTCGATAGACTACTGTCGTTTTCTATGGTCGTTACCCTCGGATTCTTTCTTCTCGTGTCCCTATTTATCGATGCGGCGCTTGCCATTTTTCGCGATTATATCAATGAGGTTTTCTCCACACATACGGGGTTGTTGATGCAGCTTATTAATTTCATCTTTTCGCTGCTTGTTGTTACCTTTATATTTGCAATGATTTTTAAGGTTTTGCCAGATGCTAGGATCAAGTGGAAAGATGTACGCATTGGCGCATTTGTAACCGCTGTCTTATTTACCATTGGAAAGTATATCATAGGATTTATCTTGGGGAGCACAAATATTGCTTCCACCTATGGTGCGGCAGGTTCTTTGGCAGCGATTCTTTTGTGGGTTTTTTATTCTACTGTTATCTTATTATTAGGCGCTGAGTTTACGAAGGTATATACAGAAAGAAGAGGAAGGGCAATCAGGCCTAAAAAGCAGGCTGTACATGTAGAAGTAAGAGAAGTAGAATATGAACCTGGCCAGAAAAAGCGCCAATAACGATCGGCATGATAGACACTTATATACTTTATTTAATCGTCTTAGGGGTTGCAGGTTTAGGGATGGCGTGGATCCCTTCGATAGTACTCAATAAACCCATTTCATATACCATCGTTTATGTGATTTTTGGTATGTTATTATTCCTGTTGCCCATCAATCTGCCTTCTACGGATCCGTTGAAGCAGGAGTATCATATTTTAAGGCTTTCTGAGTTCGGAGTTATCATTTCTCTTATGGGATCTGGTCTCAAAATCAATCGACGATTTACTTTAAAAAACTGGGCAATACCTCTTAAGCTGGTTTTTATAACGATGATTATATGTATAGGCGCAGCCGCTTTTTTAGGCTGGTGGGCCATCGGGTTGGCGCCTGCCTCTGCTTTACTGCTTGGTGCGGCCCTCGCGCCTACCGATCCTGTGCTTGCTGCTGATGTGCAGGTTGGCCCGCCCAGTAAGAAAAAAGAAGACCATGTCAGGTTTTCCCTAACAGCAGAAGCAGGTCTCAATGATGGGATGGCATTCCCCTTTACATGGCTTGCAGTGATGATGGCCATTTATGTTGGGTCTGATGAATCATGGATTGGTGAATGGATATGGAAAGATGTATTTTTCAGAAGCATTGTGGGTATTGGGATGGGCTATATTTTTGGCAAAGCACTTGCCTACCTTATCTTCTATCTTCCGGAAAAAACGAAGTTTCCAAAAATACGCGATGGTTTTGTTGCCATCTCCTCGACGCTGATAATATATGGGATAACGGAGGTCGTTGAAGGGTATGGTTTTTTGGCCGTATTTTTTGCTGGCGTCACCTTAGGCAATTATGAGCGTGAGCATTCGTATCATGTGGCACTGCATGATTTTACCGATCAAATTGAAAGATTGCTGATGGTGGTGTTATTACTTCTCCTGGGCGGGAGCATTGTTAATGGTATACTGGATCACCTTACGTGGCACGGCGCTATTTTTAGTTTGATTTTCTTGTTTGTGATCAGGCCCCTGGGAAGTATGCTGGCGATGGTGGGAGAAAAGGTTCATTGGAAAGAAAAAATCACAATTAGCTTCTTTGGCATAAAGGGAATCGGCTCCTTTTTTTATCTCTCATTTGGCTTGCACCATGCTTACTTTGAAGATGCTCCCGAGCTTTGGTCTATCATTGGTTTTACTATTTTAATTTCCATTATTATTCATGGCATCAGTGCTTCTCCGGTAATGAGATATCTAGATTTGCAGCGCGTTGGAGAAGAAGGTTATGAACCTAATACGCAAGATATAGAGGAGGAGCCAACCATTGACGAAGAGCAAAAATAATGTAAGAAAACTAGTAATTATTTTGCAAAATAGTTGTTATCGATATTAAATATCAAGATTTATTTTCAGTATTTTTGCAAAGTATGGTTTCCACAAAAGCGATTGTTCAGGGTATCTTAGTCGGCGTTATAGCCGCAATATCGCTGTTGTGGCAATATGAAAGTGGACTTTTTAAATACTACCCTTTACCTCATAAAAGTTTTGTTGTAGAAAATACGCCTGTCGTTGGTAATGACCTTTCAGGTTCCGCTTTATTTGTACATACCTTTGAGTTCTCAGGTATATCCCATTCGATGCCTTTCCCTTCAGTGCACACGGCTGATATCAATTTTGTAGAAGCCGGCATACAACAATATTTCAAGAGACACGCCTTTGTTAATGCATTCGTTCGAAATGTCTTTTACGCATTTGTCTCAATTCACGCCCCTTAATTATTCCTTGGTTTAATAGTAAGAGCATCATCAGTAACAACGGATGATACTTCCCGGGTTATGCCGCATGATTACCTTTGCCATGGCAGGTTGATCTGCCGGCCAGACCCTCCTGTAACTAAATCGTTTAATTAAAATTGAGCTAAACCAATGTCAAAAAATAATATACCCCAAAAAGCATTACTTGTTGACGAAGATGATGATATTGAAGAACCAAATTGGAAGGTAATCGTTCCGGTATTGGTTTTCATAGTCGGGTCGTTAGTATTCGCTTACCTATGGATGGTCTAACCGGCTAAAACAAGTAAAATAATCTCACAACAGCAAAAAATGCTGCCGAATTTCGGCAGCATTTTTTATTCAGACAGGTGCTTCAGGCATTTTTCCATATCAATGCCTTCGCCAAGTACGCCCTGAAATAAATCTCCTTTCTTCTTCAACCGCTGCATCACATTTTTAATGGTGAAATCCCCAATCTGAAGCCCATGTCTTACTTCCTTCCATTCCAATGGGGTAGAAACAGTGGCACCCGGCTTCGGTCTGACGCTATACGGTGCAGCTAGCGTTTGGCCTTTTCTATTTTGCAGGTAGTCTAGGTAAATTTTGTTTTTTCGAGCTTTAGGGCTTCTTTCAAGGCTTGTAAGCAGGGGGAGCTCTGCCAGTACAAGCTCTGCAATAAGATGGGCAAAGTTTCTGCTATCTTCATAGTTGTATCTGGCACCTAGCGGAATGTAAATGTGCATTCCAGTTGATCCTGAAGTTTTACAATAACCTTCAGCGCCTGCTTTCTCTAAAACATCCTTTACGACCAGCGCAGTATCTACAACTTCGTTGAAAGTGTTATCTCCCGGATCCAAATCGATTACAATATAATCGGGATTATCCAGATGCTGTTTCCGCGAATTCCACGGGTTAATTTCAATGCAACCCAGGTTATTCATGTAAATAAGCGTGGCCTCATTTTGACAAATCAGATAGTTGATATCTTTATTATTTGATTCCGAATGGATTTCTATTGTCTCGATCCAGCCTGGAGGCATGTCTTTCATATCTTTTTGAAAAAAACTTTCCTGATCTACACCACTCGGATGCCGATGTAACGACTCAGGCCTATTTGCGAGGTAAGGTAAAATATAAGGGGCAACTTGCCGATAATAGTTGATGAGGTCACCTTTGGTGTACTTTTCCTCTGGCCAGTAAATTTTATCCAGATTGGTAAGCTTCAGCCGGTGCCCATCGATGGTGACCATTCCAGACTCATTTTCCTTTTCTTTGGTCTTAGGTTTGACCGATTTTTTCGCCTCCTTAATATTGGCTTCTTTGAGGCTTACGTTAGACTCCAGTTTGTTATCTGTTGATTTTTCCAGCGCTACATCTTCAGGTTTTGTGTCCTCTCTGAGACCTAAAAAGATAGGGTGGCGCATATTTCCATCGACGGTCCATTCCGAAAAGGTCACTTCGCATACCAATTCGGGCTTTACCCAGGTTATGGGGGCTTTAGTCGCTATCTTTCTTCCAAATGGATTATCCTTGATAATCAGAGGCTCCAATTTCGTCTTCATCTCCTTCAGACTCTTTTCATTAAAGCCTCCCCCGCAGTTTCCAATATATTTTAGCTTGTCGTTTTCATAAACCCCCATGAGTAAGGAGCCAAAGTGTTTTCTGCTACCCTTACCTTCTGTAAATCCAGCTATGACCGCTTTCTGGTGCATCTTGGTTTTAATCTTAAGCCATAGTTTGGTTCGGGAGTTGGGGCTGTAGCTACTGTCGGCTTTTTTAGCCATTATTCCTTCAAGCTTTTCGTTTTGCGCTTCCTGGAATAATGATATGCCCGTACCTTCTACGTGATCGCTATATAAGACGTTGGTGAGATTTTCGATGAGTTCTGATAGAAGCTTCTTGCGCTCAAGAAGCGGAAGCTGCATTGTGTCGTATCCATTGAGATGGAGCAGGTCGAAAACGTAATAGCAAAGATTGTTATTATTTTTTTCGTCGAAGTTTTGTAGTGCTTGAAAAACTGGATAACCTGCCTCAGACAACACGACAATTTCTCCGTCCAAGACGACATTTTGCTCAATTTTACTCAAGTGGTGTATAAGAGAGAAAAACTTTTGATTAAAAGATATCCCATTTCTGGAATACAAGGAGACTTTTCCGTTTTCTACTTCGGCGATGGCCCTATAGCCATCCCATTTCAATTCAAATATCCAATCGGGGTCGTCAAATGCCTCATCCTTCGATTGTGCAAGCATCGGTTTTACCTCATGAGGCATCGGGGCAGGTTTCAGTGACAGATCACTGGCCAGGTCAGCAATTTCCAATTTTATTTCCTTTTTTTTCGGAAGAGCCTGTTCTTTGTCATCAGGATGAAATATAATTTCCGGCGGTAGATGGTTTTCAGCAGAAAAGGAGTGTTCTACAGCATGAGCATCCTTTTTCTTGATAAGCAACCAATTTTTCTCATCCTTGCCCGTCCTGACCAGGGCAAACTCACCCTTTAACAACTTCCCTTCAAGCACAAATTTCAGATTGCCTTCAGCCAGGCCCTCCAATAGCGCTTTTTCGCTTTTTTTTCTAGTCCTTTCGGTCCTGGCGTGGTAGGTACCGGTGTCCCAAATGTGCATGGCGCCGGCTCCATAATTACCTTTGGGAATAATACCTTCGAAGGTTATATATTTAAACGGGTGATCTTCAGTCATCACTGCAAGCCTCTTGTCTTTGGGATTAAGTGAGGGGCCCTTCGGCACCGCCCAGCTCTTGAGAACACCCTCCATTTCCAGGCGAAGATCATAGTGGAGCCTGGAAGCCTGGTGTCGTTGAACTACAAATTGTAGACTACCTTTCCTTGTTACTTTTTCTTCTTTAGGTTCAGGTGATGATGTAAAATCTCTTTTTTCGATATATTTCTCTAGTCCCATAGGCGCATCTTACTATTGAGAATACTAAGAAGCTTTTTTTGTTTTCTCGAGACTTGCTTTCAATTGAGCCATGAGATCCTTGGCTTTGGTAGGGGCTACATCCAATTTTTTTATTTTCGTCTTTATTCCCTTGGCTTTAGCTTCAATCACCTGCATAAGTGCGTCGGTATACATGTCCTTGTAGGCAGTAATATCGAAGTCCGTGGTGTACTGGTCGATAAGTGCAATAGCCATATCAAGTTCTTTGCCCTTGATATCTAATTTTTCGGGTAGATCGATCTCTGAATGGTCCCTGACTTCATTTTCAAATCGAATCTTATTTAATACAAGTACCTCCTCCATCGGCTTAATAATGGCTAGATTCTCCTTATTTCGTAAAACAAATGTCGCGATACCAACCTTCCTGGTTTTTTTTAGTGCCTCTCTGAGTAGTGCATAAGCACGTTTGCCGTTTTTTTCCGGTTCGAGGTAGTACGGCTTCTCATAATATATGGTATCAATATCCTTTTCCTCTACGAATTCTGTGATCTCGATGGTTTTACTTTTTTTTGCGCTGGCATTTTCAAAATCTTCATTCGAAAGTAAGATATACTCCTCTTCATAAAGATACCCTTTCACAATATCATTGTAATCTACTTCTTTATTGGTGTTTTCGTTAACCCTCTTGTACCTGATTCTACTTAAATCATTCTTATCTAGCATATCGAGATTGATCGTGCTACTTTCTGAGGCACTATATATTTTAATAGGAATGTTTACCAATCCAAACCCAACGGAACCGTTCCATATTGATCTCATAAAATATACAACACTTAAATCCCCCGAAAGTTAGACTCAAGATCTGTATCGAAAAAAGTATAGTCAGGCAGGTATGGTTCAAGAAGACTGGTGCTTCTGAAAGGGTGGATTTTCCAGATCATATTGTCAGTTCTTATATGGTCTATCTTTGTAAACCATATTTCGGCGAAGAAGCCATATATTTCATATAGCTCAAGCATTCGGTTGTTATGTTTTCGGGAACTAAGGTATACACCCTCGTGCCATAACAGGTGGGCCTTACGCTCAACTGAAAGAATTTTATATTGTTGGAAGGATAACATAATTAAAAAAATTAGATCCTGGAAAAAATGGAAACTGGTGATACTAAGAAAAAAAGATAATCGATAACTATAAAGATTAAAACGGGTTAAAATCTCTAATAGTTACTCTATTACCATATTTTTATTCAAATAAATTTCATTACCTACTTAACTTCACATGCAAAAACTATCTTTAGCTATACATGGCGGTGCTGGCACAATTGAAAAATCCACCATGACTGCTCAAAAAGAGAAACTGTACAAAGATGAACTTGAGCGGATTCTAAAAGCTGGGTATCAGTTGCTTAATGATCATGCATCTGCGATTGATGTGGTCGATCAAACAGTACAAATGTTAGAAGACTTCCCGCTATTTAACGCCGGGAAGGGGTCGGTTTTTACCCATGATAAGACGCATGAGTTTGATGCATCTATTATGTGTGGTAAAAACTTGAAAGCAGGCGCAGTGGCTGCGGTGAAAAATATTAAAAATCCCATCGCGTTGGCAAAGGCTGTCATGGAAAGCTCCGACTATGTTTTACTTTCCGGAGCGGGGGCGTTGGAGTTTGCCCAACTACGAGGCATTGCGTTGGCAGATACGCCCTACTTCTACACGCAGGAGCGCTATGACCAGCTCATGAAGATTATAGAAAGTAGCAGCACCCAGCTTGATCATGCCGGCGGCAAGCCAATAGGCACGGTAGGTGCGGTAGCACGCGACTACCAGGGCAATCTGGCAGCGGCCACCTCTACGGGAGGTATGACCAATAAGCGGTTTGGAAGAGTTGGCGATACGCCCATTATTGGTGCTGGTACCTATGCCAATAATCTCACTTGCGCCGTTTCTTCCACTGGCCATGGCGAGTACTTCATCCGCGCCGTTGTAGCTTATGACATTTCCTGCCTGATGGCCTACAAGAACATGACCTTGTACCAGGCATGCGAAAAAGTAGTGATGGATAAATTGGCAAAAGTTGGTGGTGAAGGGGGGGTAATAGCGACTGACAATGAAGGAAATATTGCTTTGGTGTTCAACTCCCCGGGCATGTACAGGGGTGGCGTGTCTAAAGACTTGCCTTTATTTTCTGCTATCTACAAGGAGGAGTAAATAATATTGCAGGCCCTAGTTTTTCAGCAGGCGTTATAAGTGTCAGATATCTTCAAATGGCGAATCTACTTTGCTTCTGTTAAACTTTGTTAACCAACGATTGCGCCAAAAATGTTCTGTCTTTGAGCGTATAACTGTTGCCTTTAGCAAGTACATGCACCACCAGATTTTCTATAGAAACGGGACTACCTTCTTTAAGTTCAGAAATATTCGTGTGGACAATTTTACCCCCGTCGAAAATAATCACCAGTCCTGAACCAATAGTCTCCAGGTGATCCCCGTCAGTGATTAATACGCCAGTATCTTCACCCAATCCAATGCCTATTAGCTCCTGATGAGACGCCACGGCCTCTGCAAGTCTCCCGAAGCGGCCTCTGGCCACAAAATGAGAATCAATAATTACATTATTCAAAAATCCTAATCCCTCCGTGATCTTAACAGCACCCTTAATGAAGGAGTCACTACTGCTTCCACCAAAAATCATCTTCTCAGACACAGCAACAGCACCAGCACTAGTTCCTGCGATTACAAAATTATCATCCAGATAACGTTGCTTCATTAAGGAAAGCATTTTTGTGTGAAGAAAAATTGTTTTTAAGCGTAGCTGATTCCCTCCGGTAAACATGATTCCGTCTGCTTTCGAAATCCTGTTCATATAGTCCTCATTTTCAGTATCCTCTTTACACTTAATGTGCATTAATTTTACATGTTTGCAGCCAAGCAAATTAAATGCTACCAGGTAGTTTCTCCCAACTTCCTCCGGTATGCGCGAGGCTGAAGTAATCACTTCGATATGTGAATCTTTGCCCTTCATCTCAGAAATTACCCGTTTCAGTATGCCCAACTCGAAAAAATCTAAATATTTCTTTTGCTTGTATTTTGGATCTCTGATAGTGCCCTTGTCTTCATTTCCTCCAACTATTATTAATTTTCCTTTTGGGTGCATCATTAATTTTCAATTACGTAAAAATAGGTACAAATATATGTCTATTATAAGAAATATTAAACATAGATCTATCTAATGTCGTTTAATAAATACATACTTTTTAAACTTAGTTTTAACCATCACTTGGTAAATTTTTATGAATATTCTTAGCCTCAAGCTTATGCGAGGGCCAAATATCTGGTCCATTAGCAGACACAATCTTGTTGTCATGCTTCTTGATATTGAAAAATTCGAACAGCTGCCTACCGACAAAATTAAAGGATTTCACAATCGATTAAGAGACACCATACCAACTCTGCACGATCATCATTGTTCAGAAGGTAGAGCGGGGGGGTTTCTCGATCGGGTGAAGTGGGGTACTTGGTTGGGGCACGTTGTAGAACATATCGCTATAGAGATACAATCGCTGGCGGGCATGTATTGTAGTTTTGGGCAGACCCGGAGCGCGGGTAAGCAGGGTTTATACCATGTTGTATTTGGTTATACGGAGGAAGAAGCTGGCTTATATGCCGCAAAAGCTGCAGTGAGAATTGCTTCTGCTTTAGCATACAATCATGACCCTCAATTGCAATATGAGGTTGATACGCTCAAGGAGATTTACCTGGATTATAAGCTGGGGCCAAGTACACAATCCATTGTTGAAGAAGCCAGGCATCAAAATATACCAGTTTACCGTTATCCGGGCCAGTCAGTTGTGCAGCTCGGTATAGGTAAAAATATGCAGCAGATAAAAGCAACTATTACAAGTAAAACATCTAATATTGCCGTTGACCTTGCGTGCGATAAAGAACGATGTAAAAAACGGCTCGAAAACCGGGGTATTCCCGTGGCTACTGGGCGGGTGATCTATAGTAAAGTAGAACTCAAAAAAGCCATTCATGAGCTTGGTTTTCCTTTGGTAACAAAACCCAACAACGGAAACCAAGGTAAAGGCGCTACAATTAACATCACTACCTGGGCAGAGGCACTTAAAGGTTTCGAACATGCTTATCAATATTCTTCTAAAGTAATTGTAGAAAAATTTATCTGCGGCAGCGACTATCGACTATTGGTGGTGGACAATAAATTTGTGGCAGCGGCTAAGCGAACGCCTGCCATGATTGTTGGGGATGGTCAAAAGACGATTGAGCAGTTAATTGATCATGTAAACCAGGAACCAACCCGTGGGAGGGGGCATGAAAATATTCTAACGCAAATTGAAGTTGACGCTGTAACCAGGGATATCTTGCAGGAGAAAGGCTATAGCTTAGACGCAGTACTGCCCATCGACGAGAAATTATACCTTAAAAAAACGGCCAACTTAAGTACTGGTGGCACGGCCGAAGATGTGACTGACCTGGTTCATCCCTTTAATATAACCCTTGCCGAAAGAATATCTAAAGTTGTAGGACTCGATATTTGCGGCATCGATGTCATGGCAACGAGCTTAACAGTTCCGTTACCAGAGAGCGGTGGCGCTGTAATTGAGGTCAACGCTGCTCCTGGATTTAGAATGCACCTATCGCCTGCTGTGGGCCAACCCCGCAATGTAGCGAAGGCGGTGGTTGATATGCTGTTTCCGAAAGGTAAAACGCCCCGTATACCGGTTGTGGCCATTACTGGAACTAATGGCAAAACAACAACGACCAGGCTTATTGCTCATTTAGCGCAAATCGCTCAAAAATCCGTGGGTTGTACAACGTCTGACGGTGTATATATCCAGGGTGAGATGGTGGAAGAAGGAGATTGCACTGGGCCACTCAGCACTGATATGGTTTTGCAGGATCCAGTCGTAGATTTTGCTGTCTTGGAATGTGCCAGAGGAGGGATTCTTAAAAGCGGGTTACGTTTTAGCCACCACGATATTGGTATTGTCACCAACATCAGTGCCGACCACTTGGGCCTCAATGGCGTCGATACCCTTCAAGATTTGGCGCGTGTAAAATCGGTAGTCGTCGAGAGCGTCAGACCAGGAGGTTATGCAATTCTAAATGCCGACGACGATTTAACTTACCAGTTGAAAAACCAGGTGTCCTGCAACGTTGCTTTGTTTAGCCTTGATGCGCAGCGTGAACGCATCACTGCCCATTTAAAGCGTGGTGGTATGGCAGCAGTGCTCGAAGATGGATATGTCGCTTTGTATATCCGTAATAAAAAAAGGAAAATAGAGGCCGTAAAGAATATCCCACTAACCTTTGAAGGAAAGGCTCCTTTTATGATCGAAAACGTGCTCGCAGCAGTCTTAGCGGGTTACCTAAGTGGATTTTCTTTTTCTGAAATTAAAGAGGGTCTTCAAACCTTTATCCCGTCATCAGCCCAAACACCCGGAAGGATGAATATCTATGACATGGGAGATTTTAAGGTCATGATCGACTATGCACACAACCCCGCAGGATTAATGGCTCTGGGTAAATATCTCAATAATATCACATCCAGTGTCAAAATTGGTGTAATTGCTGGTGTTGGTGACCGCAGGGATGAAGATATCGTTGAGTTAGGGCGTGTAGCAGCACAGATATTTGACGAGATCATCATCAGAAACGATAAAACCCTTCGGGGCAGGAAGGCACAGGAGATTACCGATTTACTTTTACAGGGTATTTTTGCTCATGATCCCAATAAGATTGTCAATCACATCGCAACAGAATCTGATGCAATGAATCATGCCGTAAAAAACGCGGAGCCCGGGGCGTTCATTGTAATGTGTAGCGAGAAGGTTCCCAAGACCTTAAAATTGATGGAGGAAATAAAAGCTGAGCGGAAGAAATTAGTACTTCACGCGACAGCCTAATTAAAATTAAAGCCTATTCACAGTGCAATTTATTCGGTCCCCAGAGGTCATAATCGAATAAATTGCACTGTTTTTTTGCCCCAGTAAGCCTCTGCAAAACATATCTGCGCCAGCTCCGTTATTTTTTAAGATCTATTTCTCGCCAAATTAATAGCGGGTTTGAAACTGATGTCTTGTATTAACTCCTAATCTTCCTTTATTAACCCATGGACTCTATCATTCCTCTTTTCCCTTTAAACCTGGTCGCATTTCCGGGAGAGTTACTTAATCTACACATTTTTGAACCGCGGTACAAGCAACTTCTGCAAGATGTGCTGGCTCAGGACCGCCGGTTTGGCATTCCCTCATTTGTACATAACAAGATCGAATATGGCACCGAAGTAATCATCAGGGAGGTAGTAAAAGCGTATGATGATGGCCGGCTGGATGTGAAAACGGAAGGTGAAAGAATTTTTAAGGTCGTTGATTTTAAGAACCCTATGCACGACAAACAGTATGCTGGTGGTGAAGTAAGCTTTTTGGACAATAAAAACGATCCGGATTTCTTTTTGGCCAGTCAGCTCGCGGCCAAAATCGACGAGTTGTATGGGTTGCTACAAATGCCAGAAAAATCTGCTGCGATTAAAGACGCTCCTACCTTTGCCATGGCGCATCATATTGGGCTGTCCATCGAGCAGGAATATGAATTGTTGCAGATAACGACCGAAAGCAGCCGGCAACTCTTTATTTTAGAGCATTTGGAGAAAGCACTTCCCATTCTCAAAGATGTCGAAAAAACTAAAGTGCGAATCAAGATGAATGGGCACTTCAAACACCTCGACCCTTTAAATTTTTAAATTTTTGGGGGTAACCCCAAGCTACGCGCGGGGTCGGGCTATCGCTGCAAGTCCGGCCGACGCAATGGCTGCCCACTGCGGGCTTTTCGCTCTATCCCTTACCCAAGAGCATTGCCACAATATGATACGTGTGGCAACTAGTGTAACATTCATCTAATAAACTGAGTTCGACTATAAAAAACCGGCACCCCAAGCCCAGCGGGCTTGAACCCGAATAGCCCGTGATAACGGGCGATGCATAAAGTTACAGCTACAACCACAGCGTAGTTGAACAATGCTTAAGCATTTTATTCTCGGAAATCAATTCCCGGCAGACCAATTTTTCATGTTCAACCCATTCAGGGTTGTCAATGGCGATTTCGTTTGTCTATTCGGGTTAAAGCCCGGCAGGCTTTTGTCGCTCCTAATGGTATCAGCAGCGATGGTTTGGTCTAAATAGGACTATACCTAATAACCTGAGTTCGACTATTAAAAACCGGTCGTCAAGCCCGGATCCCGAAAGCTATAGGGAATAGTTTCAATAATCTTTATTTATCCGGTATCTTCTTAACTCAGCATGATCACGGAGGTGATGCGGAGATGCATCAACGCCTGTTTATCCACATTTTTAATCGAACTCAGTTTAATAGGTAAACTAATTAGTCAGCGAGTTTCCTGTATAAGTCAATTCGAAGGGTTTCGCCCCTTGTTTGGTTGTATGTTTTTTGATTTCCTTGCAAAAAGCAAAGACATCAATTATTAGTATACTTTTTAAATAATTATTATACTAGCTGAAAAGGGAATAAGTAAGATCCGTTATATATATCCTGAACCCACCGACTTCGACAATAGATAAACAACAAAATTTTTTTAATTTTTATATTCCTCAAATAGCTTTAGATTTAAAGGCTGGTAGATGAGATAGAATTCGAGGTGATGAATAAAAACTTAAGATGCTGCAACCAGAACTTTCAGCCTTTGGCGAAATTTTAATATTTATCATTGGCGCCATAATATTTGTGGCCGGAGGGCTTTTTACGGCTAAGCTTGTCCGCCCTAGCCGACCTAAT
>LXQK01000075.1:0-2110 GCA_001683905.1 Marivirga sp. ANT-B6
GAGCATACCAGGTAAAGATATAATCATTGGTACCCCCTGGGGAAGCTGTAAGGTCAGCATTGGTGATGGTGATGCTTCCCGAAGGCTCACAAAGGGTTTGGTCTACCACCGTTGCATTGGTTATTTCCGGCTGGAACGGCTGATTTGTGATGGCATATGTAGCTACAGCGGAACAATTAGAAAATATATTGGTAACGCTTACAGTATATTCACCACCAGGCTGACTATCGATAAAGCTTTCAAAAGGAGCTGTTATTATATTTTCGCTTTTAATTAAAGTTCCGCTAACGGAATTACCCGCAAACCACTCAAAGGCATAGCCATTGACTTCTGAATCATTGGTGGAACCAAGCGAGGCTGATACCGAAAGGTAACCGTCGGCACCGACGCAGAAAGTATTCGTTCTAACAGAATCAAGAGCAAGAATAGGCTTTACCGCGTATTGTTCCACCACGATTGTAAATGGTGGCGTCGAACACATCTCATTGAAGTTCTGTGTAGCAATAGCAGTATATGTGCCTGCAGGCAGCGCTGGAGCATCGCCCGGAAGTCCATTGAGAGAAGAAAGAATATAAGAATCGATGACAGTGCCGTTCTGATAGGTTAATTCCTGGCCTACTATTGGATTGGTGCCCACGTACCACCTAAATGTATAATCACTGATTGTCCTTGTGGCAGGATAGTTTTTTAAAGCTACCTCAATAGAGCCATTTCCAGGTGCATCACAAGTTGTTGAATGGTTTAACACGATTAGATTAAGGTCCAGGTCTTCGGAGTCAAGAAAAGGGACAGTATATGTTTTTACCACTTTACAACCGTTGACATTATCGGTAATCTCGACCGAGTAAACCCCGGCTACTACATTTTCCAAAAAGTTTGTAGTGGTACCTATAGCTAAGGCATTGAATGCCTCACCTGTGAATGAAGTAGGAGGTGAGGTAAAGTAAGTGGCATTTGGATCAACGGGGCTGCCAACGTACCATGTCAGCGAAAAGCGCGCATTGGGTAGCAGAATTCCATCGATATTTGTAATTTCTATTTTACCGGTTTCAGCGTTTGTGTTCGACCCGTTATTACACTTTTGCGCTTCAGTTATCACCTCAATTGTCGACAAAATAGGGATCCCACCTACATTAATCGTGACGTTGTTAGATTTACAAAGGGTATAATTATCGATGGCTTCAACCGTGTAGATACCAGGAGTAAGCCCTGTAATCCGTGCATTGGTTTCGCCACTAATTAATGCTAGGGGGTCAACTATTTTTCCTCTATACCAATTATAAATATAACCTGCCGGTGCAGGGCCACCGGCAACAGCCGCTTCAATTTCTCCGTTAGGGGTGTTACAGTTTGTGAAATCGATGATATCAATGATTGTCAATACTGGTATCTGAATATTTTCTGGCAGGTTTACTGTTTTAAAGTCAGTACAACCTGTTGCTATATTGGTAACGCGAACGGTGTAGTTGGAGGAGGGTAATGATACAGCCGACTTTCCGTTCGTCCCTGATACAGTCGTGAGTGCCGAACCTGTAGGCGTAATGCCCGTAAACCATTCAAATGTATAGTTTACGGAATCAGCGGCGACGCCACCAACCATTACATTAGCATTTAATATGCCGTTTGGAGTTGTTGTACACGAAGATTGTGGTGTAATTGCAATTTGAATATCGGGTAAAATGGTATTATTGTTAATAGTAACAGTCAGCGGAGCAGAGGTACAACCCCTGGCAATATGGGTTGCTGTTACCGTATAACTTCCGGCATTTCTTCCGGCCAGGGCAAGGGCATTTTCACCGGTCAATAAAGGCGCAGCTGTATTGGCACCATTATACCATCGGATCTCGTACTGGCCTATATTGGCATCTGCTACGGCCACGCCATCGAAGCTTATTGCTGCGCGTATCTCACCATTAAAGGCGGTCGCCGGGCTACAGATGGTAAGATGTTGTACTACGCTTGCCGTCACTACGGGGTAGATAAGCACCTGTGGCAGGTTGATGGCCCTGAAATCGGTACATCCGGTGGCGATGTTCGTTACCCTTACGGTATAATTGCCAGCAGCAAGTGTTTCTGCCACTTTTCCATTGGTACCCGACACGTTGGTCAG
>LXQK01000075.1:2247-6914 GCA_001683905.1 Marivirga sp. ANT-B6
GATCTGCCGCTACGCCACCTACCATTACATCGGCATTGAGTTGGCCATTTGGTGTGGCCGTACATGAGGTTTGAGGGGTAATGCCAATATCAATTGCTGGCAGTATGGTTTCGTTTGATACAGTTATAGTATATGAATTGGAAACACACTTGGTAATATTATCCATGGCCGTAACAGTGTAATTGCCAAAGCTTAACCCTGTCCGTGTCGGGCCAGTGCCTGCCAGGATATTACCGGCACTTACGCCATTTCCGGTATACCAGATAAAAGTATAGTTGGCATCATTATTCCCAGAGGTAGCCGATACACTTCCGTTCAGCGGGAAGCAATTCGTAAGGTTGGTGGAGGAAGTCGTAAGGGTCGGTGTTACTTTTTGATCAGTAATAATGGCTGTCTGTGTTTTAACACAATTTGTTGTCAGGTTAACCACCCTTAAGGTATAGGTATCAGCCGTTAAATTCGATATTGTACTTCCGGTTCCTATTTGAGTTACAGTATTTGCACCTCTAAACCAGGTATAACTATATCCTGCCGCTGGCTCGCCGCCTGCCGTACTGGCAGTGGCTGTAAGACTACCATTAGGGGTAGCAGGATCGCATGACGTTTGGTTCTGGTTTTGTATACCAATTGTCGGTAGCATTGTTCTATCCTCTATTTCTAAGACAACAGGATTTGAGACGCATTTTGAACGATTGGAAGTAACCGTTACGGTGTAAAAGCCAGTCGGCTGGCCGGTGAGATCAGGTCCAGTCGCCGCCAGTTGATTTGCTGAGTTCGTGGTAGTACCACGATACCAATTAAATGTAAAATTAGGATTTCCCTCAAGAACTGAGGCCCTAATTGACCCGGAATTCGGCTGATTGCAATTCACAACATGGCTCAACACTGAGGCGGACAAGGTTCCTATCTCAGCTTTGTTGAGGACGGTATAGGAAGCAATATTAGAACATCCTGTTGTTTTACTGGTTATTAATACAACATACTGCTCAGCCTTTAAACTATTGACAACGTGGGATTTTGATAATGGATTACCGGTTAATCCGGCGCTTTGTTCATACCAGGCAAAAGTATAACCATCGACCACATTGACACCATTTACCACTGCATAGGCAGATAATTTTCCGTTGGGATTTTTACAATCCGTAAGATCTCTGTCGGAAACGATAGCAACCTCTGGTATACTGCTTATTCTCTCTATTGTAACACTTTCAGCCGCAGTAACACATTGTGTATTGGTGTTTCTGGCGTAAACTGTATATTGGCCATCAGGGATATTGCTATAGGTAGAGCCGATATAGTCGGGTATTACTTTGACCGTACCACCGGCCGACCAGTAAAAAGTAAAATTTGCTGTTTGTTCAACGCCATTGATCAGCACAAAAGCCTTCGCTGCTCCGTTGTCGATGCTATTTGCTTCATCGCAAATGTTGTTGTCGCGGAGTTTAGTGACCCCTAGTGCGTATACCGGACATGCGACATTGATTTTCATCCATGCAGTAGCACAGTTTGCATAACATTTATCTACTGAAGCATCGCAGATTTCATATTGCAAAGAATCGACGCCGGCAAAGTTTGCCGAAGGTGTATAGCGAATTTTGCTATCGGTAGTTATTTCAGCAGCACCATATAGGGGGCCGGTTAAAATTTTAGATAAAATTACGACATCACCATCAAGATCAAAATCATTGGCCAGCACATTTCCTGTAACCGCCGTATTATTACCAGTAGTCAGTACATCGTCGTTGGCAACGGGTGTGGTGTTACCTTTCAGAATACAAATGGTCTGCTCATTAATCGATCCTCCGGTAGAACCGGTAAATCCGAAAAAAACCGATGGGTTGTTGTTAAATACTTTAGCGACCAAATCATCGTTGTGCGTAAAAATCAGATCACCATCTAAAGTCAGTTTGAGTTCTTTTGCAGCAGGATCCCAATTAATCTTATATGAAAAACAAGCATTGTTTTCCACGTTTTGCTGGTTAGGGTTGATGGGTACCGGGCTGAATTGTGCTCCATTGCACATATCTCCATTATAAACCACAGTGGTATGGTCGAACTTGGGATCCTCGCCACTTTTACCATCGCAATTGGTATTTCTATATGTATCGAACTCAATAGCAACTGATGGGGAAATCTTCGTAGTTCCTGCTTGAGAGGGATGATCACCAAAGTACAGTCCTCCACCTCTTTCACCTTTGGCGTTTAGGCCAGCAGCATCATTGTGCAAAACAAAAGCTATACCGTCAGCGCCAGTGTCTTTGTCACCCATATAGATCACAAAGTTCCATTCTATAGCCTGCGTTAGGTTAATTTTTTCGTCCCACCATATTGCGCCTCTTTGGTTGTTCTGGTTTTTTGTAATGCTATAACAGTTCTCGCTAATCTGCGCAGCATCATCACGCGGAATAAACCCTTGTCCGTGAACAATATTAAAGGCAAGAGAACAAGCAAATAGCAGGAATAGCTTAATTGGAGCGTTAACATACATGCCGCCACTCCCAGTCGATCTTTCTAAGGAGGTGATTTGGTGAAATGTTAACCGGCTTTTCAGGACTTTTTGTAAAAATTCAATCATATATTCTGGTTGATTACTAAGTTTCCAATAATGGTATATATTGGAAAAATTATATAGTACCTTTTTCTATCCGGGCTTAATCAGGAGTGAGCGTGAATGTCGCCTGGTATCGATCAAATTGTACTATAAGTCTTTCTACTTAATAGCTTATATAAATATATTGAATCGGATATTGAAAATATGATCTAATCTGATGGAAAAATTACATATGTATTAGGGATGGGTTCTAAGCCAATTATAAAAATAATCACTTTTTGCCCACAAAAAATATGACAGATATTTTTAAATATCAGTAACATAAGTGTGGAAGGATAGTGGTTTATCTTAAAAGCGTAATGGATCCTGATTTGGTGTAGCCGTCACATTTGATGACGAAGTAATAGACACCTTCCATCAGGGGTTTGCCATTTAAGGTGCCATCCCAATCATTGGCGTAAGGCCTGGCTGTGAACACTTTTATACCCTGGCGGTCAAAAATGACTAGTTGGCAGGCCGGGTAGTTTTCTATTTTTTCTACAAACCAGGTATCGTTAGTTCCATCGCCGTTTGGTGAAAAGAATAAAGAAGGTTTGATGTTGATAGAATTATCAATTTCAATGGTAATTTCTGCTTTGGCTTTACATCCATTTTCTCCTATCCCTGTTACAATATAAGTGGTAGTTACTAAAGGTGAAGCTATGGGGTTTGAAATGGAGGTATTGCTTAAAGATTCGCCTCCAGACCAGGTATAAGACATTGCTCCACTTGCAGAAAGCTGTACGCTCTCGCCTGGTTCTATAATATTTCGATCGGCTTCAAGCAGAAGCAAGGGTGCACTTATAAAATCTACTGTCAACGATGCCTGGGCTATACAGCCACCACTATTTTTGACCTTCACGGAATAGGCTCCTGCAGCTGTTACATCTATGGTCGTTGTGGTTGCTCCTGTACTCCATAATATTTCGGAAAAACTTCCAACTACAGACAAACTTACCGGCTGCCCTTCGCAAATATCTTCTGCGGTTGATTTTTTAATTGCTACTTCGAAAGGTGCTAGCACAGTGATGTCTTTCGTGATTACGCCATTACAATCTTCGTCTGCATAATACACCTTTAAAGTAATGGCGTAGACGCCGGGTTGCGTATAGGTCTGTGATACATTCTTACCGGTGGTTGAGCTGCCATCACCAAAATTCCAGGCGTAAAATGTTTGAATTCCTGCTTGTGATTCGGAGATATTCTCCAGAACAAAATTTTGATTTACACATACAACCGAAGGTATATCGAATTTAGCGACCGGTTTTTCTACGGTCGTCACGGTGAGCGCTGCGCTTTCCGCACTACAGCCACCGTCTTTAGTCACAACGACGGTATAACTGCCAGTTTCCTGTGCTAAAAAGGAGGAGGTTACCGCTCCAGTTACATTCGCCCCGTTCTTTTTCCACTGATAGGTATGGGTCGCGTTATTGGGTACAGAAAGTATGGTGGACTTGCCTCTGCAAAACGTCGTTGGATTCGATGAAATGATGGAAACTGACGGTGGACCTTCAACCTGTACAGTTGTAGTGACTGTTCCGCTTTGGCAACTTCCTTTTTTAATTTCCAATGAATAAACGCCGGCCATGCCAAGTTGAGCATTGGCAATTTGTGGATTTTGTAAAGTTGAAGTAAAACCATTTGGCCCCGTCCACGTATAGGTAGCACCCGTAACGGTTGTAGATGTCAGATGAATGGTAGACCCTATACAAAATGGGCCCGAGTTAGAAGCTACCGGGTCTTCCGGTATAACGCCAGCAGTAACGGTAACTTCGACCGACGATGACGTTTGCTGGCAACTTCCACCTGCTGATGTAACGGTAACGGCATAAGTTCCGGTCTCGGTAATATCCAGAAAAGGCTCAGTACCATCTTTATAGGACACGCCATTTCTAAGCCACTTATAGGTCGCACCGTCGACAGACACGGTTTTCAATTGATAAGCGCTTCCGGCACAAATTGTCGCTGGGGTTGCAGGCGTCAACTCAGGCTTCAGGCAGTTCAAATTACGCTTTACAGAAACATAAGACGAGGTGGCATCTTTACTCGTAAAGATAAGGTCTGGTTTTCCATCTAT
>LXQK01000076.1 GCA_001683905.1 Marivirga sp. ANT-B6
TCGGCCGTGAAAATCCAGGATCATTGGCAGGGATGGCATTTAGCGTATACCACGCCTCTGTCGACCAGAGAGATAGATTATTACTACTCTTAAACGGTTGATTGATATGCACATAAACCAGGTGCGCTGGTTTCATGCCTTCCAGTTCAAGGAATACCCTTTTCCTGTCCTCACTTAAGTTAACGGATTTTATCGCCAGCGCTTTCAAATCCATCTTAGGACCGCCATACTCAGCTGTGGGTTTGTAATACCATTGGTTCACTTCAAAATTTTCCTGGCTTATATACTCTTCTTTGGCTATAGGTGCTGTCAATTCTATCTCCATACCATTCGATTTTGCCCGTACAGCAAGCATCTCGAAGGTAGGTTTTTCGTTGTAAGTAAGGCGTTGCAAACCATACCAAAGCTTGCCTTGGTGCAGCCAGTTTCCCGTAGACCCTACGCCACCTATGTATAAAGCGCCATCGGGGCCCCACTCCAGTCTATTTACACCCGCCTCCAGGCCTTGGGTAAAGCGAAATACCACGCCCTGGTAATTGCCATTGACTTTCTCTACAAAAACTCTTTTGATACCACCGTGGGTAACCTCACCGTGAATCATCTGCCCCTGGTAAGGCCCAACATTCAGGTAAGTAGGCTGACTTGGCGAATTACCGATTTCATTCTGCGGCAACCAAACAACCGGCAGGGTCTCCTTGAGTGACGCCGTCCCTTCGAAATTGACTGATCGAGAACCGTAGAAGGCATTGGGTTGTAAATGTACAATCTTACTTGCCGGTAGCCAATCGCCCTGATTATCTGCGATGAATATTTCGTTATCAATGCCAATGCCTATGCCATTGGGCGTTCTTAACCCATGCGCAACAAATTCTATACTACCGTCTTTCCTGCTGATTTTTAAGGCTTTGCCGCGATCGGGAATCTGCGGATTGGAACTGGCGCCACCTGGTTCAATGGCTGTGGCAAGGGCAGCATAAAAAAATCCGTCCTTGTATTCCAGCCCGAAGGCAAACTCATGAAAATTCGGTGATACGCTCCATCGATCACTGATCGTTCGATACTCATCGATAATATCGTCGCCATCGTGATCAATTAGCTGCGTTAGCTCCTGTTTTTGCAGTACAAAGATTTCACCATCTACTACTTTAATACCTAACGGCTCAGCCAGACCTGCAGCTATTCTTTTGACTTTCATGTCAGCGGGTTTCCCGCTGGACACGCCGTCGATGAGATATACCGGTCCGGTTGAATCCCAGGTGCAGAGAATCATTCTGCCATCAGGCAAAAAATCCATGCCACCAACTCGCGGCTGAAAATCGTCCGGGCGGGCTTGTGATAAATCAAAGCTAGGGTGAACGTCCAGCAATGGCTTCATATCACCAGGAATATTCTTAACCAGCTGCTCAGCAGTAATATACGGAACTACCTTCTTAAACTGCTCCTTTTTATGTTTGAGTACATTATTGGGCACTACAGAAAACTCCCCAGTACCGTGTGTAGCCCATTGGAAAGATACCATTCCACCACCGCCACCCTGTTGATAGCTGATTTGCAGCTCATGCATCCCTTTTTTGAGGTACATTTCACCATCCTTTACAATCGGGGCATGGTCACCTTCGTTATTGATTATTTCCTCCCCATCAAGAAATAGCCAGGATCCGTCATCGCTAATGAGCCGGAAAACGTAATTATTGTCCTCCGGTATATCTATGAAACCCTTAAACTCCAGATAAACATTATTTTGTATTGCACCTAAACTTTGCTCATTGAGTACATGAATGGCAGGAGAAACACCCGACAATGTGGGCGGGAATTTCTTGCCTATTTCAAAAAATGAGATGGAGCGGTCGGAGTAGGTATACAGATTCGTGGCCAGACCAGGATATAATTTAGGATCTTTTTCTTCGCTGAAATTTTTGTTATCATCAGTAAGTACAAGGGGAATAGTCGGGGTGCCAGCAGCCAAATCCTGTTGACCGTCCACTTCTTTTTCTTTGCCACTCAATGACAATATATAAGATATCATCGCCCTGGCATCATCCTCCTGCAAGTCTGGGTGGGCGTTCATCATTACTTCACCCCAATTACCACTTCCTCCCTTAATTACTTTCTCGGCTAGTTTGGCAATATTACCGTCATTGAAATCATACTTTTCGGCCACGGCAATATAGGCTGGTCCTATCGTCTTCTTTTCTTCATTGTGACAGCTCTTACAGTCGCTATTTTCTATCAGGGTTGCTCCTTTTACTAATGCATTTACTTCCTGGCCTTCTGCCTGACTGTTCTCACCTTCGTTGTCAAAACCAACGTGAAAAAACGTATTTAAAGTGGTTTCGTCATTAGAGTGCAGCACTAAGATTCCTCCAATTGAGATGGTTTGTCCTAATTCATACTGCTTAGTTTTTGAATCACGTATCGAAAATTTACCATTTGTATTATAGTCTTCATCTTTTTCTAAGGAAGTAAGGGTAGTGAGTAAAGCTACTTCGTAACCCTGAGGAACATTTTCTGTAATAAATGTTCTCGAAAACCCGATTTTCGCATCTTTGGAGATATATTCAGGTTTTTCCCTTACTATGATTGTATTTCCATCTACGATAAGATGAAAATTAAAAGTTACCTGATTATCCTCGATGCTATATCCTTTGAAGTGTACTTCAGGCATGATTTCCTGGTTATTTTTAATAATCCTCCAATAGGGGTTATCCAGCGGTTGGCTGTAGAAAGCATACCCACGACTGGTTGGCTGTGGCCCGTGAACAGATGTGTAAACTGCGCCGTCGAAGTTAACGCCACCTTTCCAAACTTTATATAAGCCAGCATGCTTTGCGTCGTATGCGACGTATAAATCCTCATGAAGCGCTACAGTGACCATGCGAGCCTGCTTATCAAGCACCGAACGAAAAACCCATGGATCACGCGGTCTTTCAATTTCTTTTTTTGATTCACAAGCAATTACGAAGAAGATAAGGCACAGATAAACTATCTTAAAAAATAAATTTTTTAATGTCATGATGGAGAATAATTAATTTAAAGACAAAGGATCCATGGATATTCAGGCGTATTAATTACGCATGACTGTAGGTATGTGAAAATATTTATCAAAATAAGGTCTCAAGCAAATCCATCTCTAGTCACGTTCTGACAAAATGAAAAAAGAGGCGAAGGTTAGTGGCCAGAACTAAAGGCTACAGCACCATCATTAGCAGGCTGTTCTTTAAACTCTATGTTTTCTATAATAAATTTTCCAACCTGCTTTCCCTGTTCGAAACCATCAGTTATAGCGGGCATAAAATGTATGCCACCATATAACCTGCTTATTGCAGCTTCTTCAGATGCTGCAACAAAAGAAGAAAACGTTCGGGTTGGTAAGCCATACTTTTCTTCTGTATCGTCCATAAACCCAAAAGATGCTCCGAATATAGATGTTAACGCTATTCCCGCTGCACTGGAAATGACACTATGACCACTTGGATACTCCGGAAAAGGAGGGGTTTGCAATAGTGGAAGCCAATCCTGGTCGATGTGTTTATTGATGACTGTTTCAGGCCGAATAAGGTTGCTGCGATATTTTTCATCCCAGCAACTGATAAATCCGTCTGCAATGGCAATAGAAGTGAGCGTATAGGCATAGGCGCTTTTTACCAAATCAGCCTTGTCTTTTTCACAAGCGATTTTAGCAATGCCCATCCAATGGCCGCCAGGGGTGATCTTTTTGGTGGCAAACATCACATGGCCGTGCACATTCATCACGTAAGGATTGCAATCCCAAAACGCCGCTATTTCTTTCTGTTCTGTACTAAGATTGTTTACTGTCTCATAAACTTCTACTACTTGCTTGTAAAATATGTTTTCCTTTTCCAGGTTGAATTTATTAGGCCCTTTGGCTTTGAACTGCGCAGAAGAATCAATGACAAAAGGGCGAATTTTCCCCCAATGAGGTTCTATGGCTTCAATATAGGCAGGTGGCGTTGGCTGCCATATCCCTTCTTCGCCAGTAATGGTATACTTCTGGAAAGTTCTGGTCTGCTTATAGTTATCTTTATCAGCCCAATCAAAAATATGATTTACTACTCCCTGTGCATACGCAATTGAATTGTCTAAGATTTCCTCGTCAATACCTTGTTTCTTCAAGTCCCGGTGCCATTCTTCCCGGTATTGTATAATCTTGTCTTCAGAAAAAATCAATTTAATACTTGCCAATAAGTAAGCATCCACCGCAGCAACATCATAATTGATTTTTTGAGTGGGTGCAGGTATAGGATCTAAACCGTTGAGTTGTCCTGCCAATGATTTATAGGAGGAATCTTTTAATGCGAGTATTTCATACGCTGTAATGCTGGTATATGCATATATACGACTGGCAACAGGGGGAGAAAAAATGTCGTGGACTATAACATCGGTTAAATTTTGTACAGCATGATGTAGCATGTCTGATTCTAAAACAATCTCTTTTTTAGGCCCTTGGCAGGCACCAATTAATCCGATCATTAGAATTATAAATGTTGTTTTCAATCTCATATTATCTGCCTTTCCAAGTTTAGGTGCTTTTTAACAAAAATCCGACTACTTAAGGTTTTCTATCCAGTAACTTTTTCAACTATCGCAAGAAACATTTCAATGATGCCAGAGAAGTTTTAAACTATATTTTCTAACTCTAAATTTAAAAAAAAATTAAATCAAATACGCCATTTTTACGTTTTTTAATCAATCAAAGTAATTTCTGAATTGACGCCTTTGTGATAGAACCAGATCAATCTACTGCACCTGTAACGTTTATTCTATTGGAATAAATTCAGGTTTACCATTATTTTTGACCAGTATTAAGTAGGCTTTTCCCGACACCACAATTATTTGCAAATTCCTAATGGAGGCAATTGTATTCGATTTAAAATTGTCTGCCACGTAACCGTTTGGCGTTTTTGTCAGTCGAATTTGGCTTTGCGCATCACTTCTGCCCAGGTCTACACTATTATCAAAAAAGTTTCCTCCTATCCAGATTGTCCCTGCAGCATAATTTTCATCAACAAAAATGGCATTTACTGAACTAAACTGAACTTCCTCAGGCATGCTTTCAAAGGAAAACGTACCCGAAGGAGCGTTGATATACATGCTGGTTTTAAAAGTATTGGCATAGAGCTTTTTACTGTTTTTGATCGCTTCGTCAGCAAAAAGATCCTGTGGCCTCCCCACAGTTGCATATTGCAGGTATGAATTAAACTTTTTGTTGAGAAATGGCATTTGTTTAGCCAGAAGATCTTTGGAAGCTAGAGGTATCAGCTTTCCCTGTTTATGATAAAAGATCACAGGATCAATCTTTCCGTTTTTATCAAAATCTGCGAGATATAGTTCAACCGGTTTCTCTTTCGTGGGAATCATTTTCATATTTTCTCCGACATTGCCAGCGATGATATCCGGTAATCCATCGCCATTTACGTCAGCAATCGCCAAAGATTTCCACCAGCCGAATGTATCTTCCAATCCTTTAACGCCTTTCCGGATGGCGAAAGTTTGGTTTCTACTTTCTAAGATAGTTACCGGCATCCAATCACCAACTACAATTAATTCAACTTTGTCATCACCATCGATATCAGCCCACGCGGCGTCAGTGACCATGCCGAGTTTCTCCCGAAAGGCAATGGAAAAGATGCCTTTTCCATCATTAACTAAAATAAATTGGTCTGCCGGTAGCCCATAATTTCCGGGGACAGACCTATTGCCAATAAATAGGTCCATGTCGCCATCCCCATCAATATCGTGGGCTTTGGAGACGGAGCCATTGTGGTTGCCATGAGGTAAGGCATCTTTCGCGAGCGTAAAATTCCCTTTCCCATCATTGATATATAGCCTGTCTTGTAAATTGGTGCTTCCAACAGATTCTTCGTTTCCTCCGCTTATGACGATTAGGTCTAAATACTTATCGCCATTGGCATCAAAAAGTTCCGCGCTAACATCCTCAAAAATGGCATGTTCTGTGGTCCATTTTTGCTTTTTTTCGAGAAAGCTACCATCTTTTTGCTGCAAATAAATTTTGCCAGGCTGGTATTTACCACCTCCGAAAAATATATCATCCAAGCCGTCGCCATTAACATCTCCTACTGCGGAAGCTGGCCCTTCCGCTGATAGCTTGTAGGGTATCAGATACTCCCGGCTATTGTCTTTAAAGTTATTTTCAATATGCTGATAAACTGGCTCAAATACCACATTTTCACTTGTATCTGCCTGAATTCTTACCGTGGGTTGTATGATTTCACCCTGCTGTTTTTCCAGGATGATCAACTTTTTATTAAGTCCCTTGGGTTTCAATGTTTGATATTTTCCTGTAGGCCATTGGACCCTGATACTATCTACCTTTGACTTATTGCCCAATCCAAAATGAGCCATTGGCGGAACCGAGGACTGGAAGCCTGTGGTAGAAATTATTTCCTGCGTTTGAACATGGCCATTAGTGTAAACAGAGACTTTTGCACCGATGCCATAGTAATTGCTTTTTTTACCGCGAAGCTCCACCTGTAGAAAATTGCCTGCGTCCCCGCTTCCTTTGTTTTTATATATGAATGCCTGCTGATTTACATTATTAACAATTAGGTCCAGCTTGCCGTCATTATTAAGGTCTGCCGCTACTGCACCATTGGAATAGGAGGGCTCAGCAAGGCCCCAATCTTTCGAAACATTTTTATACTTGTACTTCCCACTGCTTTTAAAAGTATAGTTACTTACCTTTAGCGTGGGCATTTTATCGATCAATTTTCTATTAATAGAATCTGACGCCGTGGCAGAATACCTCATTTGCGAAAGGTTGCCCATATATTGAATATAATCGAGGTCATTCGGGCGTTTGAAAATACCGTTGGTGATGTATAGCTCATTTTTACCGTCGTTGTCCAGATCTGCGATGGTTGGAGACCAGCTCCAATCAGTGGCCGAAATACCTGCCAGCTGAGCTATTTCACTAAAATGACCGTTGCCCCTGTTTAACTGAAACGCATTCCGTACATACTGGTCAGCATATCCGCTTTCTTTTTTTATATCACTCACTTCCTGCCGGTCTTCACTGGCTGATTTTTGCAGAATCTCAGGATCGTCAGGTAACATATCCAGGGTGATAATATCGGGCAAATTATCGCCATTTAAATCACCCATGGCATTACCCATAGCATAGCGGCTGGTATGTCCAATGCGTTTTTCCAACTGTTCTGAGAAAGTGCCATCACCCTGGTTGATGTAGAGGTAGTCATTTTCGTGGAAATCATTGGAGACATAAATGTCGGGCCACATATCATCGTTAACGTCTCCCACTACGACGCCTAATCCATAACCAATCTGGCTATTGAAAATGCCCGCTTCGGACGTTACATCGGTAAATCGCTTTTCACCTTCCTTTAGGTTATTGCGGTATAATCGATCTCCCGCGCGAGCGTCGCTTTCGTGACGCAAAGTCGCTGGTCCGTAACTTCTCACACTATGCACAGAGTGATTGAGCAGGTACATATCCAGGTCTCCGTCGCGGTCGTAGTCAAAAAAGACCGCTTGGGTTGAAAAGCCAATAAAATCAAGTCCATAGGCTTTGGCTGATTCTGTAAAAGTGCCGTCACCATTGTTAATAAACAACTCGTTGGCGCCCTGCAAACCCTTATATCCGCCAACATTGGAGACGTAGATATCCAGGTTTCCATCATTATTGACATCGGCCATGGTCACACCCGTCGACCAGTCCCCGGTTCCTTCTATTCCGGCTGCTGCTGAAACATCTTTAAATACGAAATTGCCTTGGTTGAGAAAAAGTTTGTTTTTATTTTCATTAGCGGTAAAGAAGATATCAATTAGCCCGTCATTGTTGATGTCTCCGGCTGCAACGCCACCTCCATTATAATAATAGGCATACTCAATGATATCAACCTGCTTTTCTGATAGCCTGTTGATAAAGTCAACATTGGTTTCGGATGGATTTAAAAGCTGGAATCTGCTTGCTACGGTTGGTTCCTTTCTGGTACAACCCAGTAGGAAAAGGAAAAAAATTAGAACCAGCTGTAATTTTCGCATCATCGATATGAAAATATGAGCACAGGTGCATTATTTCTAACAACATACACCGATTTCTCATCAACAAATATATCCCTGATCTCACCATGAACCTGGAATCCTTTATTGTCCTGGCTTTCTAGAAAAGTGCCATCTCCTTTATTTTCTAAATAAGCGCCAAAGCTAGCATCATACCTGCCAACTTCGGGTTTGGCAGCATACAGGTTTCCTCCCATCAACAGGTCCGTGAACCCGTCGCGGTTAAAATCTCCGGATGTTATTGCATAAATAGGGCTTAGCTGGCTTTTGAATGGCAGTATGCGCATCGAGAAGTGACCTTTACCATCATTAATGAAAGCCATCGTTGCCAGCGTATTTACTTCGAGAATAGTAGCAGCTTTAATTTGTTCAGGTGAAAGAATGTCCTCTATGGAAGCCTCTTTAAAGCTTTCATAGGAAGGGAATCTCTTCATCACAAATTTTAATTGCTCAGCTAAGTTATGGCGTAAAGCATAAGGATAGGCCTTGCCGTTGGCATTTGTCTTTGTTAAGATGGGATCCAGGGTGCCATTATTATCAAAGTCACCGATAAATAATTTGATGGGCTGATCGGAAGAGGCTTTGAATCGACTATTTAAGCCGTGATTTCCTGCCACAATATCTGTATGACCATCGTTATTGAGATCTACCAAGTGAAGGGAGTGCCACCAGCCTTTTAACTGTGATAAGTTATCATTTTGGATGGTAAATTTTCCGTTTTTATTGATCAGGATTTGGATACCCATATACTCGCCCGTTATGACCAAATCGGCTACGCCATCGCCATTTAGATCTGCAGCCTGGGCCGTCGTGATCATTCCAATATTGGATAATGCTGGTGCTACTGTGGAAGTGACATCCTTAAATTTACCCGTTCCATCATTGTTTAAAATATAGCCGCTACCTGGCATGCCATACTGAAATGGATTCATTCGCTCCCCCACAAACAAATCAAGGTCTCCGTCGCCGTCATAATCCAGCGGTATAACAACAGACGTACTGATATATTTTTTCGTTATGGGTAACGTTTGTTCGCTGTCCACAAAAGTACCATCACCCTGGTTGATGTATAACCTGTCTTTTAATGCTGATGACGTTTGGGAAAATTCTGAACCACCACTGCATACGTAAAGATCCAGATCGTTATCATTATCTGCATCGAAGAACACAGCGCCCAGATCCTCTGACTCTTTATGCTTTTCAAAAACGTCGGTTTCTTTTTTTAGAAACTTACTGCCAGAACTAACAAAAAGCTGCCCGGCACTACCTTTGGCACCACCAAGATAAAAATCGACTATTCCGTCACCATTTATATCACCTACAGCCATTTTCGGTCCCTCTGTACTGTTCATATGGTAGATCAGCCTGTCGCGATAGAAATCTACAAAATCATTTTCCACGTGAACCATATCAGTTTCAGCTTTTTTAGTAAATATGACATCCGCCTTTTCGCCGACTATCAAAGTAGTACTGCCTGCATCTACTTCTTTTAAGGTAAGTGTCTGGTTCGTTTTTATATCCTTTTGGTAGGTGATTTTTCCCGAAGGCCACCTTACCTGAATATCTACCGGGCCACCAGCAGGCATACCTATCAACGGCCGATGGTCTACAGAACTTTGGAAGCCTCGCGCAGGTTGTTGCTCCACATAATATTGCTTATCGCCTGTAAAGGCAGTAATTTGTGCACCATAGGCAAAAGTATTTTTGCCTTCGCCGACCAATACCAACCTGATAAACCTATTATTACTATTAAGATTATTACGATAGACAAATGCTGGCATATTTACGTTGTTTACCACCAGATCCAGGTCACCGTCATTATCAAGATCTGCGTAGGCGGCTCCATTTGAAAATGATAAAGAGTCGAGCCCTAATTCCTTTGCAGCATCGTGGAAGTTGTATTTCCCATCATTTAAAAAGGCTTTGTTGCTTACGGCATTGGAGGGAATGATGTCAATTAATTTTTTATAGTTGACTTTATTATTTACGAGGATAGATTTAATTACCTCTTCGTTAGACACGTAATTGAGGTAATCCTGATTCGTTAAATCCTGAAATATACCATTAGAGACAAAAATATCTTTGAAACCATCATTGTCCATATCAAAGATCAAGGCACCCCAGCTCCAATCCGACGCTTCGACGCCGGCAAATCTTCCGATTTCACTGAAAGTGTTATCCCTGTTGTTAAGTTGCAACATGTTTCTGGTGAACTGGTGGTGATATCCGTTTTTAACGTTATAGCGATATTTATCCCAGTTTTCGAAAGTTGTTACTGTTTTAAGCCTGCTATATTGATCAGGAAGCATTTCCGTAACAAATAAATCGGGGTAGCTATCATTATTGATGTCGGCTAAATCTGCACCCATCGAGGCACCACTGATCGACTGCATAGCAGTCGTCAATATTTCAGAAAATGTGCCATCTTGATTATTGATATACAAGTAATCCCGTTCAAAAAAGTCGTTAGAAACGAAAATATCGTCCCATCCATCTTTGTTGACATCTCCTATGGTAACGCCAAGGCCAAACCCAATGATGCTTCCGTATATCCCCGCCTCTTCACTAACATCTGTAAATATACCATCATTATTTTTAAGGAGCTTGTCACCTCCCAGCACGTCTCTTTTACTCCTTTCACTTTTTTCAAGGTTAAAACTTCCTATGGCCTGGTAAGAATTATTCAACAGGTATACATCCAGATCACCATCTTTGTCAAAATCAAAAAACGAAGCGTGGGTAGAGTAGCCAAGGTCGTCCAGCCCATAGGCGGAGGCTTCCTCTTTAAAAGTGGAATTGCCCTGGTTGATGAATAATTCATTTTGCTTATTATCGCCTGCCAGATCTCCAGAGTTGCATACATAAATGTCCAGTAATCCATCACCATTTACATCGGCCATCGTTACACCGGTAGACCAGCCCTTGGTGCCCGCTACACCGGCTTCGTTTGTAATATCCCTAAATTTAAAATCTCCCTCGTTTAAGTAAAGCTTGTTATCCCCGAGGTTGGAGGTAAAATAAATATCTACCAGCCCGTCGTTATTGATATCCCCTATAGCAACCCCACCGCCATTGTAATAATTTCGGTAAGTATAGACATTGAAATTTTCATCGAACGCCAGTTGATTAATAAAATCTATTCCAGTTGTTTCAACTGGCAGAAGCTCAAAGAGTGGGGTAGTGGTTGCTTTTTTCTCTTCCGAGGGGCTGCAGGCAGCAAGCATGAGCACAAGACAAATGGCAATATACCTGTTCATATATTCAGCTTTACAATGAAGGATGTTTATAGGCCTGGTGATAAATGTCCTGTATGACAGCTAAAACAGTCTGATCATCTTTTTTTCGTAATATAATTCTTCTATTTCCATCTACCTTAATGGGGATCTCGTGGTTATTTTTCTCAATATCGACGTAGATAAAAGGATTTCCTCCATACCATCTTTCCATCATATCTACAACCTTAACCAAGAGGCTATCAGATTGATAAGCCCGGTTCCATGGCGACCAGGCAGAATAGGATATCTCCATATCGAGATTATTTAATTGATTTTTTTCGTCGAACTTCGGATAAAACAGGAGCACAACAGTTGTTGGTGTATCATGACTTAAAGAGTCTTTAAAAACATATTGCACACTGGAATTATTTGGCCCATGCGTGACCAGTCCCTGGCTATTCAGTTGCCAACATTTCGCAAAAAAATCCTTTTGTTGATCTTCAAATTTGATGTTAAAAAGAAGCGAATCATATCTTTTACCGCTTTCAAACTCATTTTTTACCAATTTAGTATACTCGGATTCTCCGCAGCTACAAAAAATAACGATCAATGATAAAATACTAATTATCGATTTCATAAGATATTACGTCTCCATTATTGATGGTAAACATTAAATTCCTCTTTCCCTTCATCTCTATTAATACAATGGCTCTGATTTCACCATTAACGCCTATATTTTGACCATTCTTTAAGGTAAAACCTGCTTTTTTGTTGACGCCCTCAAAATACCAACCTTTAGAGCCATCAAATCTACCATATCGGGGTTTAACTAAAAAATTATTTCCTCCTGCAATGACATCCAGCGTACCATCTTCGTTGATATCTTCTATCAATAGGGAATATATGGACGAATATTGGGCTTCTGCAGGAAGAGGCACCTTCTCAAATGAATTCCCCTTTGACAAAAATTGCATCGACTCCAGTAAATCTACTTCAAAGATTTTAGCTTGTTCAAGTTCGCTTCCAAATATCTCCTCAATAGATAATTTGCCATACAGTTTGTAAAATAGCAATTTTTTCTTCAGGCTTGGGATTTGAGAAATCAGCTCATCCTTATCAATAACAGGGTAATACTTGTCGCCAATTCTTGTACAAAAAATTTGCTCAATAGATCCGTTGGCATCAAAATCATGGACATACATCCTGTCGCCTGAACGGAAAAAGGAGTTAGTTCCGTGATTTCCGACGATGAAGTCTACTTTTCCATCGTTGTTTAAATCACCTGAAGCAATGGTGTTCCACCAACCTCTGGTATTTTCCATTCCATAGGCTGCTGATTGATCGATAAACTTTCCTTTTTCCTGAATATAAATTTTTATAGGCATCCAATCTCCCACAACCACCAAATCGTTAAATCCGTCTCCGTTGATATCCATCCAAGCAGCATCGGTGACCATGCCTAAATCAGCTAAAGCAGGTAGAACGTTGCTTGTGACATCGGTAAATTTGCCCGTTCCGTCGTTTTGAAAAATATACCCACGGCCTCCGATACCATAATAAAATGGATGAAACCGCTCTCCGACAAATAGATCAATAAAGCCATCATTGTTAAAGTCTGCAGCTTTAACCATACTGGTACTGATATATTCCTTAAAGGGCAATCTGTGTTTTGACAACTCAAAATTGCCATGGCCATCATTGATATACAACCTGTCCATGAGCGCACTCGAACTTTTGGGGAAGGATCTGCCTCCTGCTGCCACGTACAAGTCAAGATCGCCATCATTGTCTGCATCAAAAAACACGCTACTGATATCTTCAGCCAATTGATCTTTTTCTAAGGCAGGTATGTTTAACATCTTCATTTTTTCATCTTCTGTAGATAGGATCACACTTGCCTGGCCTTTTCCTCCGCCAATAAAGATCTCGTCGCTACCATTGCTATTGATGTCGCCAATAGCCATACCGGGGCCGGCATTGCTGTACATCCATGGAAGTAGCCTTTCTCTGTTAAAGTCATTGATGCTATTACTTTGGTGGCGGAAAGGGATGTCGAGGTTTCTAGTAAACAACAAAATATTATCCCGGGCAGGAGCTGCCGGCAATTCGATTACTTCCAGTTTTTCCTTTTCGAGGGTAAGGAGTTGATTGGTTTTAATGTCGTTGAGGATGGAATATCCGCCCGCTGGCCAGTATATAAACAATGAATCGACCATCTGATGCGGTCCTAGACCTATATGCATTGTAGGATCCACGGAACTTTGAAATCCTCTGGAAGTGAAGTTGTCTACCGTAAAGATATCATTTCCAATTTTGGCAACGACATGTGCGCCTAGTTGCCATGTGTTTTTATCGGCTGCTGTGAGTCTTATCCGTAAGCTCCTGTGTTGAAGCGTGTCTGTATTGTTTCTAAATACGAAGCTGGTGAGGTCAATATTATTCACGACCAGATCCAGATCGCCATCGTTATCCAGGTCGCCATAAGCACTACCATTGGAAAACGAAGGTTGCGTCAAATTCCATTGATCCGATACGTTTTCAAATTTTAAATTGCCGAGGTTTTTATATGTATAGTTTGGCAAGGCGCCTGAGGGCATCTGATCAACCAGTTTCTTGATCACCTCTTCTTTGCTTTGGATCATTTCACGGATGTTGGCATCCGTTGCCGTATAGGTAAGGTAGTCGCGGTCCAGCAAGTCTTTAAATATACCATTGGAAATATAAAGATCCCTTAAACCATCATTATCCATGTCGAACATCAAGGCACCCCAGCTCCATTCTGTTGCTGCAATTCCCGAAAATCTTCCCAACTCGACGAATTCGTTTTTACCGATTTTTTTCTGCAGTACGTTTCTGGGAAATTGGTGATAATAGCCACTGCTCACATTCAATGCGTATTTATCCCAGGATTCATAAACGGTTTTCGTTTTTTTTCTGGATAAAGAGTCAGGCAGCATTTCTGTGACAAATAATTCCGGCTTGCCATCATTGTCCAGATCAGCATAATCTGCTCCCATGGAGCCCATGCTGATGGATTGAAAATACTGCTCAAGGGACTCGTCAAAACCGCCCTTGGTATTGTTGATATAAAGATAGTCTTTCTCAAAAAAATCATTGGAGATAAATATATCTGTCCACCCGTCCGCATTGAAATCACCCAGGGTGATGCCCAGCCCAAAGCCGATGTCGCTATGGAAGATGCCTGCTTCGGCAGTAAAGTCTTTGAATTGGCCATTGTCATTGACAAGAAATTTGTTGCCACCACCAAAAGCATCAGGAATCTCTCTTTGTCCGGCCACCATATCGTAATTGCCGACCGACTTGATCGAATTGGTGAGGATGTAGCAATCCAGGTCACCGTCTTTGTCGTAATCGAAAAAGGCTGCATGCATAGAAAGGCCTACGATATCAAGCCCGTATTCCTTTGACCTTTCCGTAAACGTAAGGTCTCCGTTATTTATAAAAAGTTCGTTGTGTCTATTTTTACCACCGGGGCTACCTGATTTACAGA